>CAYMAP010000044.1:0-14659 GCA_964388425.1 uncultured Planctomycetaceae bacterium
GAGCCGGAGGAGTTTCTTGCGGGCGTCGGCCCAGGGCTTGCCCGCGGCGGGCCAGCTGACGGGGTCCTCGTAGCTCGTCTCGCCGAGTGCGCGGGGGACGAGTCGTCGGGTGATGGCGTCGGCTTCGCCGGCGAGGCCCGACGTGCGGGCGAGCTGGACGAGCAGGGCATCCTGGATGCCGCGGCGGAGGTTTTTCAGGCGGAGCGACGCGACCGGTCCGTCGATCTGGCGGTCCTGGGCGGGGAAGAAGGCGTCGCGACCGGCGTAGAGGATCGAGCCGTCGCCGTTGACGGGGTAGTCCTTGCCATACCCGTTGAGGCTGGTGGGATTGCTCCAGATATCGCGAGGTTTGCTGCGGTCGTCGGGGTTGAGCCAATGGTCGACTTTCCAGAAGAACCACAGGGGCAGGTCGTAGCGTAGGCAGATCCAGGGCATGACGCGCATGTCGGAGGCGGGGGCGTCGATGAGCTGGGTGCCGCTGGCGGGTCGTTGGCCGTTGTACCAGAACCACTGTCGGCTGGCGGATTTCTGGCGGAGCATTTCGTCGGGGTCGACGGCTTCGGGGACGGTACACCAGATGTCAATGAGTCCTTCCAGCGGCGGGGCGGGCACGGAACGGTAGAGCGTCACCAGACGAGGCAGCCTCCCGCCGGGGCCTGGGTTGGAGCGGTGGTAGTCGCAGAGATCGGCGATTTTTTTGAACTGCTTCCCGGAGGTCGGTTCGTCGGGCATGTAGATGAACGTCGTCGCGTCGGGGCGGACCTGGTTCAGCCAGGTCACGAACGCGTCGGCGGTGGCGTGGCCGTTGGGGGGGTACCACTCCTTGCGGGGGTGGTACATGTTCGCGGGGAGGATGCGGTAGCCGACGCCCTCGCCGGGGCCCTCGTAGCCGGCTTTGCCGGAGAAGGTCTTACCGGAGATCAGATCGAGCATCGCTTCGCTGCAGTCCGGGCCGTAGCCGTTGGTGGTGAACTCGACGCGGTGTCGGTGGGCGAGGCGGTGGTAGCGGGCGAGGAGTTCGTCCCCGGCGGGGCCTGGTTTGACGCCGTGGCGCGCGAGGATCGGTGCGGGATCGAGGTAGAGCAGCATGTCCAGGCCCGGCTTGTCGGGAAGGGTGACGTCGCTGACGCGGAGAAGGACGGGGAGGGTGCGGGTTTCGAGGTCGTTTCCGCTGAGGGTGATCGTGCCGGTGTATCGGCCCGGGGGGGCGTCGCGGGGGACGTAGAGGTCGACCCAGAAACCCTGGTTGGTGTTCGGCTGGATGTCGATGGGCAGTCCGCCGAGGCCCGTTTTGGCGTGGACGGGCACGAGGGCGTCGGGGACCTCGCCGACGAAGCCTTCGGTCGGGTCGGAGGCGGGTTTGAAGAACCAGTTGCGCACGCTGGTGGGTTTGGTGATCGTCAGGTAGTGCTGGGTGAAGAGTTCGATTTCCCGCCCGACGGTCGCGGTGGGGTCGTCGGTCGGCTCCCCGGCCCGGAGGACGCCGCCGCTGGGGGAACGCAGTTCGGGCAGTTCCAGCGAAAGCTGCTTCACGCCGGTGTAGTCCGCCCGGACGATGAGCTGGAAGCCGACGACTTCGTTTCGTGCGGCATGGAGGAGGACCTGGCCGCCCTGCCAGACGCCGTTGCCGCTTCGGTCGGGGTGGTCGAGGTTGCCGCGGAGGACCTTGGCGGTCTCTCCGGTGGCCCAGAGGGTGGCGATTTCGGCACGGAGAGTATTGGCGGCACAGGCGGTGAGCAGACCGACAAGCAGGAACAGGCCTCGGTGTCGTGGGTGGTTCATTGGAGATTCCTTTCCGGTGCTTTGGATAGGATACAACACGGTTGGTAAAGAGGGGTAGCTTCGATTTCGAATCGGCTTGCCGTACAATGTCGTCGAGGTGGCGATGATTCACGAAGAGCGCATCGCGGTGTTGAACCGCAGGTCCGTCCGTTCGGGGCGGTACGTGCTGTACTGGATGCAGGCCTCGCAGCGGACGGCCGGTAACGATGCGTTGGAACTGGCAATCGAGCGGGCGAACGAACTCGGCCTGCCGTTGGTGGTGGGGTTCGGGCTGACGGAGAACTATCCCGAGGCGAACGCGCGTCACTTCGCGTTCCTGCTGGAGGGTCTGTCCGAGACGGCGCGGGAGGTCGAGCAGAAGGGGGCGGCCTTTGTGCTTCGCAAGGGCGGCCCGGCGGAGGTGGCGACGGACCTGGCGTGCGAGGCGGCGGAACTCGTCACGGACCGCGGATACCTGCGTCACCAGGTGGAATGGCGGCGGAAGGTCGCCGGCGCGATCGGCTGTCGGCTGACGCAGGTCGAGACGGACGTGGTCGTGCCCGTCGAGGTCGCCAGCGACCACGAGGAGTACGCCGCCCGGACGCTGCGGAAAAAGCACCAGTCACACTGGGAGGACTACCTCCAGCCGACCCCGGCCGGGAGACTCGACCGGCGAGACCCGCCGAGGTTGTCCGGGGAGTCTCTGGATCGGCCTGCGGATTTGCTGGGGACACTGGACGTGGATCGTTCCGTACCGCCCAGCGAGGTCTATCGCGGGGGAACGAGCGAGGCGATGCGTCGGCTGAGGGCGTTTACGACCGACGGCTTGCGACGGTACGCCGAGGAGCGGAACGACCCGTCGCTGGGCATCGAATCGCACATGAGTTCGTACCTGCACTTCGGGCAGGTCTCGCCGGTGGCGGTCGCTTTGGCGGTTCGCGAGGCGGACGCGCCGCGGGAGGCGAAGGACGCATACCTCGAAGAGTTATTGATCCGTCGGGAGCTGGCGATGAATTTTGCGAGGTTCAACCGGCGGTACGACCGCTACGCGGCGCTGCCGGGCTGGGCAAGGGCGACGCTGCGTGCGCACCGGGACGATCGACGGGAGCGGACGTACACGCGGAAGCAACTCGAGGCGGGGCGGACGCACGATCCGTACTGGAACGCCGCGATGACGGAGATGCGGCTGACGGGCAAGATGCACAATTACATGCGGATGTACTGGGGCAAGAAAATTCTCGAATGGACGCCCACGCCGGCCGGTGCATTTCGCCGACTGCTGGCGATGAACAACAAATACTTCCTCGACGGGCGGGACCCGGCGAGTTACGCGAACGTGGCGTGGATATTCGGCAAGCACGATCGGCCGTGGGCCGAGCGGGAGGTCTTCGGGACCGTTCGATTCATGTCGGCGGGGGGGTTGGAGCGGAAGTTCGACATCGACGCGTACGTCCGTGCGATGGAGACGCTGCGCGGGAAGGAGTGATCGGACGCCGAGGGCAAGGCGTTACTCGAGTTCGGCCGGGGCGGGGTTTTCGGGTTCGTCGAAGCAGGAGTCGATGAGTTCGTCCATGGAGGTGAAGGCGACGCAGATGCTGGTGTCGGCTGCTCCGTAGTAGACCTTGACCTCCCCGTCGTCCTCGACGATGGCGCCGCAGGCGAAGCAGACGTTGCCGACGTCGCCGATGCGTTCGTATTTTTTTCGCGGGCTCAGGAGGGGTTCGAGGCATTGCCCGACGACGTGTGCGGGGTGTTCGAGGTCGAGCATGACGGTCCCGATGCGGTAGATGGGTCCGGCGGAGGTCATCTTCACGCCGTGGTAGATTTCCAGCCAGCCCCGGTCGGTGCGGATGGGCGGGGCGCTGGCGCCGATGCGGAAGGCGTCCCAGTACCGCGGTCGCGGGCCGAAGACGTAATCGCTCTTGCCCCACAGGACCAGGTCGGGGGAGTACGAGACCCAGACCGCGCCGGTGCCATAGCCGAACGGCCGGTCGAGGCGGGCGTACAGGTCGTTGATCTTCTCCGGGAACAGCACGCCGTCCTTGTTGCCGGGCTCGGAGACGATGGCGATGCGCTGGTAGTGGTGGAAGTCGTCGGTTTTGGCCAGGGCGATGTAGTGCCCGAATCGGCTGACGGCGGTGTACATGACGTAGTACCGCCCGTCGATGACGGTCAGCCGGGGGTCTTCGATGCCGTTTTCTTCCCACGTTTTCCAGGGTTCCTCGCGTGCGGGCATCATGCAGGGGCGTTTTTCCATTTCGAAGTGGAGTCCGTCGCCGCTGCGTGCGAGGGCGAAGAAGCTGTAGCCCTGTTGTCCTTCGACGCGGATGATGAGGTAGTAGGTCCCGTCGACCTTCACCGGCGTGCCGTTGAAGACGGTGTTGCAGCGGTAGGGGACGTCGTCGAGGGTGAGGATGGGGTTCCTCAGCCAGCGTTCGAGACGGTCGGACTGGTGTCGTATGCTCATCGGAACCCCTGATAATCCTGGAGGTAGTCCTGGACGACGGCGCAGGCCATGCAGAAGTCGACGAGTTCGCCGACGCCGGCCGTGCCGAGGCAGATGCAGCTGTCGCTCCCGCCGTAGTAAATCCAGATTTCCCCGTCGCGGAGAATCGCCCCGCAACTGAAGACGAGATTGGGGACATTGCCGATCCGTTCGTAGCCTTCGCGGGGGCTGAGGATGGGGATGTTGGACCTCGCGATGACCTTCCAGGGTTCGTCGCGGTCGAGGACGGCCGCCCCGAGCCGGACGAGCGGACCTGCGGAGGTGTCCTTCGCGCCGTAGTAGATCAGCAGCCAGCCCTGGTCGATTTCGATGGGGACGGCAGCGGCGCCAACCCGGCTGGCGTCCCAGTGCCCGCCGCGGGTGGTCATGACGACGTGTTCGTCGCCCCAGAACGTCAGGTCGTCGGAGAAGCTCAGCCAGATGTCCCCTCCGGCCGGTCGTTTGAGCAGGGCGTAGCGGTCGTTGATTTTCCGCGGAAACAGCACGCCGTTCTTGACGTCCGGCTGGGAGACGTAGCCGAGGAATTCCAGGTTTCGGAAGTCGTCGGTGGCGGCGAGTCCGAGGCGGAGTCCCAGTTCGCTGTCGGCGAGGTAGGTCACGTAGTATCGCCCGTCCATGGGGGTGATGCGCGGGTCGCGGATGCCGAAGGTCTCGTACCGTGCGCGGGGGCCCTCGTGGGGCGGCTGCATGACCGGATCGGGATCGACGGTGAAGTTGAACCCGTCGGCACTGATAGCGCGATAGAAGAGATTCGTGCCTCGCATGGACTCGATATTCAGAAGCCCGACGAGACGGTCTTCCTGCTGGACGATGCCGATGTTGTGGACATCGCCGGCGCGGAAGTTGAGATCCTCCAGCCCGAAGAGGGGATTGCCCTCCCAGCGGTGGACGAGGTCGGGACCTGTGCCGTGATGGGTATAATTCATGCTGCCGAGTTCACCTGGGGCTTGCGGACGTTCCCAGATCCGCCAGTAGGTCTATCGGCAGGACGGGGTGGGGAAAATTACTTTCCGCGGCGACGGGAGTTGCCGTTTTTGGCGTCGAGTCGTTCGATGCTCTGGGTCCAGCCCGGCGGTTTCTCCATGGCGAAGAGGTCCGGCTGGAGTTCGGCGTGGGTCTGGATGTCCTTGAATTCGACGGTCGTGATATTTTTGCTGTCGTCGCGGGTGCGGACCTTGACGGGCAGATTCGTATTCCGATCGACCCAGAGTTCGAGCTTTGTGAAGTTGACGACCTTTTTCTTGCCGGGTCTGGGCGTCAGCAGGAGGTAGTCGGTATTGGGCGGGTCGCTGGCGGCGGCTTTCCGCGTGGAGGGCCTGAGGTGCCGGACGATGTCCTCGGTTTTCTGTCCGAAGGGGACGGGGAAGGGACCCTTGCCGATGCGCAGGGCCTGGACCTTTTCGCCCTCGGCGGCGATCTGGTAGCGGGTCATGGTCTTGATGGCGTGTTTGGCTACGGTCAGCCAGTGCCCGTCGAAGATGTAGTCGACGACCTGCTTGCGTTTCGGCCCTCGATCGAGTTGGAGCGTCTGGAAGGTAACACGGAATGTGGGGGGCTCCTTGTCGGTTTCCTGCTGGAACGCGACCCAGCCTGTGCGGGTCTCGACGTCTCCGGTGAGGCGTTGTTCGACCCGGTAGAACAGTTCGGCGCGGAGGGTGGCGTACTTCTTTCCCGCGGCCTCGAGGCGGTGCAGGATCGCCATCGCCTTCGGATCGGGGGTCGGCTCCTTTGTGTTCTGTGCGGTGGGTGTCTGTGCGTTGCCTTGCAGCGGAAGGGCAGAGACCATCGCTGCCAGGAGGAGTGTCGAAATCGTCTTGCGTGGTTTCATGAGGACCTTAATTCCGTTCGAGATTCGTGCAGAGCCAACTCGCACGTCATGTCAGAGGGTTGTCGCAAGTCACAGGTTACAGAAAAAACCGCGGGAAATCACGGGTTGTCTGAAGAGAGCCGCCGTTGGTTTTGTCGCGTGAAGATCCAGCGGACCAGGGCGAAGACGGCGGCGAGGGCGAGCAGGGCGACGGTCGCGACCCAGCCGAGGTTGCCCAGGGCGTAGGTGACGGAGGCGATGACGGCGTAGCGGACGCATCGGCCGAGGAAATTGGCGGCTGCGAAGGGCAGCCGAGGGTAGCCGTGCGTCGCGGCGAGCATGCGGGCGACGTCGACGGGGATTGGAAGGATGTTGAAAATCAGCAATATGGCGAACGGGCTGCGGGCGAACCAGGCCTCGGCCCGGAGGTGCAGTCGGGTGTGGCGAATCCGTGCGATCCGTCGGCTGCGGAGCAGGAGGTTGAACAGGTGGTAGTCGTTGAGGTTCGCGACGGTGGAAGCAGCCGACCCGACGAGGGCGACCAGCGCGACGGTCGGCAGGACTCCGTCGGCGACGGCGACCTCGCGCATGGCCACAGCCGAGACGATCCACCCCGTGTTCAGTGGGAAGAACGTCGTGCAAACCGTCAGGTACATGCCGAGGAGGAGCAGCTTGGCAGCCGCCGGAGCGGCGCGGACGCTGGCGACGAAGGCGTCCCAGCCGGTGACATCCAGTCGATGCTGCCCCAGCAGCAGTCCCAGCGTGACGCCGCCGGAGGTCATCAGCAGGACGTAGAACAGGAACCACCACCGCACGACGACGGGGTCGGGTGCGGTTTGCAGTGCCGGCTCGGTCGGTGTCTCAGGCATCGGGTCGGTCATGGATGAGTCCGTCACGCATGTGGAGGATGCGGTCGGCGCGTTGGGCGGCTTCGTGGGAATGAGTGATCAGCAGGAGGGTCTGGGCGATCCGGCGGTTGATGTCACGCAGCAGTTCGAGCAGTGCGTGGGAGTTGGCCGTGTCGAGGTTGCCGGTGGGTTCGTCGGCCAGCAGGAGGCTAGGCTGGTGGGCCAGGGCGCGGGCGACGGCGACGCGTTGCTGCTCGCCGATGGACATCTGCCCGGGCTTGCGTTTGGCAACGTGGGCGACGCCCATGGCGTCGAGCAATTCGTCGGCCCGGCCGGTGGTGGATCGCCCCAGCCCGCGGACCTTCAGCGACATGAGGATGTTGTCCCGCGCGCTGAGGACGCCCAGCAGATTGAACCGCTGGAAGACGAAGCCGATCTCGCGCCGGCGGAGGTGGTTGCGAACGCCCTTCTCGGAGGTGTCTTTCCCAAGGATCGTCATGTTCCCGGCGTCGGGGGTGCTGATGAGTCCCAGCAGATGCAGCAGTGTGCTCTTGCCGCAACCACTGGGCCCCATGATCGCCAGGAACTCTCCCCGCCGGACCGACAGTCCCACGCCGCGCAGCACGTGGTTCGCCGCCTCGCCCTTGCCGAAGCTCTTGTGAATGTCCGACGCTCGCAGGATAAGCTCGTCGTCTTTGCAGCAGGTTGTCGGGGTGTCGGTCATGTTTGGGGTGTGCAGCTCAGCCGCACGGTTCAGGCACAGCTTCGCCCCGGGCATGCCCGGGAGTGACCATCATGGCGGGTTTTCGTGGTGATGGGGGTCATTCGTAATTCAGGGCTTCGACCATGTCGACGCGGGTGGCTCGCCAGGCGGGGTAGAGCGCGGCGGCGGCGGCGCCGCCGAGGGCGGCCCCGACGGCGATGGCCAGCCAGCCCGGGGTGATCTCGACCGTCAGCAAAGGCTTGGCGCGCGTGATCGCCCAGCCGGCGAGGTAGCTCAGGGCGATTCCCACGCCCGTACCCAGGCCCGTCAGCATCAGCGACTCGCAGAGCACCTGCCGGACGATGAACTTGTTGGTCGCGCCGCAGCTTTTGAGGATCGCGATTTCCCGCGTCCGCTGCAGGACCATCGTGTACAGCGTGACCATCACGAACAGGAACGCGATGACCAGCGCGATGATGTTGACGGCGTCGACGTAGGTGAACATCTGTCCGAACTGGGCTTCGAGCATGCCGCGGTAGCTTTCGACGGGTACGACGTCCTGCCCGACGGTGCGTCCGATCGCGGCTGCTGCGGCGGGGGCGTCGACACCCTCGCGCAGCTTCAGGAAGATCAGCGTGCATTTGGTGATGTCGCCTGCGTTGAAGAGGTCCTGGGCGGTTCGCAGGGGCAGGAATACGCGGCTCATCACCCCGGCCGGGACGATGCCGACGATGGTCCAGTCGTGGTTGGCGGTGCTGACGGTCTGCCCGACGCGGTATCCCCCGGCCGAGGCGAGTCGGTCGTCGATGACCAGTTCCAGCCCGCCGGCGTATTCCGGACGGTCGGTCAGCGGGCGGTAGACTTCGGGAGCTTCGCTTTCTTCGGCGGGGTGGAGGAGCTGCGTTTCCAGCCAGTCCGCAAAGCGGTTCTGCGGGTCGAAGAGTCGGCCCGCTTTGAGCGGCTTGTCGCCGGTGATGACGGGCCAGTCCTCTGCTACGATGCCGGTGGCCATGTGGTCCTGCCCGGCCAGTCGGACGGGCCAGGTGAAGACGGGGACGGCCCGGTCGACGAGGTCGGGGTGTTCGCGGCGGATCACGGGTGCGAGCTTTTCGCTGAGCCCCACGCCGCTCCGCGCGGTGGCTGAGTCCCCCCAGCCTCGGGGGAAGACGATGAGGTCGGCGTCGACGGATTCCCAGCGGTCGGCAATTTCAAAGAGGCTTCCGCGGGACAGGCCGGTGAGGGTCACGAGCATGCAGATGCCGATGCCGATCCCCACGGCCGACAGGACGCTGGAGAGCTTGTGGTGGAGGATGTTGGCCAGGGGGAGGTGGGCCATCTCAGCGGGCCTCGTTTTCGGTGGAGGTCAGCCCCGGCAGGGGTAGCAGTTCCTCGAGGGCTTCGAGGATGCCGAGATGCTCCGGCACGCCGAGGTCGGCGCGGATGGCGGCGAAGTCCAGCGGGGAGTCCACCAGCGTGCCATCCATCTCGAAGATGACGCCTTCGTAATCAATCATGGAAGTGCAATGGCCACGGAGACGCCGAGGACTCAGGGAAACGCAAACCACTTCCTGGATTCCTCTGTCGTCTCGGTGTCTCTGCGGCAAGTCGAAAGAGCAGGTCTGCAATCGAACCGGTTATCTTGCGTTGAAACCCGTTACAATGCAATGCGGAATGTGGAAGCGACGTGTTGTAGTTTGCCTGCTGTTGCTGCTGGTCCGTGCCGGTGAGTCGGCCGCTGCGCCGGTGGGTCGGCAGTGGTGGCGGGGCGACTGGGCGGTGCGCGTGCCGCTGGAGTTGCCGAGCCGCCCCGGCAAGCCGAAGTGGCCCGGCCCGGACGTGGCGGTGGTGGAGTGTGTTACCGCCGGTCTGCTCCAGCCGGACGGACGGGACCTGCGGGTCGTTGCGGACGGGGGGAACGTCACGCCGCACCGCGTGCTGCAGGTCGGGCCGGGGGATCGGGTACGGTTCGCTTTCGCCGTCGTGCCGGGCCGAAAGCAGTACGATGCGTACTTCGGCAATCCCGGTGCGAAGGCACCTGCGGGGAAGGACGCGAAGCTGGACCTTCGCCGGGGCGTGCTGTTGGAGGTCTGGAAGTACGCCGGCGGCCAGGCGCGGACGTTTCCCGAGGCGGTCGCGACGGTGAACCAGTCCGCCAAGCACAAGCCGATCGGGCGGGGTTTCCGCAAGCGGGTCTTCACGGGCCACAACCCCTTCGGGCCGGAGGATCGGATCGCGGCGGTGTACACGGCCTGGCTGATCGCGCCGACGGACGGCCGGTACGGGTTCGGCAGTTGCTCGCGGAACGCCTCGTTCGTGGTCGTCGACGATACGGTGGTGGTACACAACGGGGGCTGGCACGGCCCTCGCCGGCGACACTGGCCGACGGGTTCGATCGAACTGAAGGGGGGTTTGCATCGGCTGACGTACTACCACGTCACGCCGTGGGCGCATCCGCACGCGGTGCTCTCCTGGAAGCCGCCGGGGGGCACATGGCACGTTGTCGAGCCTGCGTCGTTCGCTCCGGTATTGCGTGCCGAGACCGGTCCGCTGGAGCGGCGAGGCAAGCCCGTCGCGGTGGACTTTGATGTGGCCGAGCGGGGCGAGACGTTCCTCGGGGACCGCTACGCCCAGCGGCGAGTCTTCGGCCCGACCATCGCTGGGCGCGGGGGGCAGGGCCTGCGGTGGCAATGGTCGTTCGGCGACGGACAGCAGAAGACGACGAAAGGTCCCGAGCCGGTCGAACACGTCTATCTTTCGCCCGGGGAGCGAAAGGTGACGCTTCGCGTGTCGGGCCATTCCGCGCCGCTGGAGATCGTCCACCGCATCGAGATCGACCGGGACTGGGATCGTGTGACGAGTCCGAAGCTCGACCCGCCGAAGCAGTACGCGCAGATCGTGGCGGGCTACGATCTGAGCAAGCTGCCGGCGGGTGACCTCGCGGTGGCGGTGAAGCTCTTCCACCGCACAAAGGATCTGCGGAACCTGCTGCGGTCGGCCAAGGCCTTCGCCGACGCCGAGCGGGCGACACCCGAAGAGATTCGCACGGTCGCGGAGGTCATGGTCCCGCTGTTGCGGGCGGGGGAGAAGTCCGACCAGGCGGTGAAGCTGCTGGCCAAGGCGGTGGGGATGACGCGGCACGGCCCGACGCGAGCGGAACTGCTGATCCGAGCGGGGCAGATTCGGCTGGACGACCTCGGTGATGAGGACGGCGCGATGCAACTGTTCCAGCGGGTGCTGCGCGAGCACGGCCGGGACGGCGGAGAGGGCCTGCGGACCGCTCGCATTGCGGTGGGGGACGTCTGGCGGGCACGGGGAGAGTTGGACAAGGCTCGGCAGGCCTACCGCCAGGCCGATGTGACCGACAAGCGAGCGCGGAAATTCCCGGCGATCGTGCAGGGGGACTTCGCCCGCCAGGCCGAGGCGTACCTTCGGCGGGGCGATCACGCCGCGGCGTTGGATGCGCTGGACGCCTGGGAGCAGACCCTGCCGACCGACCGGCTGGAGGGGTATTCGACATTGCTGCGGGTGCGGGTGCTGGCGGCGCTGGGTCGGCACGCGGAAGCAGTTCGCGAGGCGACGGTGCTGGTCGAGGTCAATCCCGCCAGTCAGTACGCGCCGAACCTGCTGCTGGCCCGCGCGATGTCGCAGGTCGCGCTGAAGCAGCCTGACCGGGCCGTGGCGAGTCTGCGGAAGCTGGTGCGGAACTATCCCGAGTCGGTGCTGGCGATCGAAGCCGCGACGCTGCTGCGGTCCCTGAAGCCGGACCGCTGATGGACCCCGCGCATGCTTGACTTGGCGGTTGGGGATGCCGAATAATGCGTGCATGTCCACACGCGTGATCCACGTCGACCGCACGGAAGCCGGGCCGGCTCTGTGCGAGGCGGCCGGGGCCGGTGCGGCCGCTCTGCGCGAGGGGCAGCTTGTGGGGTTCGCGACGGAGACGGTCTACGGCATCGCGGCGGTGGCGACGAACGAGGCGGCGATGGCCCGGCTGCGGGAGTTGAAGTCGAGGCCGACCCGTCCGTTCAGCGTTCATCTCGGCCAGCCGGGGCAGGTCGGGCGGTATGTGCGTTGGGTCCCGCTGCGGTCACGCTGGCTGATCGAGAAGGCCTGGCCCGGTCCGGTGACGGTGCTGCTGGAGACGGGGGGAGAACTGGCGGCCCCACAGCTTCAGGCCCACGCGGGCCTGCACGCGTCGCTGACGCACGAGGGCGTCCTCGGTCTGCGTTGCCCGGACGAGCCGGTTGCCCGCGCGATGTTGAAGGCGGTCGAAGAGCCCGTCGTCGCGCCCAGCGCGAACCTCGCGGGCGAGTTCTCGCCGCGGTCGGCCGAGGACGTGTTGAACAGCCTCGACGGGCGGATTGACCTGCTGATCGACAGCGGTCCGAGCCGGTATGGCACGGACAGCAGCATCGTCCGCTTCCGCGACGACGCCTGGGAGGTCGTCCGGGCCGGGGTGTTTGACGAGCGCATGCTGGAGCAGATGATGTGCCGTCGGATCGGGTTTGTCTGCACCGGGAATACCTGCCGGAGTCCGCTGGCCGAGGGCTTGGCGCGGACGATGCTTGCGGATCGGCTGGGTTGCGAGGAGCGTGAGCTGCCCGATCGTGGCGTGGAGGTCCTTTCGATGGGCCTGTTCGCCGGGCCGGGCGCATCGGCCACGCCCGAGGCCCGCCGCGCCGCCCGGCAGCGCGGGGCCGATATTTCTTCCCATCGCAGCAGCAAGGCCACCGCCGATCTGTTACAATCCTGCGACCGGGTGTACTGCATGACCGAGATGCACCGCCAGGCGGTGTGCGACCTGGGCATCGAGCCCGGACGGGTCTCGCTTCTGGGCGAGCCCGACGAAGTGCCCGACCCGATCGGCGGGTCGGACGAGACCTACGAACAGACAGCCGAGCATATTCAGGACGCCCTGTCCCGCCGGATCGACGACTGGTTGGGCGGGCCGGCCAAGGGAATGGAAAGCGAAGCATGAAAGTAGCCGTGGGATCAGATCATCGAGGCTACGCCTCGAAGGAACGGGTGATGGTGCTGCTCCAGGAGATGGGGCATGAACCGGTCGACGTGGGCTGCAACAGCACGAAAAGTTGCGACTACCCGGACATGGGGTACGTCGGAGCCAAGGCCGTCGTGGACGGGCAGGCGGAGATGGCGATTCTGCTTTGCGGCAGCGGGATCGGGATGTCGGTCGCAGCGAACAAACTCAAGGGCATCCGGGCGGCGCTGTGTCACGACCAGCTTTCGGCGGAACTGTCGCGGAGGCACAACAACGCCAACGTGCTCTGTCTGGCCAGCGACGCCCTGGGCGAGGAACTCATCCGGCGGATCGTCACGAGCTGGCTGACGACGGAGTTCGAGTCCAACGGCCGGCACAAGCGCCGCGTCGACAAGATCGCCTGCATCGAAGCCGGCCGGGACCCGCGCGAACTGGAGGGGTAAACCCTACGTTCCGAACTGGTGGAGGGCGTCGTTGTTGCCGATCATCAGCAGGACGTCGCCTTTTTTGACGACCGTCTCGGCCATGGGGACGGAGATGAGGAACTGTCTCGTCCGCGTCTTGCCGTCCGCGTCGACGTCCTGGGTGGTCCGGCGGATGGCGACGACCTGGACCTGGTAGCTTTTGCGGACGTCGAGTTCGCCGAGGGATTTGTCGATGAACGACTCGGGGGGCTGGACCTGGACGAAGCTGAAGTCGTCGGCCAGTTCGATGCGTTCCATGACGCGGGGCGCGATCAGGCGTGTCCGCCAACGCTCGGCCGACTCCCGCTCGGGATTGACGACTTCGTCGGCACCGATCTGGGAGAGAATGGTCGCGCGGATGGTGCTGGTGGCCCGGCTGATGACGCGGGGAACCCCGAAGTTCTTTTTCAGCAGGACGGTGGCGAGCAGGGCGTCCTCGAAGGCCGTCCCGATGCCGACGACGGCGACGTCGACCTCGTCGATGCCCTGGCTTCGGAGGGCGTCCGC
The DNA here is from genome assembly GCA_964388425.1 of uncultured Planctomycetaceae bacterium. Classification (GTDB taxonomy): domain Bacteria; phylum Planctomycetota; class Phycisphaerae; order SM23-33; family SM23-33; genus CAYMAP01. Next base: position 13,596 of record CAYMAP010000044.1, read on the forward strand.
GTCGGTGCAGTCCAGGCGGACGGCGCGGGTGACCACGTCGCGCATGTCCTCGACGAGGTTTTCGCGGCGGTCGATGGCGATGACTTCGGCCCCGGCGTCGGCTAGCAGTGTCGCCAGCCGGCTTCCGAAGCGTCCCAGTCCGATGACGGCGTAGCGTTCCATGGTTGCTCCTTACTCAATTTGACGGGTGATGTATGGCCAGCGAACCGGTGTGAGACCCGGCGAAGGAAGGACTGCGCTGTTTCGGCTTGTTGGAATCATGATGTCACGGTTCGCATCTGTTCGCGATGGTTCGCGGCAAGAGCGTTTATCCGATGGCCACGTCTTCGGCGGGGTAGGAGTAGTGGACCTTTCGGACGTTGGCGGTCAGGGCCAGCACGAGCGTCAGCGGCCCGACCCGGCCGACGTACATGCCGGCGATGACGACGAACTTGCCCAGCAATGTCAGGCGGTTCGTCACGCCGGTGCTCAGACCGACCGTCCCGCAGGCGCTGCAGGCCTCGAAGAACACGTCGATGAGGTGTTCGTTCCGCATCGAGACGCTCAGCAGCAGCGTCACGAGCAGCACGAGTCCGAGAAAGAGGACCAGCAGGGTGACGGCCTTGCGGAGGAGTCCGTCGTGGACGGATCGACCGAAGGCTTCCAAGGCGTTGCGTCGGCGGAGTACGCACCAGACCGCCAGCATCGCCAGGGCGACGGTGGTGGTCTTGACACCGCCTGCGGTGCTGGCCGGGCTGCCTCCGATCATCATCAGCAGGCACAGCCAGAGCTTTCCGGCGTTGCTCAGGTCGGCCGGGGCGATGGTGTTGAATCCCGCGGTTCGTGCGGTGACGGACTGAAAGACGGCTTCGCGGAGTTTCTCCGCGGCGGACAGATCGAGCCAGTCGTTGCCCGTCGCCCCGGCGGGGGCCTGGCCGTATCGACTGGCGATGTCGGGGGTTCGACCGGATTCGAGCAGCAGCAGCCCCGCCGAGCCCAGTACGATCAGCCCGGCCGAGGCGAGCAGTACCATTCGGCTGTGCAGCGACAGTCGGGGCCTTCGGAGTGCGTCCGTCGTGGCGGGG
>CAYMAP010000045.1:0-14507 GCA_964388425.1 uncultured Planctomycetaceae bacterium
CTTTGGTGAATTCTCCGGCAGAACCCGTCGGCCACACGGGCTCCAGGCTGACGGCTCGCTATCCGCCGCCGGCGGGCGATTTCCCCACTGAGGTGCTATCCGCAGCAGGCCCCATGCCCTTTCCGTCGGCCCGGCGGACGTGGTACACTGTCAACGTACCCGAGCGAAGGATACCGCATGAACGCGACCTATTACGTCACGACTCCGATCTACTACGTCAACGACAAGCCGCATATCGGGCACGCGTACACGACGATCGCCGCCGACGCGCTGGCGAGGTTTTTCCGCGCGTCCGGGCGGGAGGTGCGTTTCCTGACCGGCACGGACGAGCACGGGATCAAGATCGTCAAGGCGGCCGCGGAAAAAGACAGGACCCCGCAGCAACTCGCCGACGAGGTGGTCGAGCACTTCAAGCGTCTCTGGCCCGAACTGGGGATCACCCACGACGACTTCATCCGCACCACCGAGGACCGCCACGAGCAGCGCGTCCGGGCGATCATCACCGCGCTGGTCGAGAAAGACGAAATCTACCAGGGCCAGTACGAAGGCTGGTACGACGAGGGCCAGGAAGAATACGTCACCGAGTCCGTTGCGCGAGACAACGACTTCAAGAGTCCCATCAACGGCCGGCCTCTCGTGCGCTACAGCGAGGAGAACTGGTTCTTTCGGCTGAGCAAGTGGGTCCCGCAACTCATCGAGCACATCGAGACGGTCAATCCGGATTTCGTCAAGCCCGAGGCCCGCCGCAACGAAGTGCTCAGCAAACTCAAGCAGGGCGTCGAGGACCTCTGCATCAGCCGAAACAAGGCCAAGCTCCCCTGGGGCGTCGAGATGCCCAATGACCCCGAGCACGTCGTCTACGTCTGGATCGACGCGCTGAGCAACTACTACACCGCGCTGGGCTGTCCGCCCATCGGCGACGACCACGACGAGCAGTACGCCCGGTATTGGCCCGCCGACGTCCACCTGATCGGCAAGGACATCCTCTGGTTCCACGCGGTATATTGGCCGTGCGTGCTGATGGCCCTGGGCGTGGAGCTGCCGCGGTGCGTCTTCGCCCACGGGTGGTGGACCTCCGAGGGCAAGAAGATGTCCAAGAGCCTGGGCAACTTCATCAGCCGGGAAGCCATCGAAGACATCTGCGGCGAGTACCACCGCGACGTGTTCCGCTACTACCTGCTGCGGGCTGTGCAGTTCGGCTCGGACGGCGACTTCAGCCGGGAGCAGTTCCAGCAGACCTACAACAACGACCTGGCCAACGGGGTGGGCAACCTGCTGAGCCGGATCGCCAAGATGATCGGCAAGTATTTCGACGGATCCGTTCCCGCCGAGTCCGCCGAGGTCGACGAAGCGGGCCCCGTCCGCGCCGCCGCCGAAGCCCTGCATGCCCAGGCCGAAGGCCTGATGAACGACTGCGCCTTCGGGCGGTACATCGAGCGCGTGCTGGAGCTGGTCGACGCGACGAACCAGTTCATCGACGCCACCGAGCCGTTCAAGCTCGCCAAGGACGAGTCGCAGCGGGATCGGCTGGGGACGATCCTGCAGACTTGCGCCGAGGCGATCCGTATCGTGCTGGTTTACCTCGGGCCCATCCTGCCGGAAAAAGCCGCGACCGGGCTGGCGATGCTCGGCGCCGCCGGCGACGACGTGCCCCTCGCCGAGGCTGGCCAATGGGGCCGACTCCGGCCCGGCACGACCGTGCAACCCGGCGAACCCCTGTTCCCGAGAAAACAATGACCCACGAGCGAACGAAAAGAGCAGTGCCCCTTTCTTTTCCGTCCGAAGCCCATTGGCGCGAGCCATACCATGCATGAACACGACGAAGAACACGACGAGCAGACCCCCGAGGAAACCCAGGCGGGCGTCGAGCAGATCATTCTCGCCGACGGGCGGTATCGGCTGGAGGCGTTCAGTTTTCTGCACGAAGGCCTTGCCCAGGCGGTCAAGAAGGTCCACGGCACTGACAAGGGGCCGTCCAGCCACGTCTCCGGCCAGCAGCTTTGCGACAACCTCCGCAAATTGGCCATGCGACGGTACGGGCTGATGGCGCCGACCGTCCTCCGTCGATGGGGCGTGCGAGGCAGTATCGACTTCGGCCACATGGTCTACCTGTTGATCGAGCACGGGCTGATGCGAAAAACCGACGAAGACAGCATCGAAGACTTCCGCGAGAACTTCGACCTCGACCGCGACTTCGACACCAGCGACGACATCCGATTGAAGGGATGATGTCTCAGCCGGGGTCGGCTGAACTGCACAACACAACGACTTACATACCACCTCGATCCCATGCGGTCATCAAAGCCAAAGAAGACGTCTGGCTCTTCGAACAAGGATCAGCCGAAAAAGCTGCCCCAGCCGGTCAACGTCTACGATGGTATTCCGGATCGCGCGGCCAGGCCCTCGCGGAAACGGCTTTTGCTCGTGGCGGGGCTGTTCGTGGCCTGGGTGGCGTTTCTGGTGGCCTTTCTCCTGATCGGGCGGGCAAGGCCGTAATCGAGGTGCCCTTGCGCTGGTTCCGCGTCATCCTTCTTGCCGCTCTGCTGCTGTCGGGCTGTCCGTCGCCGGGTCCGACCGCTGTCGGACCCGGCAGGCCGGAGCGACTGTACGACACGCCCGCCGGTGTCGTGCTGAGCGTTCCCGAATTCGCCCGCCGACTCGATCTGACGGTCCTTCGCAGCACGCCGTATCTGGCGAGGATGGAACGCGACGACCGCAAGGTCACGATCCTCGCCTCGCCGGACGGGCAGGTTCTCGTTGAGGGTAAGGTCGTCATTCGCTCGGCCGACATCCGCCCGACCGGCCAAACGCTCTACGTTTCCGAGGACTTCGTCGACATGGTTCGCCAGGCCCTCGACGCCGCCGAATTCCACGCCGCCCCGCCTGCACCAGCCGAGCCTCAGCCCGATCCTGCAGAAGACTCCTCAGCCGCTCGCCGGGTCGACGTCGTGCTCGACGCCGGTCACGGCGGCACGGACCCCGGGGCGATCGGGTACCGCAGATTGCTGGAAAAGGAACTCAACCTCGAAGTGGTGCTTCTGATTGCCGATCGACTCGAACGGGAGGGCGTGGAGGTTCTGCTGACGCGGGACCGGGATGTTTTCGTGGACCTCGACCGCCGGGTGGCACTGACCAACAAGAGCCAAGCCCGGTTGTTCGTGAGCGTTCACGGCGACGCATCGCGGAACCGCAAGGCACGCGGCGCGACGGTTTTCGTGCCCCGGCGGGAGGACGGGCGATCCCCCTCCCACCGCGCGGGCCGGTCTCTCGAAGCCGCCCTCCGCAACGTCGTTCTCCAGAGTCGCGGAGTCCGGCAGCACGAGATCAACCTCCGCGTGCTGGAAAAAACGCGCGTTCCGGCGGTCCTGGTCGAACTGGGCTTCCTCACCACGCCCAGCGAAGCGGCCTTCCTGGCCCGAGCCGACTATCGACAGCGCCTCGCCGACGCCCTGGCCCGAGGCATCCTCGAATACCTCCGAGGCGAGTGACTGCCTTCCAGGTTCTCCACAAGGCGCACGTCTACGAAATGGGGTTCGTGTAGCACGTGATTTTTTTCACTTCCTCGTTTGCCTGTCCGGACATTGAATCCTACTGTTCTCTCAACGCGAGGAACTACGAGGGAAACCCAAGGAGTCACACGACACCGATGACCTATCGCATCCGATACATCCCGGCCGATGGCGGCACAGAGCAGATTACGACCGTCGAAGCCCATTCGCCCAGTGAAGCCGTGGTCAAAGTCCAGGTGCGTCGCCAGGACCTCCACCGGGCAAACCGGGGGGTGCGGGTCACCAGTGTCATGGCCGAGGAGGCCGTTCTCCCGGCGTTTACGTGAGGGTTGCCGTGTCGCGCCTGAGTGGGGCGCGGGCGCGTGCAACAGGGTGTCCAGCGGTTCCGCTGCCGCGGTCTTCCCCGCCCGGCGGGACCGGCGCGCGCGACGGCGCGCCTGGAGAATTCCTTTGTTTCAGCCATGGGTTGGCTTGGAAAGGGCCAACCCTCTTTTTTTGCGCTGACGATGCCGCTATCCTCTGGCCATGGATGCGAAGGTGACAGTCATCGGCGACGGGGGGATGGGCACGGTCTGCGCGTCCATGCTGGCAGAGAACGGCGCAACGGTGACGCTCTGGTCGGCGTTCCCGGACCAGGCTGACGAACTCGCCCGACACCGCGAGAACCGCCGATTCCTGCCCGGGCTTCGCCTGCCCGAGGGCGTGACCGTCACCGCCGACGACGCCGAAGCCCTCGCCCGTCCGGGCTGGATACTCTCGGCCGTGCCGTCGCAGTTCGTCCGCGAGGTCTGGAACCGACTCGCCCCGCACGTCCCGGCAGACCTGCCGATCTGTTCGGTCACCAAGGGCATCGAGAACGAGACGCTGCTGCGTCCCTCGGAAGTCCTCGCCGACGTGCAGGGCCCGACGATCGGTCCGCTGGCGGTGCTTTCGGGGCCGTCGATCGCGCCGGAAATCGCGCAGGGACTGCCCGCCTCCGTCGTCGTCGCCAGCCCGGACGCCGATCTCGCCGACCGCATCCAGCGGGCCGTCGCACGCCCGACCTTCCGCGTCTATACCAACGACGACCTGCCCGGCGTGGAACTTGCCGGCGCGACGAAAAACGTCATCGCCATCGCCGCCGGCGTGCTCGACGGACTGGCCTTCGGCACGAACGCCAAAGCGGCGCTGCTGGCTCGCGGACTGGCCGAAATCTCCCGCCTCGGCGAGGCCTGCGGAGCGAAACCCGGCACGTTCGCCGGGCTTGCCGGCATGGGCGATCTCGTGACCACCTGCTTCGCCCCGAGCGGACGCAACCGGACCTTCGGCCAGGCGATCGGGCAGGGCGCGACCGTCGAGGAGGCGACCGCCCGGGCCCGGGGCGTCGTCGAGGGCCTGGCCACCACCCGCAGCGTCCTGCAGCTCGCCGACCGCCACGGCGTGGACATGCCCCTGACCCGCGCCGTCGCCGACGTACTGTTCGAGAACCGCCCCCCCCGCGAAGCCATCGCCGACCTCATGACCCGTCCCCTGCGGGCTGAGGTCTGATTTTCGGGGCAAAGCCGCTTGACGATGAGGCCGCAAGCGGTTACAAAGAGCGGTCTTACCCACGGCGGCGGATGCGGACCGACCCGCCGGAGACCACCCGATGACCGACGCCTCGGACAACGCGGACCTGGCCTCGCTGCGCAGGCTGATCGACGACCTCGACGAGCAGATCGTCGGGCTCCTCAACCGCCGCGCGCAGGTCGTTGTCGAAGTCGGACGGGCCAAGCAGACCGACGGCACGCCGATCTACGCCCCCGACCGCGAACAGGCCGTCCTCCAGCGGATCGAGTCCCTCAACCCCGGACCGCTCCCGCAGAAAACCCTCCAGGCGATCTACCGCGAACTCATGAGCGGGTCCTTCGCCCTGGAAAAACCCCTCCGCATCGGGTTCCTCGGCCCGGAGGGAAGCTTCTCGCACCTGGCGAGCATGCGGAAGTTCGGGGCCTCCGTCGAGCACCTGCCCCTGCCCGACATCCGCGCGGTCTTCCACGAAGTCGCCCGCGGTCACTGCGACCTCGGGCTGGTTCCCGTCGAAAACAGCCTCGGCGGCGGGGTCATCGAGACCCTCGACTGCTTCCTCGACGTGGACGTCTGCATCTCCGCCGAGGTCGTCGCCGAGATTCACCACAACCTGCTGGCCAACTGCCCGCCCGAGGAAATCAAGCTCGTCGCCTCGAAACCCGAGGTCTTCGCCCAGTGCCGCAATTGGCTCAGCACGGGGCTGTCCGGCGTGGACCTCGTCCCCGTCGCCAGCTCCGCCAAGGCCGCCGAAATGGCCGCCGCCGAAGCCAATCTCGCCGCCATCGGCTCGGAACTCGCTGCCGAACTCTACGGTTTGAAGGTCGTCTTCGCCACGATCGAGGACAACCCCAACAACCAGACCCGCTTCGCCGTCATCGGCACGAAACCCACCGGACGGACCGGCAACGACAAGACCTCGATCCTTTTCACCACCGCCCACCAGCCCGGCGCGCTGGCTGAGGTGCTGGACATCTTCGCGAAGTTCGAGGTCAACCTGGCCAACATTGACAACCGGCCCTCCAAGCGACGCAACTGGGAATACTATTTCTTCGTGGACGTCGAAGGCCATCGCGACGATGATCGTCTCGCCCAGGCCATCGACGAGGTCCGAAAACACTGCAACGAACTGCACCTCCTGGGAAGCTACCCCCGGGCGTGTGAGCCGATCTGAACCAACACCCACAGGCTGGCAATGGGTTGCCGGCGGATTGTCTCAGCCGAGGCGGCTGAGCCACACCTCTCAGCGATACGATTTGAGAAAAGGAACGCACCATGACGCGAAAAACCTTCATTGCCGGCAACTGGAAAATGAATACCGACCTGGCCTCCGCGACTGCGCTGGCTGAGGGACTGAAGAAATCGATCGGTTCGGTCAGCGAGGTCGAACGGGCCGTCTTCCCCCCGGCGGTGTATCTCAAGACGGTCACCGATGCCCTGGCCGGGACGCACATCGCCGTCGGCGCCCAGAACATGTATTTCGAAGACAACGGCGCGTACACCGGCGAGATCTCCGCCGAGATGGTCAAGGACGTCGGCTGCTCGCTGGTGCTCATCGGCCACAGCGAACGCCGACACGTCCTGGGCGAGACGGACGAGACGATCAACAAAAAGGTCCTCAAGGCCCTCGACGTCGGGCTGGAGGTCGTTCTGGCCATCGGAGAACTGCTCGAAGAGCGCAAGGCCGGCAAGACGCTGGAAGTCAACGAACGCCAGACCCGCGCGGGGCTGGCAGGCGTCTCGGCGACGCAGATGGAGCACGTCACGCTCGCCTACGAGCCGGTCTGGGCGATCGGCACGGGCGAGACCGCCACGCCGGACCAGGCCCAGGAAGCCCACGCCGCGATTCGCACACTCCTGGGCGAGATGTACAACGAAGACGTCGCCGCCGCCACACGCATCCAGTACGGCGGGTCCATGAAACCCGCCAACGCCGCGGAACTCCTCGCCCAGCCCGACGTGGACGGCGGGCTCATCGGCGGGGCGTCCCTGAAAGTCGACGACTTCTCCGCCATCGTCCAGGCGGGCGTACACTAACCAGTCAACCCATCCACCGGATAACCTATTCACCAACGCAACGAGGTAACCATGGGAACGATTTTGATGATCCTGCTCCTGGTGATCTGCATGCTGCTGATCATCGTGGTGCTCTTGCAGAAGGGGCGCGGCGGGGGCGTCGGCGCGATGTTCGGCGGGGGAGGCGCGGGCAGCGCGTTCGGCACGCGGACCGGCGACGTGATGACCTGGGTGACCATCGTCCTGACGGGGCTGTTTCTTCTGCTGACGATCGTCACGACCGTCGTGGTCCGGCCCCCGGCCAGCAAGATCGTCACGCCCACCTTCGAGCCCAGCGCCTGGCCCGAGGGCCAGGAACCGCCTCTGTCGGTCAACATCCGCTGCGAGACGCGCGGGGCGAAGGTCCACTACACTCTCGACGGCTCGGAACCCACGCAGAAGTCGCTGCAGTACATCTCCGCCCTGCGGATCAAACCGGGACAGACCCTCCGGGCCAAGGCCTTCCGTGCAGGGCTCGAACCGTCCGAGACGGCCGAACGCACCTTCGTGCCGCCGACGCCCGAGACCCAACCGACCGCGCCAGAGAGACAACCCGTATCGGACGACGCCGATACCCGGGCGGATGCCCCCACCACGCAACCGGCCGGCGAGGATGAACCGACCCCCGATCCCCAACCGGCGACGGAACCCGCCCCGGCCCCAGCCGGCTGACAGCGAGGCACGAATGGTCAACAGCATGACAGGTTTCGGTGCCGCCTGCGGACAGGTCCAGGGCGTGGAATTCACCGTCGAACTTCGCTCGGTGAACAATCGCTACCTCAAGGTCAGCCACCGCCTGCCCGAGGGACTGCACGTTCTCGAGACGCCCATCGAGGCGAAGGTCCGCGATCGTATCCATCGCGGGACCGTCTCCGTCGCCGTCCGCATGAAGGTCCCCGACGAGCAGGCGGTCTATCGGGTCAATCGCTCGGCCCTGAACAGCTACCTCGACCAACTCCGCGAGGCCGAGCTGGACGCCAACCCGCAACTCCGCGTGGACCTCGCTGCTCTGCTGCAACTGCCCGGGGTCTGCGTTCCCCCGCCCCTCGAGGAACTCGCCGAGAAAACCGCCGACGGCCTGCTCGGGCTCCTCGGGGAGGCCCTCGACGCACTGGAGCGGATGCGACAGACCGAGGGCAGGAGCATCGCCGAGGACCTCACCACCCAGGCCGAACGCATCAACGAATTGCTGGATGTCATCGCCTCCCGCACCGACGAGGTTGTGAAGCTTTACCACGAACGGCTGACCCAGCGTGTCGGGGAGCTGGCCGCCCAGGCGAAGCTGCACCTTGACGGAGAGACCCTCGCCCGCGAGGTCGCCCTCTTCGCCGAACGTTCCGACATCGCCGAGGAACTCTCCCGGCTGCGGGCGCACCTCGTGGAGTTTCGCAAGCTCCTCGACGGCGATGAGGCCGTCGGACGGAAGCTGGACTTCATGGCCCAGGAAATGCTGCGCGAGGCCAACACCATCGCTTCGAAAGCCTCCGACGCCGACATCGCCCGGAAGGTGGTGGACATCAAAACCGCCATCGACCGGATCAAGGAACAGGCAGCCAACGTGGAGTGACGGCGGATGCGATGAGACAGCACCGGCAGCGTGGAAAACTCGTGGTCGTCTCCGGGCCGTCCGGCGTGGGCAAGAGCACCATCGACCGGCAGATCGTCGAGCGGACCGGCGCGGAGTTCAGCGTGTCAGCCACCACTCGGCCGTCCCGCCCCGGCGAGGTCGACGGACGCGAATACCATTTTGTCGATCGGGACACATTTGAGACAATGATCCGGCAGGACGCCCTGCTGGAATGGGCCGAGGTGTTCGGCAACCTGTACGGCACGCCGGCCGGACCCGTCCGAAAGGCGGTCGAGGATGGCCGAATCATCCTGCTGGAAATCGACGTCCAGGGCGGGCTCCAGGTCCACAGCCGAATGCCCGAGGCGACATTCATCCTGATCGTCCCGCCCAGCCTGGACGAATTGGCGCATCGGCTGCACGGCCGCGGCACGGAAAACCAGGCTGCCCTGGCCGAACGACTCGGCAAGGCGCAGGTCGAGCTGGACGCCGCCCGGAACAGCGGCGCGTACGATCAGGTCGTGGTCAACGACAACCTCGACACCGCCGTCGACGAGGTCGAGGCGATCGTGACGAAGTAAGCGATTGCCGGTAATGTTTGATGAGTCGGCGTGCCATTTCGAGATTCGAGTTTCGGGTTTCAAGAACACGATTCAAACCATACGGCAAGCTGCTTAGACAACCAACATACCGATCCCCAAGGAGCAACCATGATCGAAGCATTGCGAAGCGAAGAAATCGTCGAAAAGGTCGGCGGGCAGTTTAAGCTGACCGCCCTCATCCAGCGCCGCATGGTCGAACTCATTCAGGGTTCGCGTCCCATGATCGATCGCAAACGCGGCATGACGGACATGGAAGTCGTCATCCAGGAAATCCTCGATGACAAGCTGTCGATCAACTACGACGAGAGCGACATTCCCGAGCCGGGCGAAGTGATCGACCAGTCATGACCTCGCCAGCCTCCAGCGATCGGCCCGGGCGGGTTCTCGACGGGCGTGAGGTCGTGCTGGGCGTTACCGGCGGGGTGGCCTGCTACAAGGCCGCCGACCTTGCCAGCAAGCTCGTTCAGGCCGGCGCGGGCGTCTCGGTCGTCCTGACCGAGGCCGCCACCCGCTTCGTCCAGCCGATGACCTTCCAGGCTCTGACCCGCCGGGCCGTCCACACCAGCCTCTGGCAGGCGACCGAGGATTATCGCAGCAGCGGGCACCTGGGCCTGACGGAGCAGGCGGAGCTGCTTGTCGTCGCGCCGGCGACGGCGAACTGTCTGGCCAAGCTCGCTGCCGGGCTCGCCGACGATCTGCTCAGCACGACGGTCCTGTCGGCCTGGAGGCGGTGTGGGGTGCTGCTGGCCCCGGCGATGAACACCGACATGTGGCTGGCCGGACCCACGCAGGCGAACGTCGACCGCCTCAAGGAGTTCGGCGCCCACGTCGTCGGACCCGCCGAGGGAAACCTCGCCTGCGGAACCACCGGCTTCGGCCGCCTGGTCGAGCCGGCCGAGATTCTCCAGCGCGTCGTCGAACTGCTCGGCAAGTCTTCCTGACGCAGACTTTCCCCCACCCCACGAGGCGTTTTCATGAACCTCCTCATCACCACGGGCCCGACACGCGAACCGCTCGACGACGTGCGGTTTCTCTCCAACGGATCGAGCGGGCGGATGGGCGCCGCCGTCGCCCTCGCCGCCGCCGGCGCGGGACACGACGTCACGCTCCTGGCCGGGTGCGTCTGCCCGGAGGTGCTCGCCCCGGCCGAACAGGTGGGCTGCCGGATCGAGCGGTTCGTTACCGTCGCCGACCTCCAGCGATTGCTCGCCGAACGTTTTCCCGCCTGCGATGCGCTTGTGATGGCTGCGGCGGTGGGGGACTTCAGGCCCGAAGCCATCGCCCCCGACAAGCTCGCCCGTGCCGACGGGCCCGTCACGCTGACGCTCCAGCCCACCCCGGATCTGCTGGCCGGCGTAGGGGCGTCGAAAAAGCCTGGGCAGGTCGTCGTCGCCTTCGCCGTCGAGGTCGGCCCGCCTGAACGGGCTTCGAGCAAAGCCCGCGCGGAACTCGCGGCCAAGTCCGCCGATGTCGTCGTCGTCAATTCCCCGGCTGCGATGGGCGCGACGATGAGCGACGCCGCCATCCTCGCCCCCGACGACGACCTGCTGCCCTGGAGCCGACGTAGCAAGGACGAACTGGCTTCCCACCTCGTCGGCCTGCTGGGCGATGGGAAACCGCAGTAGGTTCTGCGGATTGGTCCCGATCTTGCGCTTCACTCAAGGTCGGGCGTTGGATCAAACCTGTATGTATGAGGCTTTGTCTGAAACGTGTGGCTTAGCCGCCCCCGGCTGAGATTCTTTAGGTGCCCTTTACTGTTTTGGGCCTGTTTCCCTGGCAAATTCACAGCCGAGGCGGTTCGACTAGCTCACCGCTGAACGGCTGTGCTACACACACAATGGACTGTTCAGACAAAGTTTGGAACAGCCGCGCGCGTTGTGTTCCGTCATTCCCGCGAAGGCGGGAAACCGCTCCGTACTCTGTCAATTCGCCATTTGCCATTCGCCATTTGCCTGTTTCGATGGAGAAAGGAAACACATGAGTCCGATAAAGATGAACGTATGCCGCAAACCCGGCTGCGGGGACGTCCCGCTGCCGACGTACATGTCCGACCACGCCGCGGGCATGGACGTTTGCGCCGCCTGCGAAGGCGAGGTCACGATCGAACCCGGCGGGCTGGAGTTGATCCCCTGCGGGTTCACGATGGCCCTGCCGGTCGGGTACGAGGCCCAGATGCGTCCGCGGAGCGGGCTGGCGCTGAAGCACGGACTGACGCTGCCCAACAGCCCCGGTACGATCGACGCCGACTACCGCGGCGAAGTGTGCGTGATTCTCGCCAACCACGGCACCGAACCGTTCAGCGTTACCCGCGGAATGCGCATCGCCCAGATGGTCATCGCTCCCGTCACGCGAGCCGAGGTTGAAGAAGTCGACGCTCTGGACGAGACCGTCCGGGGCGAAGGCGGATTCGGGCACACGGGAACGTAACAAGACAAGTGCCAAAGGGCTAATGCCAAGTGGCGAATGACAACAAAGTCCACAGGATGCCGGGAACTGGATGCTGGATACCGAACACCCTGCGCCCGGCCTGGAAACTCCAGTGATCAGAACGTTCTTGTTTGTGTTGGATGGTGGTATTTTTGTGATTCATCATTCGGAATTCATGACTCCTCATCAGAATCGAGGCCAGGGATGGCGAAAAAACAGACGACAACAACGGAAGGTTCTCAAGAAAGCACACCCCCGCGCAAGCGTTTTGCCCGGTACTGTCTCGTGGGCCTGCTGGTCTGCGGGGTGGTGCTGGCCTGGCTGAGCGTGCTGAGCTTCCACCCGACCGACCCCCCGAGCAGCGCGGTCTATCCGCCGAAACGGCCGGTTGACAACCTCGCCGGCATTGCGGGGGCGTACCTGGCCTGGCACGGGCGGTACTGGCTGGGCAGCGGGGCGTACGCGGTGTTGGGCGTGTTGACGGCCTGGGCGGGGATGCTGCTTCGCGGAAAAACGGTCGCCGACCTGCCCTGGCGGATGGTGGGCATGGTCCTGCTGGTCTGCGCAGTCAGCGGCGGGGCGTTCGTGATCGAGCCCGACGTCAGCGATTCCATCGTTCGCGGGCCGGGCGGGATTCTCGGCATGGCGCTGGGGAGGCTGGCGGTGAACCAGTTCGGTCCGACCGGCAGCGGGGTGATGATGCTCGCCGGGGCGGTCGTCGGGCTGCTGCTGTCGGCTGAGGAATTGCTCGGGGGCCTGGCCCGGCTGGCCGGGCGTCTCTGGAATCGGCGGGACGGCATGGCTGAACGCTTCGCCGCACTCCGCCGGCATAAACTTGCGCAGACCGCAGCCTCGGCGGCGGGAGCGGCCGGCAACGCCGCACGCGCCATCGCCACCGCACCGGCGAACGCCCTGAAGCCCGACAAACCGGACAAGCCCGCCGAAAGCGACCCGCCCGAACCCGTCGACAAACCGCGTCCCAAAGCCCCGGGCCTGATCGAGGACCGCCCGGCCCGGCCGAAGCCGAGCCCAGCGCCGCGACCAAAACGGGACGACCCCGAAACCGGCGCTCCCGCCGAACCGTCTGACTCCTCTCAGACGGCTGACGACGCACCCGGCCGCCCCCGCAGCGAAGCCGACCGCGAGGCGACCAAGCAACGGCTGCGGGCGATGTTCGGCGGCAAGCCCGACCGGCCCGCCGATGCTGACGCCGACGACGACGCCCCTGCCCCCCGCAAGCCGAGGCAGGCCTCGGGCACGCTGCCGTCCATCGAGCTGCTCGAAGAGTCCGAAGGAACGTACGACGAGCACGCCGAGGTCCAGGCCGCCCAGCGAAAACTCGTCCTCCAGCAGACGCTGGCGGACTTCAACGTCGAAGCGAAAGTCCAGGGCTACATGACCGGGCCGGTCATCACGCTCTTCGAGGTCTCGCTCGCTCCGGGTGTGAAGGTCTCGCAGATCACCAACCTCGCCACGGACATCGCCCGCAGTCTGGCCGTGCCCGGCGTGCGAATCGTCCCGCCGCGATTCGGCAAGGACACCGTCGGCATCGAGGTGCCGAACCTGGAGAAGGAAACGGTGCGGCTGAAGAATCTCATGCAGATCGGGCGCGACGCGGAGAAGAAAATGCACCTGCCGCTCTACCTCGGCAAGGACGCCGGGGGCGAGGCGATTGTCGCCGACCTGGCCCGCATGCCCCACATGCTCATCGCCGGGACGACCGGCTCGGGCAAGAGCGTCTGCATCAACACGATCATCATGTCGCTGCTGATGACCCGCACGCCCGAGGAGGTGCGGTTCATCCTGGTCGACCCGAAGATGGTCGAGATGGCCGCCTTCGAGAAACTCCCTCACCTGCTGTGCCCGACGATTAACGAGATGAAAAAAGCCGAGGACATTCTCGAATGGGCCACTACGAAAATGGACGAGCGTTACGAGCTGCTCAAGGAAGCCGGCGTGAAAAATCGCGACGGGTACAATCGGCTGTCCGAGAAGGAACTCTACGAGCGGTTCAAGGTCGAGACCGACGAGGAAAAGCAGCGCATCCCGAAAAAGCTGCCCGCCTACGTCATCATCATCGACGAACTGGCGGACCTGATGATGACCTCCAGCAAGGAAGTGGAGGCCTACATCATCCGCATCGCCCAGAAGGCCCGGGCGGTGGGGATTCATCTGGTCCTGGCGACGCAGAGGCCCAGTGCGAACGTCGTGACGGGGCTGATCAAGTCCAACATGCCTTGCCGGGTCAGTTTCCAGGTCGCCAGCGGTCAGGAAAGCCGCATCGTCCTCGACCAGAAGGGCGCGGAGGTCCTGCTGGGCCAGGGCGACATGCTCCTTCTCCAGCCGGGCACGAGCAGCCTTGTCCGCGCCCAGGGCACATACGTGGACGATCACGAAATCCGCGACGTCGTCAAGGAACTCGAAGCGACCGGCGTGCAGGTCTTCGACGAGGAACTCGTAAAAATCCAGTCCGGCTCGGGCGGGGAGATCAGCGGGGAGAAGGACGAGATGTTCGACCAGGCGGTCGAGGTCGTGCTGGCGGCTCAGCGGGGGAGCGTCTCGCTGCTGCAGCGACGCCTGCAGATCGGCTACGGCCGGGCCAGCCGGATCATCGACCAGATGGGCGAGGCGGGCATCCTCGGCGAGCACAAAGGCTCCCAGGCCCGCGAGTGCATGATTACCCTCGAAGACTGGGAGGCGATGAAGGAATCCATCGCCGCCGACCAGTCCGGCCAGAGCAGCCTCGACGGCACGCCGACCAGTGCGTGACCCATGGCGTCGCCCTGCCTGTGCAAACCTAAG
>CAYMAP010000046.1:0-14379 GCA_964388425.1 uncultured Planctomycetaceae bacterium
CCTCCACGACGTGACTACCAACAGCTTCCAGGACTACAACGCCAACACGATCAACCTGGCCAGCACGCTCTGGGCGGGCAGCGACATCACCGTCGGCGGGAACCTGGTGCTGCTGAGTGACGGCAGCGTGATCGGCGACGGCGTGACCTTCGCCGGGTCGGTCAACGGCGACGGCAACGGGCCGTGGGCGCTGGACGTGACCGACACGGGCCTGAGCAGCTTCCTCGGGCAAGTGGGTAACGTGAATCCGCTTCGGACCCTGGACGTAACGGCGAGGAACATTCACCTGAATGACGTGACGACGACGGATTGGCAGTCGTATCACACACTCTTCGCCTGGACGCAGATGTTCGGTACGCTGTCGGCCGGCTCGTCGGTGTCCCTGAGGGCCGACTTCGGCACGACGGTCGAGCAGTTCGCCGGGGCGCAGATTCTGGCCGAGACGCTGGTTCTGATCGGCAGCGGGGTGATGGATCTCACCCAGCCGGGCAACGACGTCAATGCGGTCCTGATGGATGCGGTCGGTCCGTCGGCGGTATTCACCTATCTGGATGCCAACGACGTGACCAGCGGGACGCTGGATGGCGTGCATGGGCTGATGGTGAGGAATGGAGCGCGGATCGACCTGCGGACCCCCAACGGGCAGATTCTCCTGCCGGGGCTGTTTAACGGGACACCGATCAGTCGGTTTCAGATGCTCGGGCAGGGTCGGGTCTACGAAGAACCCGTTCCGGGCAGCGGGCAGTGGGAAATTTTGCTGCTGGCGACAGCCGGCCAGCCTTCACCGCAGGGCGAGATAGAGGCGTTCACCGGCCTGCCCGCCGGGACTCTGGATTCCTTCGCGCCGCAGCCTCAGGTGGGTTCGGCGATCATGGTCGACGCCAACGTTCCAGCTGATCTGCCGTTGTTCAGCTACTCCCAGAATCTGTTGACGACGGACACGGCCTCGGGCGGGTATGCATTCGTGACATTCCTCGCTTCGGCAAGTGAGTCCGCCAACGTCTCCCAGGCCCTGCTGCCTTACCCCGGCGGGACGCAGACCGGCTTCATCCGCCAGGGGGTCCTCACCGCTGGCGGGCCGGTGCAGATCGGCATCGGCGTCATGACGCCTTCGTTCGAGCAGGAGCAGCCCAACGGCAACGGGGATTTCCCTCGTGGCGACTTCTCGAGCCAAGGTGTTTCCGGACCTTATTTTGGCCCCGGCAGGGTGACGTTCCCCGGCGAATTCGGGTTCGAGCCAGAAACTGCGATTATTCTTCGTGGGTTCGAGCTTCGTCCGCAACCACCGATCGAGCAGATCGCCCAGGCGATCCTGGGCATTGACGTCGGCGACGAGCTGGCGAGGACGCAGAATTACTATCTGTGGAACTTCACCAGCATCGCACCGAACCTGCCCGCGCCGGGTGAGATTCCCGCCGACCAGGCCCTGGCGGGTCTTCTCAACGCCCTGAACCTGTACTTCGATCAGTACCTCCAGGGATTTTCCGGCGAGCTGACGCTGCTGACCGCCATCGAACAACCCAACGCCGATTTCTATCGGCGGTAGGGTTCGGCATGGACAGGGATTCCAGGCCGGGTAGAATGGCGGAACGTTCTACCCGGCCTTTTCTTTTGGAGGACTGTCCATGCATTACACCGTGGCTTTACGCACTCCGCCGCCCGCCCTCGACAACGACTGGGATGACCCGGCCTGGGGCGGGGTCGAACCCCTGTCCGTCGACCATTTCCGCCCGGAAGGATCGGACCATCAGCCGACCACCCGGGTGCGTCTGGCGCACAGCGAAACCGCCCTGCACCTGATCTTCCGCGTCGAGGACCGCTACGTCCGCTGCGTACACACCGGCCTGCATGCGCCCGTCTGCCGGGACAGTTGCGTGGAATTCTTCGTCGAACCCCGCCCGGGGAAGGGGTACTTCAACTTCGAGTTCAACTGCGGCGGGGCGATGCTGCTGTACTTCGTCGAGGACCCCACCCGACCGGACCGCCACTCGGACATGCGCAAGCGCACAGCCGTCACGCCCGAACAGGCCGCAACGGTCCTCCGCCATGCCTCCCTGCCCGAAACCGTCGAGCAGGAAATCACCGAACCGACGACCTGGACGCTCTCGGCGACGATTTCACTGAAACTGCTGGAAGACTACCTCGGCCCGCTGGGAGACCTGGCCGGCCAGACCTGGCGTGGGAATTTCTACAAGTGCGGCGACGACACCTCCTACCCCCACTGGGCCAGTTGGTCCCCGGTAACGGGCAACCTCAACTTCCACAAGCCGGAATGCTTCGGCGAATTGCGCTTCGCGGAGTAGAGGGCTCGGAGGCCTGAGTTACTGGCTCGCAGAGACTCAGAGGAAGAGGGTCTGTCTGAAACGCGTGGCTCAGCCGTTCAGCGGCGAGCGAGTCGAATCGCCCCGGCTGAGTTTTTGCCGTTTTGGGCCTGTTTCCCAAGCAAATTTCACAGCCGAGGGCGACCGTGCCACACGAGTACAGACGTTTGAGGCGGGGCCTAAAGCTCCTTCTTTCTATCAGCGTATGATCGCCGAGACGCCGAGTCAACGCGGAGGCCGACAGGGCTGGCCCCGCACGGAGAGTTACGATACCTGGCGTTTGCGGAGGGTCAGGAGGTCCTCCTCGACGAGCCGGTTGGCCTGGTCAGCCAGGGCGGCGATGTCCTGGCCGGTTGCGAAGCTTCGGCCTGCGAACTCCGGGCGGGCGTGGCGGATGAGTTCGAGCATGGTCTGGGCGCAGTCGGTCGGGGGGCGGTCTCGCCCTTCAGCGAGGGCTTCGGCACTGGAGGGGATCCACCGGCGGGCGGATTCCCGCTCGGCCTGGAGTTGGGTCATCTCCGTCCGGACGAAGCCCGGCCCCAGGGCGAGGACCAGCACGTCCGAGCCGAGGGTCTTGAGTTCCGCCGCCAGCGTGTCCGTCAGGCGGAGCAGGGCGGCCTTGCTCGAGCCGTACGCGCTGCCGCCGGTCAGGGGACTGCTCGCCCCCCCGCCGGACATGTTGATAATCAGCCCACGGTTTCGCTGGATCATCTCCGGCAGGACGGCGTGGCAGGTGAGCATGGGCCCGCGGAGGTTGCAGGTCACGTCGGCCCACCAGTCGTCGGGGTCGCACTCCCAGAGCCCGCCGATGGCGTTGAACCGCCCGGCGTTGTTGAAGAGGATATCGATCGGGCCGAAGTGTTCCCGCGCCGTCGCGACGAGTCGCTGGACCTGCTGGGGGTCGGTCACGTCGCACGGCACGGCCCGGGCCTTCGCGCCGGCGGAGACGATCGCCTCGACCGTTGCGTCGAGCTTCCCTACCCTCCGGGCACAGCAGGCGACCTTCGCGCCAGCCCCGGCCAGCGCTTTGGCCAGCTCCTCGCCGATGCCGCTGGAAGCCCCCGTGACGATCGCCGTGGCTCCGTCGATGTTCATTTTTTACTTTCCGGTTTGAACTTGTACAGGCCGTAGAGAACGGGCTCGTCCCGGCTGAGGTGAATTTTGCTGGTCGTGACGTAGACCCATCCGCCGGGCGCACGGGCCAGGGAGTCGGGCCATTGCAGGACGGGATCGGCGACGACGCTCTTGACGCCGCGATCCGTGACGGCGGAGATGGCGCCGCGTTCGAGGCTGGTCAGCAGGACGTTTCCTTCCGGGCCGATCAACATGCCGTCGCAGGCGCCGACGTCGACGGGCTTGACGTGCTTTTGGATTTTTTTCGGCAGGGCGGTAACGGTGACCCACGGCAGGCCGCTGATGCGGATGTCGGCCGTCGCGAGGGTCTCAATGAGTTTGCCGAGCGTCTCGCGGTCAACTTCCTCCTTGCGGAGGTATCGCGTCGGTACGCGGTGCAGCCGTCGGCCGGTCAGCGGGCGGAAGTACAGCCAATGACCATCCGGCGTCAGGGCGAGGCCGTCGGCGTGGACCTTCTTGCCCCAGCTCTCCCCGCCGATGACGGGCGTGTAGTCCTCGGCGTGGGCGGCGGGGTGGTCGTCGAAGAACCGCTTGGCTTGGGAGGTCTTGAGGTTCAGGACGATCAGCGCCCCGTCGCCGCTGTCGGTGATGTAGGCGAATTTTCGTTGCGAGTCGACGCGGACGTCGTTGAGGTAGCTGTCCTCCCTGCAGACCTCGCCCAGCGGGATGTTGCGGACGACCTTGTTGTCGACCAGGTCGATGCCGACGAGTTTCGGCCCGCCCTCGATGATGCCCTGGAACTTCGGGCCGGCCGCGTCGAGGACCCAGAGGGTGTTGTCGTCGTCGATGACGACCGACTGGACGCAGACGAAGTGCTTCTGCGGACGGAGGGTGTCTTCCTGGCCGGCCCAGGCGTTCCAGTCCGCGTCGGGGAACGGCCGAAGCGTGGTCGAATCAATCAGTTCGCAGACGCTGGCGGGCACGTCGTCGCTCCAGCGGGGGAAGTTCACAAAAACCCGCCCCGTTGCTGACACCGCCACCCCCGTCCACTGCCGTTTCGTCTGGGCGACCTGCACCAGCCCAGAGTCTTTCTCCGGTGCGGGCAGGGCCCCCGGCCGGCTGGTGGCGGCCTCCTCCTCGCAGGCAGGCAGGAAAAGGCAACCAAGAATCAGAAGTCCCCTTTTGAGTCCTTGTGTGATTGTCATGTGCGTTTCTCCGGGGATAGGTCAGGGTAGACTTTTTGACCGCCTGAGAGGCATCGAATGGTTCCGCAACTGCCTCGACGAACCCACTCTGCGGGTGGTGGTTCCCTATCAGGCCAGTTCGGCGATGCGGTGGAATTCGTCTTGTAAGGCCGGGTACAGGCGGTCGAACTGTTCGTGGAGTTCGGCGTAGTGTTTTCGGTCTTTGGGGCGGGGTTTGACGGTCCGTGTGACCTCGATGCCGGCTTTGCAGGCTTCGGGGAGGTCTTTGAACGCGCCGGTTCCGGTCGCGGCCAGCAGGGCGGCGCCGTAGGCGGGGCCTTCCTCGCTGTTGATGGTCGTGCAGGTCGCGCCGTAGATGTCCGCCTGGAGCTGCCGCCAGAATTCGCTCCGCGCCCCGCCGCCGGACAGGCGGATCTGGCGGATCGCCACGCCGCGGTCGCGAAGGAGATTCACGACGTCCGCCATCGCGAAGGTCGCTCCTTCGAGGACGGCGCGGATGAGTTCAGCCCGGCCGGTGCGGGCGTGGATGCCGACCCACCCGGCGCGGGCGGCGGGGTCGGCGTGGGGCGTGCGCTCGCCGGTGAGGTACGGCAGCCAGTAGACCCCCTCGCAGCCGGGCGGGGCTTTTTCGGCTTCGGCGACGAGCAGTTCGTAGGGGTCGACATTGTTTTGCTTCGCCTGGATGACCTCCGGCCCGCCGAGCGTGTTCCGCAGCCATTGGAAGCTCCCGCCCGCCGACAGCACGCAGCCGAACATGCACCACTGGCCCGGCACGGCTGAGCAGAAGGTGTTGACCCGGCTCTGCGGGTCGGTGCGGTAGTCTTTGAGGTGCGTGTAGACGACCCCGCTGGTCCCCATGGTCGCGGAGGTCAGCCCCTCGCGGACCACGCCGTTGCCGACGGCTCCGACGGGCTGATCGCCCCCGCCGGCGACGACGGGCGTGTCCTTGGCGAGCTTGAGCTGCCGGGCGGCTTCGGCGGTGAGTCGGCCTGCGATGTCCTGGCTTTCCACGATCGGCGGGAGCATGTCGGCGTCGAGATCGAAGGTCTCGACGATCTTCTTCGACCAGGTTCGCCTGCGCTGGTCCAGCATCAGCGTGCCCGACATGTCGCTGACGTCGCCGAGGAATTCGCCCGTCATGCGGAAGCGGACGTAATCCTTTGGCAGCAGGAGATGTCGGGCGCGGTCGTAGATTTTCGACTCGTGCTGGCGGACCCAGAGGAGCTTGGTCAGGGTGAAGCTCGTCATTGCCGCATTGCCGACCAGGCCGATGAGTTTCTTTCGCCCGCCGACGGTCCGCTCGATCTGCTCGGCCTGCTCGGCGGTGCGCTGGTCGTTCCAGATGATGCTTGGGCGAAGGACCGCCCCGTCAGCGTCGGTGAGGACCAGCCCGTGCATCTGCCCCGAAAAGCCCACGCCCGCTACGTCGCTGCCGGCAACGCCGGCCTCGACGAGCACGGCGCGGGTGGCTTTGCAAGCGGCTTGCCACCACTGCTCGGGGGCCTGCTCACTCCAGGCCGGCCTGGGGGTCTGCACCTCGTGGGGCGAGGTCGCCGTCGCACGGACCCCCGCCCGGTCGTCCATCAACAGCGCCTTGGTGCCCGAAGTTCCTACGTCAATGCCGAGATAGTATCGCATGGCTGCCCTTTGTACCCGAGGTCTGCAGTTCCACACGGGCATTGAACCACTCCGATCCACCCGCTGCAAGTATCGGCCCTGGATACTGGAAAACACTCCGTCGACGGATGGGCTGAGAGATCGAACAGGACCACGGTGGTGTTATTATAATACCTTGTTTTCAAGGGATTTATAGAGATATTTATGAATCGTGCTTGACATGGCGGGATAAACTCTGTAGACTCGGTTTTTTGAGTGCTTCCCGGGTTTCCACAGGACACCATGCTCGATCCTAGAAGGGCCAGACTTTCAGAATGGTCACTGCAACGCGAACCAAGAGTCGTAAGACAGCCAAAACCACAACCGCTCAGTCGATCAGGGGGTACGACTCAGCCATGCGGTTTCTCTCCTCCCAGACCGATTACGAACAGATGCTGCGTGTGCGCTACAACAGCGACACGTTCAATCTGGATCGGATGCGGAATCTGCTGAAAAAGATCTCGAACCCGCACGTCAAGCTCCGGTCGGTCCACATTGCCGGGACGAAGGGCAAGGGTTCGACGGCGATGATGCTGGCCTCGATGCTCCAGGCCTGCGGCTACAAGGTCGGCCTGTACGTCTCGCCGCACATTACCTGCATCCGTGAGCGGATCACCGTCAACGGACAGAAAATCCCGCAGCGCGAGATGACCCGCCTGATCACGCAGGTCGCCCCCCACGTCGAGAAGATGAAGGACGACAAGCCGACCTTCTTCGAGATTCTCACCGCCATCGCGTTCCTGCATTTCAAAAACCAGGAGGTCGACCTGGCGGTCGTCGAGACCGGTCTGGGCGGTCGGCTGGACAGCACCAACGTCCTCCAGCCGGAGGTCTGTGGACTGACGAGCATCTCCATCGACCACACGTACCAGCTCGGCAACGGGCTGGCGGACATCGCCAAGGAAAAGGCCGGCATCCTCAAAGCCGACATCCCCGCCATCAGCGTCCCCCAGGACCCCGCGGCCAAGCGCGTACTGAAGAAGGTGGCCTCCGAGGCCAAGACCAAGGTCATGTTCACCGGCGACGACATCGAATTCAGCTACCGCGTGGAGTCTTCCCGCACGCATGGCTGCCACACGCGGGTCTGCCTGACCACGCCGCTGAGCCAGTTCGAACACCTGCCCGTACCGGCCCTGGGCGAGCACCAGGCGGTCAACTGCGGACTGGCCCTGGCGTTGCTGGATCAGCTCAAGCACAAGGGCCTGGCCATCGACGACAAGCGGGCCATCCGCGGCCTGCAGCAGGTCCAGTTGCCCGGGCGGATGGAACTGCTCCGCACCGACCCGCGTCTGTTGGTCGACGGCGCGCACAACGCCGCCAGCATCCAGGCCCTCATGCGCGGCATCGGGCAGCACATCCCGTACGACTCGATGGTGATGGTTTTCGGCTGTGCGGCTGACAAGGATATCCGCGGCATGCTCCAGCAGGTCGCCACCGGCGCGGACAAACTCATCTTTACCCCCGTACCGGGCAGCACGCGGTCGGCCGACCCGCGCGACCTTGCTGAGGCCTACACGGAACTGTCCGACGGTCGGGTCGCCCAGATCGTCGACGATCTCCGCGAGGCCCTCAACGTCGCCAACTCCGCCGTCACGCGCGAAGACCTCATCGTGGTGACAGGTTCGTTCTATCTCGTGGGGGAAGCGAAACAGCTTCTCGCCCGGCGCTGACGGCGAACAATCCCAACGCTCCGAACGTGCTACGGGTTGGTGCGTGTACCCCCGTCCCTTCAGCCGGGTTCGCCCCCCGGGCAGGCTGAGTCACCCCAGGCCGGAAAATGTCGCGCAGACCCCTTGCAACGGTCTGGCAGACAACGTATAACGACTCCCACCGGGGAGGGCGTCCATCCCCGGTGGATGTACGGACAAGGAAGGAACGCGGCATGAAGGTCATCGCACAGACGGCGGCATTGCAGGAAGCCCTGAACCTCGCGGGCAGCATCGTGGTCATGCGCACCCCCAAACCGGTGCTGGAGTGCGTCAAACTCGTCGCCGAGGGTGATACGCTGACGCTGATGGCGACCGATCTCGAAGTCGGCTGTCGATACCAGCTCTCAGCCGTCAAGGTCGAGGAACCCGGCGAGGCGCTGATACCCGCTGCACGCCTGACGGGCATCGTCCGCGAGAGCGCCGCCGACCAGTCCCTCGCGCTCGAAACCGACAAGGAAACCACCCACGTCACGGGGGCCGGAAGCCATTTCAAAATTTTCGGCTACGACCCCGGAGAGTACCCCGCCGTCGCCGAATTCCCCGGCAAGGCGGACTTCCAGATGCCCGCCGCCGTCCTGACGGACATGATCGGCAAGACCCTCTTCGCCACCGCCAAGGCCCACAGTCATTACGCCATCAGCGGCGTGTTGTGGGAGGCCTCGGGCAAAAAGCTCCAGCTCGTGGCGACCGACGGGCACCGGCTCGCCCAGGCCAAGGGCGCCCTCGACCAAGCCGCCGCCAACAACGCCACCGCCATCGTGCCGGCCAAGTTGATGAACATGGTCCAACGCCTCGCCGACGACGCCGACGACAAGCTCGAAGTGACCATCGAGGAAAACCAGATCCTCGTCCGCAGCGCCCAGGCGACGCTGGTCAGCCAACTCGTCCAGGGCAACTTCCCCAAGTACTCTGACGTCATCCCCAAAGACTGCAACCGCAAAGCCACCATCAACACCGCGGAGTTCGAGCACCGCGTCCGGCAGGCGGCGCTGCTGACTAACGAGGAATCCCGCGGCATCAAACTCGCCTTTACGGCCGATTCGGTCAAACTCACCAGCCGGGCTCCCGAGACCGGCGAGGCCGAGGTCGAGTGCCCCATCGCCCTGGAGGGCGAGCCGATGGATATCGGCTTCAACCCGGCATTCATGATCGACGTGATGAAAATCATCGACTCCGATGATATCGTCGTCGAGATGAACGCCTCCAACAAACCCGCCGTCATCAAGGCCGGCAGCGATTTCCTCTACGTCATCATGCCTGTCGAACTGGGCTGAGAGACGCTCCTCCCCGCTCGGTTTTGTCTGAAAAGTCCCCTGTGTGGCGGATGTGTTCACTTTTGCCTGTGGCGGGGTGTCGCAGTCAGTCCGTCTGCGGCGCGACCGAGGCCGGCGAGCGGAAACCGAATCGGCCGCGAAGAATTCGCTCGACGGTTCGGAAATCGTCTTCCGGCGGGAGCATGCCGCGCAGGAACAGGCGCGTCGTACGGTTCTGCCCGAAGAGGTAAGCCGACGTTGTCTCGTTGCGGGCGTCGGGGCGGAGCATGCCGACGTAAGAGCGGGGCATGAGGTAGAGGGTCATCCGCGCCGGCAGGGCGTCATCGTAGCGGTAGCGCAACCAGGCGTGCTGGAACTGGAGCCATTCCCCCTTGGCCTTGCCCGTCCAGCCCGGCGGGGCGGAGAGGGGGCCTGCGCTCATGACGGTCCAGCCTTCGGGCAGGGCTTCGGCGATTCGGCGGGCGAGGTCGCTGCGGGCGGCGAGACCCCGTTGGCCCGCCAGCGGTCGGGCGGGCTGGACGTCCAGGTGGACGGTAAAGGTACGCTCGGGCGGTTTGTTCTTCTCCCAGGGCCTGCGGTAGCTCAGTACGACGGTCGCGCTGCCCGGGCGGACGGCGCGGAACGGGACAATGAATTCTCCGCCAGCTCCGATGATCTGCGCCGAGGCCGGTTCGTACTCGATGTTCCCGCGTTGCATGACCGCCTGGCCAATGATTCGCTCCACGCCCCAGCGGTAGCCGGTGGTGGGGTTGCCTTCCACCCGGATGCGGACCTTCTGGCCGACCTCGACGGTGACGGTGTGGTCGGCGTCGGGCAGGGCGAGTTCCGTCGGTGCCCGGGGTGGTGCATGGTCCACGCCGGGTTCGATCGGCTGGGACTGGGGGGCGGGGGTGCCGTTTGGGCTCATCGTCGGGCGATGGGGTTTCGGGCCCGGCGGATCGGTCGGAGTCGATGGCGTTTGCGCCGGGCCGGGCCTGAGCGGACCGGTGTACGGCTCGATGGTCACGCCCCGTACGGTGGTTTGCCGTTCGGGCGGGTCGGTGCGGGGTTCGGTCTTCGCTGGCTCGGGGCGGCTCGTGTCGGCGGCGTCGGGTTCGACCGGACGATCCCCGCCGCACCCAGCGAGCAGGATCAACGAGACAGCCAGCTCCCACGAAAGCGTCCATCGAAGTCGTCGCATGGTCCTGATCCTTTCGCGTCTGTCCGACCTGGCGGAATCCATGGTGACATTGTAGGGTCGTGCAGCGGAGGGGTAAAGGCCGCTGAAAAGGGCCCACGGGCACTGATGCCGATGTCCGGTTCGGCTCACCCGATCGACACGTCCGCGCCGGCGTCACTGGAGGCGTAGATGGCGTCGATGAGCTGCATGACCGTCACACCCTGCTCAGCCGTGGCCAGCGGGGGGTGCTCGCCCCGGCAGGCTTCGACGAACGAGCGCATCTGCGCTTCGGCGCGGTTGACGTTCGTGGGGAACTGCGGGGTGATGTCGGCGGGTCGGCCGGCGTGCTCGGTGTAGAACACCAGCGGTTGATTGCCGGGATACGCTCGCACCCCGGCCTCGCTGCCGAGCAGCTCGACGTACGATTCGTCGGGCCTGTTGGCCGCCCATGAAATGTCGAAGACCATCGTCGCGGCGTCCCCGAACCGCACGAACCCCGTCGAGTAGTCCTCGACGTCGAAGACCCCCTCGAGTTTCGGCGGGCCCGCCCACATGCCGACATAGCGGTACTCGCCCATCCGCGGGCCGAATTTCGCATAGGTCTTCGCCGAGACGCGCGTGGGGTTCCACAGGTCCGCGAGATACATTGCGGCGTCGAAGACGTGTACGCCGACGTCGATCATCGGCCCACCGCCGGACTGGGCCTTGGTCGTAAACCACCCGCCCAGCCCCGGTATGCCCCGCCGACGGTTGAGCTGGATACGGATGTGGTAGATCTCCCCGAGTCGGCCCGCCTGGACCCACTCGCGGACGACAGCCGCCTGCGGCTCGAATCGCCAGATCATGCCTATCTGCAGCAGTTGCGCGGTCGACTCGGCCGCGCCGGCAATGGCGCGGGCCTCGGAAGCGTTCATGGCCATCGGCTTTTCCAGAAAAACCTTCTTGCCCGCCTGGAGGGCGGCGACGGCGACCTCGCAGTGCAGCGCGTTGCCCACGCAGACCAGCACCGCCTCGACATCGCTGTCCAGCAGCGCGCGATAGTCCGTGAAGGTCCGGTCGGCCTCGAACTCCTTGGCCCGTTCGGCGAGGCGGGCTTGGTCCACGTCGCACATCGCTGCGATCTCAGCCTGCTTCCGGAGAGTCTGCAACGCCCGGGCGTGAACCGTGCCGATCGCCCCCAGTCCGATGATGCCCACTCGTGTCGCTTCGCTCATGCCAACTGCTCCCTCAAAAAAACGACTGCCTGTTCGATGTCCGCACGCGGCGTCTCGCCAACTTCCCGTTCGATGGTCAGGAACCCGTCGAACCCCGCTTGCCGCAGCGCGTCAAGATACGTCGGCCAGGGCACCGCGCCCTGCCCGAGCGGGACCTCGCGAACGTGTTCCCCGAAGGAGAGCTTCCCGCCGTAGAGGTCCTCGGGGTTGCAGGCCTTCAGTTGCACGCCGTCCTTGGCGTGGGTGTGGACGATGTAGGGTCCGAGGCTTGCGACGGCTGAGGGGAGGTCCTCGGCGATGACCATGGCGAGGTTGGCCGGGTCGAAGTTCGCGCCGATGCCCCCGCCGATGTCGTCGAGGAACTGCCGAAGCACCGCCGCGGGTTCCGGACCGGTCTCGACGGCGAACGTGACGTCGTGTTGCCTGCCGTACTCGGCCAGTTCCCCGCAGGCGTCGCGCATGACACCGTAGCGGGGGTGCTCGCGGTCGATGCCCGTCGCGCCGTGCGGCACTACGCCGATGTGCGTTGTCACCACCGTGCTGCCCTGCTCCAGCGCGAGGTCCACGACGCGCTTGGAGTTCTCGATCAGTCCGGGGTTCTGCTCCGCGTCGCCGAAGCCGTGCCCGAAGTCCCCGCAGATCGCCGCGAACTCCAGGCCCAGGTCCGCCGCCCGCTGCTGGAGGTCACGCCCGGCTTGGGTGCCGAGCAACTGGTCGAACCGCGTCTCGCCGCGGACCGCGTACAACTGCAGCCCGTCGGCTCCGACATCCGCAGCCGCCTGCAACGCATGGTTCAACGGCAGGCGAAACGATTCGAGCATCACGCCGATCTTCATGATCGTTCTCCTGATTCGTGGCGACAAACGACGCGCATCCTACCGCCGCCCGAGACGAAAACCAAATCGTTTCCCCCGCCGGAACGAAGGCCGGCCGGGTGACATGGTCATCGCGGAGCGTGGCCATGCAGCAGATGAACAGCGACACCATGGCCATCCTGCACATTGGCCCCACCTCCCCTCCATGTCTGCGGGCACACCGGGTCGAGTTCCATTCGATTGTGCCCTCACAGCAGCGTCATGTTGTCGCGGTGGATGACTTCGTCGTAAGGTCGGCAGCCAAGGTGCTTTTCGATCTGGGAGCTTTTGAGTCCGGCGATACGTCGGGTCTGTTCGGCGGGGTAGTTGCTCAGGCCTCGGGCGATTTCCCGCCCGTCGGGGCCGGCGACGGCGACGGTATCGCCCCGCGCGAAGCCGCCCTCGACGGCGGTGATACCGGACGGCAGGAGGCTCTTGCCGCGTTCGGTCAAGGCGCGGGCTGCGCCGTCGTCGACGCGCAGCGTTCCCTTCGGGCGGGCGGCCTGTCCAATCCAGCGGCGCCGGCCGGAGAGTTTCTTGCTCGCCGGGACGAAGACCGTCCCCAGCCGACGACCGGCCAGCAGCTTGCCCAGCACGTCGGGCGTGCGTGCGTTGGCGACGACGACCGCCTCGCCGGCGCGCGTGACCAGGCCGGCGGCCTGTAACTTGCTGGCCATCCCGCCCGAGCCGAACCTGCTCTTCTGCTGGCCGGCCAGTTGCAGCGTCTCGTCGTTGACCTCCTCGATGACGTCGAGGACCTCCCCCCCGGCGAGCACGCCGTCCACGCCGGTCAGCAGGACCAGGACCTCGGCGGCGAGCATGTTCGTGACGTGGGCGGCGATGATGTCGTTGTCGCCGAAGCGGAGTTCGTCGACGGCGACGGCGTCGTTTTCGTTGAGGATCGGCAGCACGCCGAGTTCGTGCAGGGCGTTGAGTGTGTTGCGGATGTTGAGGTATCGCGAGCGGTTCTCGAAGTCGTCGCGGGTCAGCAGGACCTGGGCGGTGCGAAGGCCCCGACGCTTCAGGGCGTCGTGGAAGGCGCGGATGAGCTGGCCCTGTCCGACGGCGGCGACGGCCTGGAGCAGGGGCAGCGTCTTCGGGCGGTTGGGCAGGTCCAGCTCGCCCAGGCCGGCCCCGACGGCACCGCTGGCCACCAGCGTGACGTTCACGCCGGACTGCATGACTCGGGCGAGCTGACCGGCAAGCCTGCGGACGGCGGCGGCGTCAAGTCGGCCGGCCTCGTCCGTAAGCGAACTCGTGCCGACCTTCACCACGACCCGGCGGGCGCGGGCGAGAATGTTGTCGCGTACCGTGCGGTCAGGCATGAGGGCCCTTCGGGGAATATCCAATGCTCAATGTCCAATGCTCAAACAAATCGCAAATGTCCAATTTCCAACGATCAAGACGCCTCCCTCAGAACTGCCAAGAACACGCTGGGAGGACCGTTTTGTGGATGTCACTCTATTCTTTCTGTTTTTTTCTGGAATTTGATTTTGGCCTTTGAGAAT
Source organism: uncultured Planctomycetaceae bacterium (assembly GCA_964388425.1). Classification (GTDB taxonomy): domain Bacteria; phylum Planctomycetota; class Phycisphaerae; order SM23-33; family SM23-33; genus CAYMAP01. The sequence continues at coordinate 13,975 of CAYMAP010000046.1, forward strand.
TCACGTTTGTCCCATTGCGGGCGTGGCGATCTGTCCGGGTCGGATGGCCGGGACTCGGCCGAGGACATGGCAGAGAAGTTCGACGTTTCGTCGGGTCGCCCCCTGCTGGCTTCGGACGTAGTCCTGGGCGGCCTGTCCGGCGGCGCGGGCGGCGGAGGCATCGGCGAGCCAGTCGGCGAGTTGTTGTCGCAGGGCGTCGGCGTTGTCGATCCGCACGCAGCCGTGGCGGGTCAGGGCGTCGGCCTGGGGGAAGTTGAAGGTGTGGGGGCCGAAGGCGACGGGCTTGGCCAGGGCGGCCGGCTCGATCATGTCCGACCCGCCCATGGGCACGAGGCTGCGCCCGGCGAAGACGACCTCGGCCAGCGCGTAGAACGTGCGGAGTTCGCCCATGGTGTCGCCGAGGAC
>CAYMAP010000047.1:0-2785 GCA_964388425.1 uncultured Planctomycetaceae bacterium
CCCGCGCGGGATCGTCAGGTCGAGGTGATCCAAGGCGACGAGTTCCTCGTAGCGCTTGGTCAGCGATTCGCAGCGGACCAGGATCTCCGGGGTGTCTGTCTTCGCGTCGTTCACTCCATGGTTCCTTTCAGGCCCACGCTCACGGACTCGAAGCTCCAGGTGGCGGCGGCATTGAGCAGGGCTTGTCGTTTGATCCGTCCGCCGGCCTGTACGCTCAGCAGCAATTGGATGCGTCCGTCCGGTCCCAGGAAACGGTCGGCACGGGGGACGGAGCAGGTCCGTCGACCCGCGGGATTGTCATACGCGGCCAGTTCGACCCTCGCCGAGGCGGGGACTTTCCGGCCATCGACCCGTCGGACGCCGTAGACCACGAGCCGATGGCTGCTGGCCTGAATGTCGACGGTCACCTCGGCGGTTACGTCCCGCAACCGGCCGATCGAACCCGGCGGGCCGGCACGGACGAGCAAGTCGCTGGGGCGGATGGTCTGGATGAACTGCTGCTTCTGGGCATTCCAGACCGGCGTGCGGAGGCTGGTGAACTCCACCTCTGTCATGCCGGCGGGGATCGTCACCGCCGAACCGGGCCGAGGCGGGGCAAAGCGGACCGGGCGGAGCACGATCGTCCAGCCCTGCCGCTGGAGGTCCCGCCCGCCAAGGGGATCGGTGAAGCTCCGCAGGACATACCCGACCAGCATCGGCCGGGGCTGGATGTCCACGCCGAAGGCCGACTCGGGGATCATGCGTTGCAGCAGGGCGTCGCGGAGGCGGTTGGGGATCACCCCCGAGCTGAATTCGCCCGGCCCGAGGCGGTCGGAAGCTGAGACGCGGACGGGCGTTTCCTGCCCGGCCGGGAGGGTCCCGAGCCGATAGCTCGTCCGGTGGAGATACAGCACGGCGTCGCGGAGGTCGGCGTGCAGACTGTTGCGGACGCTTCCGGCGAGCCCGTCGGCGTCGAAGGTTAGGTCGGCGTCGAGGGCCAGTCCCCACCGGAAGGTGCGGATGCCCGCGCCGCGCGTGTCTCCCGGCGGGAGGGTACGCTCGTCCGTCCGCATGCCGTCCTCGGCGGTCAGCAGGACGCGGACGCTGTCCGGACTCGCACCCCGCCCTCCGAGGTCTTGCAGGACCGCCCGAGGCGATCCGGAGACGAAATCCACCCGCCCGGCCTCAGGGCCGGTGTAGTAGACGAACTGCTCGCGGAGGTCCATGGTCTCAGGCCCGACGGCCGAGGCCAGCCCCACGTGCGTCAGGCGAGGCGGGTCCAGACGGGACTCCTGCACCGACCAGAGCACGAAGGACGTCAGCAGGGCAATCGGCACGAGTGCGACCCAGAGCAGCTCGCCCCGGCGTTTCAGGCCAAGCCCCAGGCCGACCAGCAGCGTCCCGCCGGCCAGACCCAGAAGGACCGTCAGGGGAACCCAGGGCAGCGGACCTCGACGCCCGGCGATCTGCTGAAGGGTCTGCCAACCGGGCTCTTCGAAGCGGTCCGGCTCGATCGATTCGAGCTGGCGGACGGCGTCGACGACGTCGGACCAGAGTCTGACCGCGGCCGGCTGCGAGACGGCCCCGAGTGGCACGGCGAGGGTGAAGATCCATCCCTGCCCCAGCCGACGGCGCGTCAGCAACGGCAGACCGTTGGCGGTCTGGAGGACCTCGGCGTCCAGGGCGCACAGCTCCGTCATGGGCATGGGTCTCGGCAGGCGGAGGCCGGCCTGCTGGCCGTCGTGGTTCGCCAGGCGGAGCCGGTCGACGTTCATCGTCTCCAAACCCGCCACCCCGGCGGCCTCGCCGAGCGGACCGGCCAGCAAAACAGGCAGCTCGTCCCGCCCGGTCAGGACCAGCACGCCCCCCGTGCGGACCCACTGAAGCAGGGCCTCGACCTGCGAGGGACGAATGGTATCCGGCGAGGTGCCGGACAGGAACAACACCGCCAGGGAATCGTAGCCGTACCAGACGTCGGGCAACCCGGTCACCCCGGTCGACAGCGTACGGGGCTCGGTCTGGCCGCGACGGAACGCTTCGGGGAGGTAGGAATAGCTGTTGCCGTCGAGCGGCCCGATCGCCAGCCCGAGATGCCCGCCCGGAGCGAGAACCTGGACGCGCTCGCTGCGTTGCAGCAGTCGTTGGGAGGTTTCCTCGCGAAGAAGCATCACGGGCAGTTCAGCCGATGCTGCGCCGCGACGGTTCCGGCCGGTCTTCAGGACGTCCAGCGTTCGCGGACGATAGGCGAACTGCGTGGTGCGTCTCAACCCCGCTGGCACGGTGACCACCCGACCGTAGCGCAACGTTCGCCCTTCGGCGACGGTACCGACCAGCACCCGCAGACGAATCGCTTCGCCCGTGCGATTCTCCAGCACCGCCGACTGCTGCGTCCAACGGTCGCGGACCAGGAAAGGCTGGAACGTGCCCCGCACGGCCTTGAGTTGAATCGGATCGGATTCCTGGGCACCGGCGGGAGGTCCGGTCGACAACACCGCCAGGAGCAACCCCACCGCCGTCAAGCTTCTGGGAAAAACTCGTCTCATCAAAGCGTCGCTTTCGGTCAGGACCCTTGCAAAGGTACCCGGCCCGTCTTCGGCAGACGGGCGAAGGGGGTAAGCTACCGCAACACAGCCCCGCGTGTCAAATCGCAAACGCCCGAGCCGAGGGGCTGACCGTCAGAGAAGCGACTCAGAGCCCGTATAGACGCACCCCGCACAAGTCGACGAAACGAAAAATCAGAGCGATTCTTCAACGCAAAGAATAGAGATACGTCCCCAAAAGGGTCCTACAACCTCGTGCTGGGTAA
>CAYMAP010000047.1:2885-4027 GCA_964388425.1 uncultured Planctomycetaceae bacterium
CAAAGAATAGAGATACGTCCCCAAAAGGGTCCTACAACCTCGTGCTGGGTAAGTTTGAGGGAGGCGTCTGTATAAAAACCGTTCTTTTTCGTGGCACCGGCCTCTTGCCGGGCAATGGCAGGGCCATCCCGGCCCTGCGCCGCCGGCCCGCCGCGTGGGCAGGATGCCCTTCAAACGCATGGCCGAGACGGCCATGCCACGTGTTCATACGGGTTCTCAGGATGCCGAGTCGTAGGCTGAGCCGTGAGCCTTGGTAGCGCCGCAGTAGAGGCACTTGCTGTGCCGGTGCGAGACGGTTCGGCCGCACTGATGGCACTTGGCGATGCCCTTCTGGAGCTTGCCGTCGTCCCGACCGTCCTGCATGTCCAGTTGCTGGACCTTGCTCATCAGGTCCTCCTCGGTCAGGTCGGTCCGCTCCTTGAGCAGTTCCCACATCGCCATGTTCACCAGCAAGAGCTTGTCGAGGCGTTCTTCGAGATACCTCGCCGACCGCTGGGCGTCGCGGGCATGGCTGGAGGCCTGGCGCGCGGAGCTGCCGGCCTCCGAGGCCGCCCGCGCGCTATACATCGCGCCGTACATTCCGCCGAAGTGTCCAAAGGACATGTCACTCGCTCCTTTCGACCTGTTCGTTCATGCCGAACCATTCGCCGCAGAACACTTCCGCCGCCGGCCCGGTCATGAAAAGATGATCGCTCTGCTCGTCCCATTCGATGGTCAGTTCGCCCCCGGGCAGATGCACGAACACGTCGCGCCCGCACCGTCCGGTCAGAACCCCCGCGACACACACCGCCGAAGCCCCCGTCCCGCACGCCAGTGTCACCCCGCTGCCTCGCTCCCATGTCCGCATCGTCACCTCGCCGGGCCCGTGGACCTGCACGAAATGCACGTTGCTCTTCTCCGGGAACCGCTCGTGGGTCTCCAACGGCGGGCCGAGTTGCTCCAGAGGCACGGTCGCGACATCCTCGACGTAGATCACCGCGTGCGGGTTGCCCATCGACACGCAGGTCAAGGCGAAACGCTCCCCGGCCACCTCAATCGGCTCGTCGACAACCCGCGGGCCGGGGAACGTCGTGGGAATCGCCCCCGCATCGAGAATCGGGCGGCCCATGTCCACCCGCGCCGTGCGGACCCGCCCGTCCCGG
>CAYMAP010000047.1:4127-14272 GCA_964388425.1 uncultured Planctomycetaceae bacterium
ATCGAGAATCGGGCGGCCCATGTCCACCCGCGCCGTGCGGACCCGCCCGTCCCGGCCGAGTTGCAGGTCGATGCTCTTGGTCCCCGCCGGCGTCTCGACGCGCAGCGGATTCGCCCGCGAGAGATCGTGGTCCCAGGCGTACTTCGCCACGCACCGGATGCCGTTGCCGCACATCTGCCCCTCGCTGCCGTCGGCGTTGAACATCCGCATGCGCACGTCCGCCTCGCCGTCGGTCGGCGGGAGGATCAGAATCAATCCGTCGCTGCCCACCCCGAAGTGACGGTCGCTGATCCGCTTGGCCACGTTCGACGGGTCCGCCACGTCCTGCTCGAAGCCGTTGACGTAGACGTAATCGTTCCCAATCCCGTGCATCTTCGTAATCCGCATCGCCGTTGCTCCTGATGGGCAGTATACCTGAGCAACGACAGCGACGCACGGATTGTTCGCGCAGAACAGCGCCGGTCGGCATGGCGCGAGGGGCCGTACCGCCCGGCGTGGGGGGGGCGAAGTCAGAACGCCTGTCCAAAACGACCGGTCAGGCCGGCTGGAGTTCCTTCTGCCGTTGCTCGAGCTGGCCTCGGAGGCGGTCCATGATCGCCGAGTGCATCTGGCTGACCCGGCTTTCGGAAAGATCCAGCGTCTCGCCGATCTCCTTCATCGTCATTTCCTCGAAATAATACAGGATGACGATCAATCGCTCGGCCCGGCTCAGTCCGCGGGTAAGCAGTTCCTTGAGGTCCTTCTGCTGCGCCGCCCGGATCGGGTCGACGCTCGTGGCGTCTTCCAGAACGTCGATCTCGCGGACGTCCTTGCTCGAGTCGGTCTCGAACATCTTCCGACTCAGGGAGACAAAACTCGTCGCGTTGGCGTCCCGCTGCAACTTGCGGAACTCCTTTAACGGCAGCTTCATCGTCTGGGCCAGTTCCTTCTCGTTGGGCTTTCGACCCAGTTGGGCCTCGAGCATCTGTGTCGCGGAGTTGAGCTTGTGCGCCCGGCTGCGAACCAGGCGGGGCACCCAGTCCAGTGAGCGCAACTCATCGAGAATCGCTCCTCGGATCCGCTGGGCACAGTAGGTCTCGAACTTCACCCCACGCGAGGGGTCGAAGGCCTTGACCGCGTCCATCAGTCCGAAAATGCCCGACGAGATCAGATCATCCACGTCGACCTCATCCGGCAGCTTGGTGTGCAGCCTCTCCGCCGTGTACTTGACAATCGGCAGATAATGCTCCAGCAGACGATTCCGAGCTTCCTCGTTGCCGTCAGCCTTGAAGCTGTCCCACCAGGTCTGGATCTGTTCCGCTGGTGCCCGTCCATGTTTCGTCGTCATATCCATACTCCTTCCAATGCCCGCGATTCATCGGCCTTCCCTGGCCGAGCGCTGTCGGTATATCTCAACACCGGAAGACCGGACGCTGCACCCGGGGCGCAAGGGCAAGGCCGATGCATACCGGCAATGCCGCTACCCAGTCCTTCCAGACTATCTAAACTATCTATGCTTCCCATTCTATTTTCTGCCGTTCGCACAATCTCTAAAGCAATTTGTCTTGGATTTCTTGACGTTTCTTATTATTTGCTATTTCGAATTTTACAATCCGGCTCCGCCGTCAGTGCCCACGCCGGGCACTCCTGAAAGGTCTCCATTCGGGCCTCGATCGCCTCGGATTTGCTCAGAACAGCCACCTCGGGGATCTCGGGCTTCAATTGTTGCCAGACTGTCATTCGCACCTCGTCCGGACTGATCACAATCGGCCTTCGGCCGTTTTTCATCAACGTCTCCAGGGACATCCGCAGGTCGTCTAGGGCTTCGGTATCGATCGACTCAGCCAGAGCGTCGGCCAGATCAGCTTCCACACAGACGCAACGGATTACGCCGTCGGTGTCGGCCAGTTCCGCGCAGATTCCTCGCCGCATCGCCAGACGCACCCCCGCCACCTGCCGCGAGAGCTCCGACGTCTGCTCCGCGGCCTCGCAGAGCGCTTCGAGAATTCCTTCCAGGTCGCGGATACTCACGCCCTCAGCCAGCAATTGCTGCAAGACCCTCTGCACCCGTCCCGCCGACAGCCTCTCCCGCACGTCACGAACGATCGCCTCAGCCCGGTCAGCCAGCCCGTCGAGCATCTCCTCGACCCGCTGCCGGCTCAGCAGTTCATCCGTGTGCCGGCGGATCACTCGCCGCAGTTCCGCAAGCATCACGTCCCGAGGTTCATGCAGTTTCAGACCGGCCTGCTGGGCGGCTGCATGGTCCGAACGGCGAACCCACACGCCCGGCTGGTCCGAACCGGGCCAGTTCCCACTCGGTCCCGGGTAGTCATGGAGCATCTCGGCCGACCCCACAGCCAGCACCCGCCCGGGCTGAATCCGCCCGCCCCCCACAGCCGATCCGCGAAGCAGCACCCGGTATAGGTGCGAACCCACATTCAGGTTGTCCCGCACCGTCACGGGAGGCAGGACCAGCCCCAGCCTCTCCGCCAGTTCCGCCCGCAGCGCTGCGATCCGCCCCAGCAGATCGCCTCCCTGCTGTTCATCGGTCAAGCGGATCAACGCGTAGCCCAGTTCGATTTCCATCAGCGGAACCTGCACCGCCCGCTGCAGTGTTCCGTCGGAGGTCGCGGAAGCCGTCATCGTGACCTTCTGTTCGACCGGTTCGCAAAGGCGCCGCCGACGCTGGAGAATCCACGCCAGCCCGATGCACCCCACTGCCAGCAAACCCAACGGCAGCCGAGGCAGCTTCGTCATCGCGAGCAACCCCAGGAACACCGCCGTCACCGCCAGCGCCGCCGGCCTGGCCGTCAACTGCCGGACCACCAGCTCGTTGAAGTTGCTCGGCGATCTCGTCCGCGTCACCATCAGCGCCGCCGAGACGCTCACCAGCAGGGCCGGCACCTGCGTCGTCAGCCCGTCGCCGATCGTCAGCCGCGTGAACAGCCCCACCGTCCGGCCCCACCCCCAGCCGTACTGCACCAGACCCATATACAGCCCGCCGAAGAGGTTCACCAGGGTAATCAGCACCGCCGCCACCGCGTCGCCGCGAAGAAACTTACTCGCCCCGTCCATCGCGCCGTAAAAATCCGCCTGTTCGGAAATCTCCCGCCGACGCCGCCTGGCCTGGGCCTCGTCAATCAGCCCTGCCGAGAGGTCCGCATCGATCCCCATCTGCCTGCCCGGGAGTGCATCGAGTACGAACCGCGCCGCGACCTCCGAAATCCGAGCCGCGCCCTTCGTGATCACCACGAACTGAATCACCGCCAGAATCGCGAAGAGGATCACCCCCACCGCCAGCGAACCGGCCGCCACGAACTCGCTGAACGACCAGATCACCTCACCCGCAGCCAGGTGCGCCTCGCCAAGCGTTCGCCCGCCCTCGCCGGCCGTCAGAATCAGCCGCGTCGTCGCGATGTTCAGCACCAGCCGAACCAGCGTCGCTCCCAGCAGCAGCGACGGAAACACACTGAACTCCATCGGCGAGGACACGAACAGCGTTGTCAGAAACACCACCGCCGCCAGTGCGATGTTCCCCGCCAGCAGCACGTCCATCAGCCCCGGCGGAACGGGCACGAGGATCACCAGCAACAGCGACGCCGCCAGGGTCGGCACGATCAGCCCGCGCCAACGCATCGGCGAATCGGCGTGCGAAGTTGTTCCCAGTTCCGTCATACCCGTCGCACCGCCTGGATATCCGAGGCGCCGTATAGCTCAGCCGCCCCCGGCTGAGTTTGTTTTCTGTTTCGCAGAGAATCCTGAACACGTCCTTTCGCTATCCGCCGCTGCCGGCTCCGCACGGCCGGATCGCCGTCGCTGCGTCGCATTTCCTCTCGCCACTGGCTGCGGGTCATCATCAGCTCCCGCTGCCTCCGCCACCGGCGGTACAGCAGGTCCGCCACGCCCAGCACAACCAGCCCGGACCCGACCAGTAGCATCAGCCGAACTACCAGCCGCACCGCCGATCCGTCGCGGACTGCCCCGAGAAGCAGTTCCCGCCAACTCGATCGGCAGAGCAGATAGCTCAGCCCCACCACCGTCGCCAACTTCACTCCCGCCATTCCGCCGCGAACGAGCGAGTCCCACGAAAACACACGCCGCAGCCCTTCCAGGGGGTTCACCCGGCTCCACCGGGGCCGGAGCGGCTCAGCCGTCACCAACCCGCCGACCTGCAACACCCCCGCCGCGACCGCGGCGACCACCAGCCCCGCCAGCACGCCCGCAGCCGGCCAGAGCAGCGATGCACCCGATTCCCGCACGTCCCGCGCCAAGTCACCCGGACCGGCCAACGGCTCGGACCGCCCGTCCAGCAGCCCCGCCGTCATTCCGCCCAGACCGTCCAGCATTGCCGGTCCCAGCCAGCCCAGCAGCACGCCACCGGCCAGCAACACCACCCCGCCGCTGAGGTCCGCGCTGCGGGCGACCTGCCCGCGCTGCCGGGCCTCAGCCAGCCGACGCGGGGTCGGCTGTTCCGTGCGTTCCATCGCATTGTCCCGGGATCCGCTCACGTCGCCTGCCTCCCCAGCATGCCGCGCAGGTCGTCCATCGCCCCCGCAAACGCAGTCTCCAGCACGCCCGCCAGCAGCGTCACCGTACCGGCCAGCACGATCAGCCCCAGCATCGCCCGGACCGGCAGTCCCATGCTCAGCATGTTGCACTGCGGAATCGCCCGCTGCAGCAACCCCATCGCCACCGTCGCCAGCAACATCGCCGTCAGCATCGGACCGGCCAGTTTGAGTCCCAGCGAAAAACTCGTGCCCAGAACCGCCACCGCCGTTGCGAGCAATCCGCCCGCCGCGCCCGGCTCGCCCGCCGGCAGCACGTCGAAGCTGCCCATCAATCCGCCGGCCAGCGCCTCGGCTCCACCGGCCCCTACGAAGACCACCACCGCGATCAGACCGAACAGCCGACGCAGCGGCGCCCCGGCCTGCCCCATCGAGGGCGCCAACGCATCGGCCAGGCCCACGCCCATCTGCTGGGCTGCGTGCTCGGCCGCCAGTTCCGCTCCGACCACCACCAGCCTCGCCGAAAGTCCGATCACCATCCCCAGCAGCAGTTCCATCCCAACGGCCGGTACCAGAACCCTCAGCCCGACCACCTCGGCCGGTCCGCTCATCCGCCCCAGCACCGCAATGCCCATCACGACGGCGACCATGACCCGCAGCCGAGCCGGCACGGCTGCGTGCGCAACCGGCGGCGCCAGGAGCACCACGCCCACGCACCGGCTGAACGCCAGCAGCATCGTCGCCAACCAGGCTGTCGTCCACAGTCCTATCATCCGGCCTTGACCCACTTCCCGACGGACACCCGTAACGTCGACCGATCCGACATCCGGTAGTACGACGTGTACGTCCGGCCCAGCATCGGAGTCGGCGAGGGGCGCTGCGGCCCCAGAGGCACACGGGGATGCCGATACGTCTCGTTTGCACTGTTTCGATCCGCCATCACCACACTCCCGGCCCGAACATTCCACGGGCAAAATCGGTCATCATGTCCAGCATCCACGGCAGCATGACCACCAACGCCAACAACACCGCCACGATCTTCGGGACGAAACTCAACGTCGGGTCCGCTACCTGCGTCATCGCCTGCAACACGCTCACCACAACCCCCACCACCAGCGCCGTCAGCAACACCGGCAGCGAAACCACCACCAGCACCACCAGCGCCTGACGCACCGCGTCCATCGCCTCGCCGACGTTCATCGGTCCGTCCTTCCGTCATGTACCGCCACGTCCTTCACCTGTTCTCTTCCGCTCAAGCCTGGGGAGTAAACCCGAGGCCCGCTTTCCGTTCTTTTTCCCTATGGGCTATTGTCTGTTCCCTATTGCCTTCTGTTTTCTGCCTTCTCATACGAAGCTGTTCATCACCGTACCGGCCACCAGCGTCCAACCGTCCGCCATCACGAACATCAGCAGCTTCAACGGCATGGCCACCAGCACAGGCGGCAGCATCAGCATGCCCATCGAAACCAGCACCGATCCGACCAGCATGTCGATGATGACGAACGGCAGGAAAAACCGCAGGCCCATCAGAAACGCCAGTTTCAACTCGCCCAGCACGAACGCCGGAATCAACGATGCCGTCGGCACGTCCGCCCAGGTCAGGTCCGCGTCGTCGGCCCGGCCCGCCGGCAGGAAGACGTTGACCGTCCCGCCGTTGCCCCCCGCCTGGAGCTGCCGAATCATGAACCCGCGCAGGTGCCCCAGCCCGATCCGGCCAGCCTGGGCAGGACCGAGCCGACCCGCCCTCCAGGGCTCGATCGATTCGCCCCAGACTGCCTGCAGCACCGGCCCCATCACGACCACCGTCATCAGCACCGCCAGGGCGAAGAGCACCTGGTTCGGCGGGAGGTTCGGCATCGCCAGCGCCTGCCGCAACAACCCCAGCACGACCACGATCCGCGTGAAACTCGTGACCATCACCGCCAGCGCCGGCGCGACCGACAGCACGGTAATCAGCCCGACCCACTTCAGCGTCCGCGCCGAACCGGGCTCGCTCAGCAGCTCCCCGACGGCCTCGTCGACCGACGCATCGGTCGGTCTTGTCGTCGCCTGCGTCGCGGGTTTCCTCGCAGAGGCCTCGGAAGGTTCCTGACCACCGGCCGGGACGGCCATCATCACGATCAGCAGTGCGAACATCGTGGCGAGCCGACTCATCGCGGCACCTCCCCCGCCCGGTCGGGCGATTCGTTTTGGGCCGATACCGATCGGGCCAGCGTCTCCTGGTCCGTCTCCGCCAGCCTGCGAACACCCGTCGGCGAGGTCCCAACCAGCACGACCCGCCCGCCCATGCGTACGAGATGCACCTGGTGTTTGCCCGTCAGCGCAGTCGAGCCGATCACGTCCAGCGAACCGGTCGCCCTCGCCGCGGCCCGCGGCCCGCCAAATCGTCGCAACAGCCAGCCCAGCCCGAAGATCAGCCCCACCACCACCGCCATCGCCGCCAGCATCTGCCCCCAGCCGGCCCAGCCGGTTGCGTTCGTGCTGTCGCCCCCCCCAACACGCTGGGACTCGACGTCGTCCACCGGCGCGTCAGCGGGCCCGTCCGACCACGCACAACAGACCGTTCCGGCCAGCAGCACCGCCGCCAGAAGCACCGTCCATCGTCCTGTTCGTCGCGCGTCCATGCGTCCTTTCACTGTCGGCGTACCGACCGACAAGCACTTTACGTCGCAGCCTTCTCGTTCCCGGCCCGTCGAATCGAACAATCCCGTTCCGCCTCGAATCGTTCCAGCATCTCCCGCCGATGGGCCATCATCTGAACTTCCTGCTGTGCTTCGGCCAGGCGCTGTTTGACCTGACCCAAACGCGCGATCTGCCGGGCCCGCATAAGCCGAAGGCCGTTGGCCTCCCGGCGATTGCCCCGGCCCACGTCGACCTGCCCGCGATGGAAGGCGCGTTCGGCTACGGCTTCGCATCGGCGGATCGTCTCGTCAATCGATGCGATCGACGCCCGGACCCGCCAGAGATGCGAGCGGGCACGATCGAGCTTCGCACACGCGAAGTCCTCTTCCTGCTTGCGAAGGGCAAGGAGGGTCTGGCGGAGGTCGTTGGGGTTGGTCATCGTCTGTTCTCCTCTACGCTGCGTCGCGGACGCACCGGGTTGAATGTCATGTCGTTCATGCCGTTCGCTCCCCCGCCGTCACAACGTGTTCTGACTGGGCGGCTTCGTAGTCCCGCACCGCCTGGACAATCTCCTGCCGGGCGGAATCCACCTGGGACAGACGCACCGGCTCGGGGCCTGCCAGGGCGCGCTGCAGGGCCTCGCCTCGCTCCGCAGGCAGAGCTGAGACAATCCGCTCCCGCACCTCCTGCCCCGCCGTCCACAAGGCCAACGCCAGCTCACGCGTGTCTACGCTCGCCAGGGCCGGCCCCAGCCGATGCGACGGCATCTGCGAGATGTCCTCGAAGCCCAGCAGTTGTCGGCTGATGGTCTCAGCCAATCGGGGCTCCTGCCGGGCCAGCGCCTCCAGCACGCCCCGCCGGCCGTGCTGACCCGTATGTTGCAGAATCCGCGCCACCGCCCGCACCCCCCCGGCCGATTGGGGACCGGTGTGGTTCAGGTCATACATCCGGTCCGCCAGGTCTCGCTCCAGCCGATCCATCGTCTTCTGATCGACCTGCTCCAGCGAAGCGATCTGCCCGGCGACGGCGACCTGGGTCTGTCCCGGCAGCCCCGCCAGCACACGCCCCGCGCGGGACGGACTGAGCTGCGAAAGTACCATCGCCACCGTCTCGGGCGATTCACCGGACAACAGCGTCACGAGATCTTCCACCGAAGCGTGCATGAGCAACTCCAGCGGTCGGCCGGTCGACCGCCCGGCCGGTGCGGTCCGCGTCCGCCGCCGTCGCGCCGCGGCTCGCACGCGGGACCACGCACGCCGCTTCCGACGCCGATGCATCCGGCGGGTCAGTATCGCCGCAACCAGGACCACCTCGACCAGACCGACCGTCGCCACCCAGGCCACCCGCCAGCGGTCCGTGCCCGGCGAATTCGTTTCAGCCTCAGCCGGTTTCGAGCGAAGCAGCGACCCCACGCCACAGACCGTGACGGCTTCGGCGGGCAGGCCCAGGACCCCGCCAGCCAGCCGGCAAACGTCCGTCTGCAGGGCGTCGGTCAGCTTTGTCCGAGGAACCGCCACGAGCACGGCCCGTGGCTCGGGCCGACCGTCCGAACCCGATGCGGTTCGCACCGCAACGGTCGAGCGAATCGACTCGGGCAGCACGCCGAGCACGCGCTGCCGATAGTACGCCTCCCATCGTTGTTCCAGGCGAAGGGCTTCGTCGAATGTTGCAGACCGCGGCGACCGCGCGCCCGGGCGATAGCTTCGTCCCGTACTGTCGATGACACGAACCCGCTGCCCATCGAGGTCAGCGACGCTGCCGGTCAGCAGGTCCGCCAGCGCGTCGAGCAGTTGCGGCGTCATCGTCTCCCCAGCCGTCAGCCGAAGATGCACGGCAGCGGTTGTCGGACGCTTCGGTCCGTTCAGCCCGCCCCCGGAACCGTTCTCCAGCAGGACCGTCGCCTGCTCGACAGGGGCGAACCGCTCGACCAGCCGACTCAGCGTGGCCATCCGCGCCACCTCCCATTGCCGCCTGCGCTGGTCCTGGGTCAGCCAGACTTCCCCGCCGTCCGCCGCCCGACGGAGATCATCCATCGGATCCCGTTCCGCAGCCGACCCCGGCGCGACGGGCTCCGCTTCCGTCGAATCCTGTCCGTCAAGACCCTGCAGCAAGCCGACGGTTCCCAGTACGAGCAGGCAGACCAAAACTCCCGCCGCCACGAGCCTCGCTCGTCCCGACGATCGCAGCCTGCGCCGCCATCGGTCCGCCCAAGTTGTCCATCGTTCGTGCATGGCCGGTCCTCCATGACCGCTTCAGCACCTGATTCCCGCCTCGCCGATGAGCATTCGTGCCCGCCGGCAGCAGGTTGCCCGCTATCCGCCTTCCTGGCGATCGCGGGGGGCAAACAGGTCGCGAATACTCTCCAGCGACTTGCCCTGGGATTTCAATTCCGCTATCCGATCCAGACGCCTGAAAACATCTTCGCCATACAGCCGATGATTGCCTCGCGTCCGGTCGCTCTCGTGAATCAGCCCCATCGTGGTGTAGTTGTGGATGGTCTGCCGACTTACGCCGGAGTAATCCACCACCTCGCCGATGCGATACAGCTTGGGGGGAATGCGCTGCTTACCGTCGCCTGCAGGGGGTAGGGGCATGGTCTTCACCCTGGAAAAGGCACCGGCAGATTCCCGCCGGTCCACGCATCGGGATCGTTCCGAAATATGCCGTTGCAAGGTTTGGGTTTCTGGTTGCCTCATGACTTGTCTCATGGCTGTTCGTCACATGGAATCTGGATCTGGCGGTTGGGCCACTCGACCCGATCAATCAGGATGACACGAGGGAATTGAATCACTTTTACATTTTATAAAATGTAAAATGCGCTTTGGCCCGTATTCTGTCAACGGAAAAATCAGAAAATTTTGAAAAAAAATCCCACAGTTTACGGCACTTGACAGTGGCGGGCATGGGGATATAACGCACTCGTCAAGCCTGGGGGGGGTCTCCGGGGGGAATAGCTGGCATTGCGAGGGCTACGAAGATGTTTACCATGATGCGCCCCTCAAAAGTCGACGGAACGAAAAAGCAGGGCGATTCGTCAAC
>CAYMAP010000048.1:0-14225 GCA_964388425.1 uncultured Planctomycetaceae bacterium
CAAATTCACCCCTGGAAATCATTGCTTGTGCGGGCAGGTCGAGCACACGCGGGCGAGCAATGGCTTGACGCCTCTAGACGCCGGGACATACACTCGCAGGCCGACCCCGAGTGGTGGGATGTCCCCGCCGGGGGCGACGACTTCCCAGGGAGTGCTTCGACGTGGCTGAGGGTTTCGGAACTCATTTCAAACGCTTTTTTCTTCGCGGCCTCGCGGCGGTCCTGCCGACCGTCGTGACGATCTTCCTGATCGTCTGGGTCTTCTCGGCCATTCACAAATACTGCGGGCAGTACATCAACAAAGGCGGGGCTGAACTGACCACCCGGCTGGTCATCTGGGAAAGCGGCGCCGAGGACCCCGACACCATCAGCCGAATTCGTTCCCGTGCCTACACCCGATGGGAGAAGTATTACTTCTGGGTCGGGTTCGTCCTGGCGATTTTCGGGATTTATTTCATCGGGCGGTTTCTGGCGAGTTTTTTCGGGCGGTTCCTCTGGCGGATGCTGGAGAAGACGTTTATCCAGCTCCCGCTGATCAAGCAGATATACCCGTCGGTCAAGCAGGTGACGGATTTCCTGCTGGCCGAGCGGAAAATGGAATTCAGCAAGGTCGTCGCCGTGGAGTATCCGCGCAAGGGCATCTGGTCGCTGGGGCTGGTGACGAACAACGCGATGCGGACGCTGGATGAATCCCTGGAGGGTCGCTACGTCACGGTCTTCATTCCCTCCAGCCCCACGCCCTTTACGGGCTACACGATCACGATCCGGCGGACGGAGGTCATCGACCTGCCGATGAGCATTGACGAGGCGCTGCGGTTTACGATTTCCGGCGGGGTGATCCAGCCGCCGGGCGAACTGACCGGCGAGCAGCCGGTGGAAGACTCGGTCATCCAGCCCGTCCTGCCCGAACGGAACGAGTAAGTCTCGCCGATGTTCACCTCTGGCGCTGCGGCGAGGGCCTGGGCGATCCGATGAATACGTGGACCGATTTACCGACCGGAGTTGTTCTCCGCCGGGTACGATGCATATACTATATCGTTGCATGCTGACTTCAGAGAATGAAAGCACGGAATGGACAGGTCTTGTTCGGAATCGACTCAAATTCCACACAGCATCAGGATCAGGGGCCCGTTACAGGGGGTCATTACGAGTTATTGCTAACCCACGGAAATACAGACAGTAAGGAGAGTGCGCAGTGAACATCACGGTCAATGCACGACACATGGACGTGACCCCGGCCATCCGAGACTACGCCGAGGAGAAGGCGGGCAAATTCGTTAAATTCTTCGACAACATCCAGTCCGTGGAGATCGTTCTAGATACCGAAGCGGGGCAACCCACCGTCGAAATGGTTCTCACCGCCGCCCCGAGAATGACCTTCGTCGCCCACCACCGGGAAGAGGACATGTACGCAAGCATCGACCAGTGCGTGGACAAGATCATCGAGCAGCTCCGCCGGCACAAGGAGAAGCTCCGCGATCACAAAAACACCGTCCCGCACCCGGCCTCGCAAAAGACGAGCTGAGTCTGCACACCTGCCCTCAGCCGATCCCTCCCGCTGATTCGACCGGCTCGCCCACCGCGCCCTGCCTGCCGGAGTGGGCCTCTCTCCGATCCTCACCATGGGATTGGGAACATGAGGGGTTTGCTGGCATTGGAAAAAGATTTCGTGTACACTACGGCCCCGGCTGGGCGAACTCGTTGGGGTTCAGGCTCACCGGGTGGACAGACTAGGCTTTGGATCAGGAGTAACGCATGAAATTGTCGGATCTTGTCGTCACCGACGCAATCCGGCCGATCTTGAAGGCCCAGACACGTGACGAAGCCATCGAGGAACTGGTGGTCGCACTGGCCGAGGCTGGCGCGATCCCCAAACGCAGCGCCACCGACATCGCCAAGGCGATCATCGCCCGGGAGTCCCAGGCGACCACAGGGATCGGCAAGGGCATCGCACTGCCCCACGCAAAGATCAAGGGCATCAAAAAACCCCTCGCCACGCTCGGGGGCTCCCCGGAAGGACTGGATTTCTCCAGCCTCGACTCCAAGCCCGTTTACTCCGTGATCCTCCTGCTGAGCAGCCCCGAAAACCCCGACGAACACCTCCAGGCCATGGAGACCATTTTCCGTCACGTCCAGCGCGATATCTTCCGGAAGTTCCTCCGTCAGGCGGAGACCCGCGAAGCGATGATAGACCTGATTGAAGAGGCCGACGAAGAGGGCTGAGCCCCCGGCCAAGAATACCAGGGGACCGCCCCGTGTCGCAGGTGACCCGTCAAGCCGAAATCGTCAACAAATACGGACTGCACGCCCGACCGGCGATGCAGTTCGTCGAGTTGGCCAACCGGTTCAACTGCGGCATCGAAATCAGCAAGCCTCCCCTGACCGTCGACGCCAAGAGCATCATGTCGGTGATGCGGCTGGCGGCAACCAAGGGAACGATACTGACGATCAACGCCGACGGCGAGGACGCCGAAGAGGCCGTCGAGGCCCTGGCGAACCTCATCGCCGAAGGCTTCGGGGAAATGGACCAGGACTGATCCGCCCCCCGACAACCGAACCCCCACTGACACACGACATGAAACAGAAGAAAGGCATTGGCGTCTCCCCCGGTATCGCCATCGCGCGGGCCGTCGTGATCGACAACGAGGATTTCGACATCCCCGAGCGCCATGTCCCCGTCGATCATGCCCAGTCGGAAATGGATCGGCTCCAGCAGGCCATCGACATCTCCAAGCAGGAAGTCCTCGACCTTCAGAAGCGCACCGAAGACCGCATCGGCAAGGAAGCCGCACGCATCTTCGACTTCCACCTCGGGTTGCTCGGGGACAAGGTCCTGCTGAAGAAATTCCACGATACCGTCCTGACCGGTCACGTTACGGCTGAGTACGCCGTCGCCACCGTCCTGCGAGGCTACGCCCGCGAATTCCTCGCCATGCCCCAATACCTCGCCGAACGCGTCAAGGACGTCTACGACATCGAAAAACGCCTGCTCCGCAACCTCACCGGCCAGCGCCGCCAGAGCCTCTCCCACCTCACCCAGGACGTCATCGTCATCTCCCACGACATGACCCCCAGTCAGACCGCCGGCATGGACCGCAGCCACATCCGCGGCATCGCCACCGACGCCGGCGGCGCGACCAGCCATACCGCCATCGTCGCCCGCGCCCTGGGCATTCCCGCCGTCGTCGGACTCGAGGACGTCACCGCCGACGCCGCCGGGGGCGAGACCGTCATCGTCGACGGAACGCGCGGACAGGTCATCGTCTCGCCCGACGAACCCACCCTCGAACGATACCGCCAGTTCGCCCGGCAACAGATCGAGTTCACCCACAGCCTCGAAAGCCTCCAGAAACTCCCCGCCGTCACCAAGGACGGACACGAAGTCACCCTCATGGGAAACATCGAATTCCCCGAGGAAGTCAAAACCGTTCACGACAAGGGCGGACACGGCGTGGGACTCTACCGAACCGAATTCCTCTACCTCGGCTCGGACCGCGAACCCAGCGAAGAAGACCAGTTCAAGGCATACCGACAGGTCATCGACATCTGCGAAGGCGAACCGGTCATCATCCGTACCTTCGACCTCGGGGCCGACAAATACACCCAGTCCCGCCAACGCCAGCCCGAACGCAACCCCTTCCTCGGCTGCCGGTCCATCCGCTTCTGTCTCCAGAACCTGCCCATGTTCCGCAGGCAGATTCGCGCTATCCTCCGCGCCGCCGTCGCCGGTAACGTCTCGATGCTCTTCCCCCTCGTGACCAACCTCGCCGAACTCCGCCAGGCCAAGACCATTGTCCGCGACATCGCCGAGGACCTCGAAGAAGAGCGCATCGACCACTGCGCGGATATTCCCATCGGCATCATGATCGAAGTCCCCGCCGCCGCCCTGCAGGCGCCGGCCTTCGCCCAGGAAGTCGACTTCTTCTCCATCGGCACCAACGACCTCGTCCAGTACACCCTCGCCGTCGACCGCGGCAACGAGCGGATCGCCCCGTTGTTCACCGCCGCCCACCCCGCCGTCCTCCGACTGATCCGCGAGGTCATCCGCACCGGCGAACAGTATCAACTCCCCGTCAGCCTCTGCGGGGAGATCGCAGGCGACCCCGAGTACGTCCTGCTCCTGCTGGGCCTGGGACTGCGACGCTTCAGTTGCACGCCCCTGGCGATCCCCGAAATCAAACAAGTCATCCGATCGGTCACCATTCCCCAGGCCCTCGAGGTCGCGCGAGAAGTCAGCCGATTCGATTCCGATACCGAAATCTCCAACTTCCTCCGTACCGTCACGCGAAAAGTCATCCCGGAAGTCTACGGAGACTGAACAACAAACAGGGCAAGAGACAAGTGACAAGACACAAGAAACAGCCGCCTGACTCATCCTGACGCCACGGATTGATCTGTTCTCTTTCTTGCATCTTGCCATCTTCCGGCTTTGTTGCCGGCCGACGATACATGTTCGACAATCCACAGAAAGGACAATACTTCCGTTGCCGTACCGATGGGCCTTGACGATGGCCGTCGAGGGCGACCTGCGATTCCTCTCGCACCACGATCTGCTGCGTGCGGTCCAGCGAATCGCACGGCGCGCACAGCTTCCGTTGCACTACAGCCAGGGGTTCAACCCCAGGCCCGAACTGTCGCTGCCCTGCCCCCGACCCACCGGCGTTGCGTCGCGCGACGACCGGCTCGTGCTCAGCCTCGACGAGCCGGTCGAGTCCCCTGCGCTCATCGCCGCCCTCAACGACCAGTCCCCCCCCGGCATGCGCTTCGGCGACCCCCGGTTTCTCGACACCAAACATTCCCCCCAGCCCCGCGAGGTCCGCTACGAGCTGGCCCTCGGCGGGGACCGGGTCCGGCGGACCGAACAGACGCTGCAACGTCTCGACGACCTGCCGGACTGGACCGTCACACGAACCAAACCCGGCAACGCCCGCCGAGGCGGAAAAAAGCCCGCACCCGCGCGAACGCTCTCTCTCGACCTCAAATCCCTCGTTCGCGACCTCCGCATTGAAAACGATCGACTGAGGTTCACCCTCGTCCCCGACGGCGACCGCTGGGCCAAACCTGTCGAACTGCTGACCTTCATCGGAATCGATGACCCAGCGGACCACGCCCGGGTGGTCCGCGTCGGGCTGATGGACGATACATGATACAGACGGGCTCGGCGCTGGCAGGCGGAATCACCCCTGCCGGGCGAGACCGGCCCGCAACTTCACAACAAGGACAAACCACTATGTCGAAAACCATGCTCATCAACACCGTGGAACACCACGAGTGCCGCATCGCCATCCTCGACGGCAAACGCCTCGAAGAACTCTACACCGAGCGTGCCTCAGCCGCCAGCCAGGTCGGCAACATCTACAAGGGGCGTGTGACCAACATCGAACCGTCCATCCAGGCCGCCTTCATCGACTTCGGTGGGATCAAGAACGGTTTCCTCCACATCTCCGACCTCCACCCGCAGTATTTCCCCAAGTCGAAAAAATCCGGAACGGAACAGGTCGGGCGACGCACTGCCCACAAGACCCGCCCCCCCATCCAGGACTGTCTGCGCCGCGGCCAGGAAGTCGTCGTCCAGATGACCAAGGAGGGCATCGGCACGAAGGGGCCGACCCTCACCACCTACCTCTCCATCCCCGGACGCATGCTCGTGATGATGCCCGGCATGAGCAAGGTCGGCGTCAGCCGAAAGATCGAAGACGACGAGGCCCGGGGGAAAACCAAGAAAATTCTCGACGAACTCGACATCCCCTCCGACATGGGCATCATCGTCCGCACCGCCGGCGTGGGCAAAACCAAACGCGACCTTCAGCGAGACCTCTCCTATCTCACCCGTTTGTGGAACGACGTCCAGAAACGCATCGAACGCGACAAGGCCCCCGAGGAAATCTACAAGGAATCCGACCTCGTCACACGCACCATCCGCGACGTCTTCGACAACACCATCACGGAAATCATCTGCGACACCGAGGACATCACCCTGCGGGTCAAGGACTTCCTCGACGTTGCCGTCCCCCGCGCCAAGTGCAACATCCAGTATTACCAAGGCGCTCGCGGGCTGTTCGAGGAGTACGGCGTCGAGGAGGAAATCCAAAAGGTCCACGCCCACCGCGTCGAACTGCCCGGCGGGGGTTCGCTCATCATCGACCAGACCGAGGCCCTCGTCGCCATCGATGTCAACAGCGGAAGCTTCCGCGCCCACTCCAACGCCGAAGACAACGCCTGCGACCTCAACATGCAGGCCGCCGAGGAGATCGGCCGGCAACTCCGCCTCCGCGACATGGGCGGAGTCATCATCATCGACTTCGTCGACATGCGATACGAGCGAAACCGCCGGACCCTGGAGAAAAAGCTCCGCGACGTCCTGAAAAAAGACCGCGCCAAGAGCAAGGTTCTCCGCATCAGCAGTTTTGGCATCGTCGAAATGACCCGCCAACGGCTGCGCCCCTCGCTGAAGCAGTCCATCTACGCCTGCTGCCCGACGTGCGAAGGCACGGGCCAGATCATGAGCCAGGAATCCGTCGCCCTCGAAGTTCTCCGCCGCGTCCAGGTCGCCTGCACCCGCGAGGACGTCGCCACCCTTGAGGTCACCGTCTCCCCCGCCATCGCCAACCACCTCATCAACTCTCAGCGCAATGTCATCACCGATCTGGAAAACGAAACCGGAAAGCGGATCGTCATCCTTGCCGACCCCGCCATCGTCGGCCATGACGTGACATTGCAATGTGCCGATCAGCGTGGCACGGCCGTCGCGTCCGGCACGCTCTCCCGCAAAACGTCCCACGCCAAAGACAAGCCCCTCGTCAACGTCACGGAACTGCTCGGCAAGCGGAAAAAGGGAACTTCGCCCAAGGACGAGAGCCCAAAGGACGAGCAGGACGATTCCGCCGACGGACAGTCGCCCGACGAGAGTTCGGAAGGCTCTGCAAAGTCTTCCCGCAAGCGACGCGGCCGACGCGGCGGACGCAAGCACAAGAAAAAATCCGACGATCAGCCGAAGGACGAAAGCAAGCAGCAGCCCTCGAAAGACACCGGCGGCGACGAACAGAAAAAACAGGACGACTCCGACGACAAACAGGAATCCGGCGATGACGCATCCAAAGACAGCACGAACGACAGCCACGACCAGCCGAAGAAAAAGCCCCGCAGGCGAGGCCGACGCGGCGGGCGAAAGCACCGCAAGAAAACCACCAGCGAAAACAAAGACAATCCCGACAGCGAATCAAACAACAGCAGCAACGATTCGGACAACAGCGATTCCGGCAAAAACGAAACCGACGAAAACGCTGAGAACGACACCGCGAAACAGAAGTTCGACAGCAGCGAAACCTCCGGAAACGACGATACCGGCGATGCCATTGAATGGTAGACCAAGCCCCCTACGGGCGGGCTTGTTGCCGGCGGGGCTTGGTTCTGTTTCCTGCCGGACCCGTCATGGCTTGAGGTAATCGACGAGTCGTGCGATTTCGCTGCGGAGTTCGCCGCGGGGCACGATGCGGTCGACGAAGCCTTTGTCCCGGAGGAACTCGGCCCGCTGGAACCCCTCGGGCAGTTCGGCCTTGATGGTATTGGCGATGACGCGCGGGCCTGCGAAGCCGATCAGCGCTTTCGGTTCGGCAAGGATCACGTCGCCGAGCATCGCGAAACTGGCGGTCGTTCCGCCCGTCGTCGGGTCGGTCAGTACGGAGATGTACAGTCCGCCCGCCTCGTCGTAGCGAGCCAGAGCGGCGGAGGTCTTGCCCATCTGCATCAGGCTCAGCGCGCCTTCGTGCATCCGCGCTCCGCCGGAGATGCAGACGACCACCAGCGGGAGATTCTCGGCCGTGGCGTACTCGATCAGGCGGGCGAGTTTCTCACCCAGCACCGAACCCATCGAGCCCATCAGAAAATCGCCCGCCATCACCGCCAGTGCCAGCCTCCGGCCTTTGATGTACGCCGCCCCGGTCAGCAGGGCTTCGTTCAGGCCGGTCTTGCCTTGCTCTTTGGTGATCCGATCCGCATAGGCCTTGCCTGCCCACTGGAAATCCAGCGGGTCGTCCGGGGCGAGGTCGGCAAAGAGTTCCTCGAAGCTGCCCGGGTCGGCCAGTTGTTCGACACGCTGCCGACCGGTCATGCGGAAGTGCTCGCCGCACTCGGGGCAGACATCGAGATTCTCGCTGACGGCCTTGCGGTAGAGCATTTTCTCGCAGCCCGTGCAGCGCATCCATAGGCCATCGGGGACCTCGCGGCGCTTTCTCGGGGGCGGCGGAGCCGTACCGGCCGCGTCGTACGGATTGGTCATCGGCGAGGGGTTGCTCTGTTCGTCGGCCATCGTGCTGTCGTCCTTACTCTGCCCGCATACACGGGCGTCGGGAAACCCGTGGCACCCGGTGCGTTTCGTCAATAGTTCTTCGGGTCGATTTCATAGCGGACCCACTGGCAGCCCTCTTTCATGCCGTCCCAGATGCGATCGAGGGCGACCTGATCCAGCCTGCATCGCAGCAGCCCCATCGCAACGGGGCGAAGCACGACGACGGGCTCCTGCTTCTTCGCCTGCCGAACAATCGTCGCCAGGGCTCGTTCGATCCGCGCGTAGGCCTCTTCCAGCGTTTCCCCGCCCGGCGGGCGGACGCTCGAGGGTGCTTCGTGCCACTGCTTGTGCAATTTCGGCTGCCGGCGACGGACTTCCGCCAGGGTCAGCCCCTGCCAGAGTCCGAAGTCCAGTTCCGCCAGGTCCTCGACCGTGCGGACTTTCAGCGAAAGTTCGCCGGCGAGGAGGCCGGCGGTTTCCTGTTCGGTCTGCTCGGCCGGTGCGAAGATCACTGTCGGCTCGTGGGGTACGAGCTGCTTGCCGATCCGGCGGATGGCATGCCGGCCCTTGTCCGAGAGGGGCACGCCGGCAAGGTTCTCGAGCCTCGCCGGCTCCTGCCAGATCGTCTCGCCCGTTTGTACAGCCAGCAGTTCCATCGATTCACTCAACCGTCCAGGACGGCCTGGAGTTCCCCCGCCGCGGCTGCGGGGTCCGGTGCGGCGAAGATATTGCTCCCGGCGACGAACAGGTCCGCCCCGGCGTCCCGGCAGCGGGGGGCGGTCTGCGGAGAGATTCCTCCGTCGACTTCCAGCCGCTGCTCGTCGCGCAGCATCTTCCGTAATTGTTCGATCTTCGGAAGCTGGTCGTCCATGAACGCCTGCCCGCCGAAGCCCGGCTCGACGGTCATGACCAGCACCAGGTCGACGCGGTCGATGATCTTCGCCAGTCGTTTGGCCGGGGTGCGGGGTTTGACCGTCACGCCCACGCCCAGGCCCATCTCGCGAATCCGCTTGATGACCCGGGCGGGGTGGTCGCAGGCCTCGATGTGGAAGTTCAGACTGTCGGCGCCGGCTTCGGCGAAACGCTCAGCAAAGAACGCCGGGTCCGTCACCATCAGGTGAACGTCCAGGGGAGCGGTCGTGTACCGGCGGAACTTCTCGACGACCGGCGTACCCATCGAGAGGTTCGGCACGAAATGACCATCCATGATGTCCACGTGCAGCAGCTTCACACCGGCGGAGAGAACGTCGTCGATCTGCTCGCCGGCACGGGCGAAGTCCACGCTCAGCAGCGAAGGCGCGACCAGCGGACCGGCCGGCAACTCGCCCCAGGGGTTCCGGCCTGGGATGTTCTTGGCGGTCATCATGCGGATCAGGCCTCGTCGAGGACCTCGATGGGCGGCATGGGCTTGCCTTCGAGGTAGGTCAGGCTCGCGCCTCCGCCGGTCGAAACGTGCGTCATCTTCTCGGCGAGGTGGAATTTTTCGACCGCCGCGGCCGAGTCGCCCCCGCCGATGACGCTCACCGCATCCTTGTCCTGCGTGACTTCGGCGATGTCGGCGGCGAGGGCCTCGGTGCCGTACTGGTAGGCCTTGCGCTCGAAAACGCCCATCGGCCCGTTCCAGACGATGGTCCGGCTGGAGGCGATCACGTCGCCGAATTCGTCGCGGGTCTTAGGCCCGATGTCCATGCCCATCATGCCGTCGGGAATGTTCACGTCTTCGATGCGCTCGGCGTCGTCGCTGTCGAATTCCTTGGCGCAGACGTGGTCGCTGGGCAGGAGAATCTTGCTGCTCGCGCGGTCGAGGAGTTCTTTCATCGTGTCAACCTGGTCTTCCTCGACGAGGCTCTTGCCGACCGACACGCCGCGCGCCTTGAGCAACGTGTACGCCATCGCCCCGCCGATCAGGATCGAGTCGCACCGGGTCAGCAGCGAGTCGATCAGCCTGATCTTGTCCGAGACCTTCGCCCCGCCCAGGATCGCCACGAACGGGCGGTCGGGACTCGCGACGGCTTCGTGGAGGTAGCGGATTTCCTTCTCGACGAGCATGCCAGCAACGGCCGGCTTGCCGTCGGCCTTCATCGCCAGCGGACAGCCCCACATGCTCGCGTGCTTGCGGTGGCAGGTGCCGAAGGCGTCGTTGACGTAGGCCTCGCAGCCCAGGTCCGCCATCTCGCGCCCCAGGGCCTTGACCTCTTCCTCGTCCTTGCTGTCCTCGCGGGCGTCGAAGCGGACATTTTCCAGGCACAGCACCTCGCCCGGCTGTAGCGAGGCGACCTGCTCGCGGGCGGCGGGACCGGCGATGCCCTCGGCCGGACCCAGCTTGACGGCCTTGCCGAGGTGCTCACCGAGTTTGTCCGCGGCGGGCCTGAGGCTGTATTCCGTGGCGACCTTGGCCTGGGGTCTGCCGAGGTGGCTCATCAGGACCAGCTTGCCCCCGGCGTCGAGAACGTGCCGGATGCTGTCCATCGCAGCGACGATCCGCCGATCGTCGGTGACCGTCTGGCCGTCCAACGGAACGTTGAAGTCCACGCGCATCAGCACGCTCTTGCCCGAAATGTCAATGTCACGGAGTGTTTTCGCTGCCATGGTCTCGTCCTTGCTTTGTGGTGATCTGGTTTCGGGGGGCCCTGTCGGTCGGCACTGCCGACAGACTTCCAAGGAGATGTATTGTCCATCAAGCACGGTGGGTTTGCAAGAACTGCTCGGAGGAAGCGGGCGGACGGCCCCGGCCTTTGGTGGTACGCAAGGCCGGGCGTTGGGGATTTGACCTGAGGACCAGTCGCCCCGGTTGAGCCACAGCCTGGAACCCGCGGCGAAAGAAAAAAAGGGCCCGTTTCCTGGCGGGGAAACGGGCCCTGCGGGTCCCTGTGTCAGCGGCAAGGAGTCAGAAACTGGCCAGTTCCTTGTCGCTGTCCAGCGGGATGTGATCCTCGCCGGACGGCTGGGTGGACTGGTGTGGCTGGACCGAGGCCTGCTGGGTGCGGGCCGGTTTGTTCTTGGCCGGTTTGTCGTGGCGGTACGCGGTGGTGCTACCGGCGGCGTGGGCACCGCTGGAGCCGTTGACCAGCACCTGGAGTTCCACGACGTTGCGGTTGAGTTCCTCGGCCTGGGCGGAGAGTTCCTCGGCAGCCGAGGCGGTCTCTTCGGCGTTGGCGGCGTTGGACTGGGTGACCTTGTCCATCTGCCCGACGGCGATGTTGACCTGGTCGATGCCCTGGGCCTGTTCGTTGCTGGCGGCGGCAATTTCACCCACGAGGTTGTTGACTTTCTGCGAGCCCTCGGAGATTTCCGAGAGGGCTTTGGCGACTTCCTCGCTGATGGCGACACCGCGTTCGGAGTTGGTGACGGACTCTTCGATCATCTCGGCGGTGGTCTTGGCCGCTTCGGCCGACCGCTGGGCGAGGTTGCGGACCTCCTCGGCGACGACGGCGAAGCCCTTGCCGGCTTCTCCGGCTCGGGCGGCTTCGACGGCGGCGTTCAGGGCCAGCAGGTTCGTCTGGAACGCGATGTCGTCGATGGTCTTGATGATCTTGGCCGTCTCATCGGAGGACTTCTTGATATCGTCGATGGCCTGGGACATCCGGCTCATCGCTTCGGCGCCCTTCTTGGCCGAGTCCGTCGCCTGTCCGGCCAGCGTGTTCGCCTCGCCGGCGTTGGAGGCGTTCTGCTTGGTCATCGAGGCCATCTCTTCGATGCTGCTGGAGGTTTCCTCGATGCTGGCCGCCTGCTCGGAGGAACCTTCGGCGAGGCTCTGGCTGGCGGCCGAGACCTGACCCGAGGCGCTGGCGGTCTGATCAGCACCTTCGGCGAGGTTGCCCGCGATGCGCGTCAGGACCTTCTTGATGCCCCGCCCGATCCAGGCGGCGAGGACCACGCCGACGATGAGGGCGACGATCAGCCCGACGATCATGATCGTCGAGGCGATGCTCAGGGCGCTTTGGGCTTCGTTGGCGATGGCGACCGTTCCGTCGACGCCCGCCCGGGCGGTCTCCTGAGCGATGGCGAGGAGTTCGTCGGCGACGTCGCCGCGCTTCTGGCTGATCTCCTGGAGTTCCAGCCAGTTGGCCAGGAAGGCGTTCATGTTGGCCTGGTACTTTTTGCCCGCCTGCTGGGTATTGTCGATCCGGGCGAGGTCTTCTTTCAGACGGGTGATTTTGCGAAGCTCGTCATACTTGGTTTCCAGCTTCTCGAAGTTGGCGCCGGCCTGGCGGATGAGTTCCGGCTTGCGGAGGGCCTGGCTCTTGAAGCAGGCCAGCCGCACCGCGTTGCCCAGGTCGATGATGTCGTTGCAGAGCGTGATCTTGGCATGCCGTTCGTGCATGTCCACGTCCAGGGCCTTTTGCTGACCGGCCAGGAATGTGTCGCAATTGGTGACGAACTTCCCGGCGTTGGCGTCCATGTTGTCCCGGCAGGACGCGAGGGTTCCCTTGTCCGCGGCGGCGCCTTTCTTGAACTCCGCGACGAATTCTTCCATGGCCTTCTGGTAGCTCTGGGTGGCTGCTTCGGTCTGGTCGATGCGCTGGATGTCCTTCTCGAGGTAGGTGACCTTGCGCAATTCGGCGGTCTTCTCGGAGACCCCGTTCAGCGCATCGATGGCCTGCTGGACGAGCTGCGGGTCGTTGGTGGCCTGGCCCTTGAAGTTCAAAACCCGGGCTGTCGAGCCGATGCTCACGATGTCCATGGCCAGGTCGATCTTGGTCTGCCGTTCGGCGAGGTCCTTCTTGAAGGCATGGTTCTGCGCATCGAGGAACTCGGAGCAGTTTTTCATGTATTTCGCGGCGGCTTCGTCGAGGGTGGTGCGGTTCTGGGCGAGCTTGGCGTTGATGTCCACGGTCTTCTGGAGATAGTCTTTGTACTCCCCGACCTTCTGGCGGGTTTCTTCCACGGCGGGCCCGAGCTTGACCAGATGCTCGGCCTCCTGGGCGAGTTTGTCGCATTCACCGAGCCATTTGTCGACCTCGGCCATCTCTTTCTGGCCGGTCTCGTAATAGTGCTGTTCCTCGCTCAACCCGTAGCCCCGGTTGGCGTACATCGTCAGCAGGGCGTGCCGCTCGAGCTTGCTGCACAGGTCGACTTCGGGAACGTATTCCTCGGCGAGTTTGGTGGACTCGGCTTCGACGGTCTTCATGTTGTAAACCGCCAGGCTGCCAAGAATAACGGACAGCACGATCAGTGCTGCAAAGCCCATCGCAATTTTCTTGCCGACTGTCATCGTTCGCTTCGTGGCCATGGTTGGTTGTCTCCTGTCTGTTCTGTTCTTGCCTGCGCGAATTGTGAATCTGCGAGCAGCGCACACCGCTACCCCGTGCCATTTCCAGTACGTTTCCGCAGCTACCGCCTCCGGTCGCATCCCCCCGTATGCCGATCGGTCCGGTGACAGCCTGGCCGCGGGTTCTCCGGGGCATGGCCAATCCGGCGCGTACGGCACCCGCGGCAAACGGTCAGGACGTGTCCTGCAGTCGCTGCCATGGCACGGTCGGGTCGGTCGTCCCGTTCCGGCGATGCGTTACATGCCCCACTTGACCCACGCTGGCGCGTTCTTCTTCTTTGCCTGTTCTTTGCCTGTCGCCTGGAATGAAGAACGGTCTCTCGCCGGTCAGGGTCGCGGGGGCGAAAGCATACTCCGCGTCGCCTGAGTGGAATCGGAACGAAGGAAGGGCATTGTGAGAAAAATCAGATTTTTACGAGATTTTTTTCACGCGAACATCATTACGATATTGCACTTGCGAACGGATTCAGTGCGAATTCCTGATCGTCTTGAACCCGTTCCTTGATCCGAAGAAAGATGCGCCCTTCAAAAGTCGACGGAACGGAACATCAGGGCGATTCGTCAACGCAAAGAATAGAGTGACATCCCCAAAACGGTCCTCCCAGCGCGTTTTTGGCAATTCTGAGGGAGGCGTCCGTCTTGAACCCGTTCATTGATCCGAAGAAAG
>CAYMAP010000049.1:0-14155 GCA_964388425.1 uncultured Planctomycetaceae bacterium
GCGCGGGTTCGTGAGCATCGTCTGCGGCGAGGGCGTCAAATACGCCGACGGAACGCCGGTGTCGGCCTCGCAGACGACCGACAAGTTCGCCAACGTCGAGTTCGGGGCGATGGGCGGAAGTTCCGTCGCCTTCAACCTCCACAACATGCTCTCTTCGCAGTTCGGGTGGCGGGGGGAATTCCAGATCACCGAATCTCTCCCGATGTGCGCAGTCGACCGCGCCGTCCCCGGCGACCTCGAGGAGGCCTACACCGTCGGACGCGCCGCGGTCGACCTCGCCGCGTCGGGTCAGTCCGGCGTGATGGTGACGATCGTCCGCGAGTCCGACCATCCCTACCGCTGGGCGACGGGCACCGCTCCGCTGGCCGACGTCGCCGTCCGAGCCAAGCCCATGCCCGATGACTTCATCAACGAAGCCGGCAACTACCCCACCGAGAAGTTCCTGCACTACGCAGGCTCACTCGTCGGCCCCCTGCCGGTATACGCACAACTGCGATACTGAACACCCGTAGGGCCGGCAACGTGTTGCCAGCGGAAGGACAGAGGAAACCCCCATGAAACCCAACGACGAACGATACACCCGTTACGCCCTGTGCCGGGAGATGCTCGATGTTGTCGAGGTCGTCCGCGGCTTCGACCCCACCCGAACGGAACGAGTCGCCGCCACCATCGGCCAGGCGGGTCGGCTGATGCTGACCGGCGAAGGTTCGAGCCGAATCTTCCCGGCCAAGAATATGATCCGCAGACTCCTGACCGACGGCGTGAAACTCCACGCGGTGACGGAAGGCTCGCGACAGGCGGCGACGTACGACCTGAAAGACTTCGCCGTCTTCGCCGCCAGCAACTCCGGGCGGACGAAGGAAGTCGTCCTGCTGCTGAAAACCCTCGCCCAGCAGGGGAATCCGAAGCTCTTCGGACTCTCGGCCAAGGCGGACAACCTCCTGGCCGAGCACACCGCCGAGACGTTCGTGTTGAACTGCGGCTGGGAGGAGGCGGTCGCTGCGACCAAGAGCGTCGTCGAACAGGCGTTGGTCTATCAGTCCCTTGCCGCCCAGCTCGCGGCAAAGCCCATGACCACAGAACAGCTCGGCGCGCTCGCCGAGGCGATCCAGAACTCCCTGACGAGGGCAATCGACCCGGCCATTGTGGAGGCCGCCTGCAAGGCCGGCACGATCTACTTCGCCGGGTACAACGATGGCGTGGCCGAGGAACTGACGCTCAAGACCAACGAGATCACCCGCAAGAAAAGCGATTTCCTCGAAGGCACCTACGCGGTCCACGGCATCGAGGAGGTCATGGACCCCGCCGACGTGGTCTTCGTCATCGAACCCATCGCCGAGGAAATACCCAAGTTCAAGGAAGTCCTCGTCGAGGGCGTCGGCTGCCGGGTCGTCTGCATCGCCACCGAGCCGGTCGAAGGGTTCGAGACCCTCCAGGTCCCCTCGGCGGGTCCGCTGACGCCGCATGTCTTCCTCGCGGCGGGGTGGAGCCTGCTGGTCGAGATCGGGCTGGCGCTGGGGATCGATCTGGACAAGCCCGAGCGGGCGAGGAAGGTCGGCAACGAGTTCCAGGGCTGATCGAGAGAGCACCGGCCTCCTGCCGATGGAGTAGCAGGGTCATCCTGGCCCAGTCGCGGTTTCCCGGTGTCATGGACGAGACGTCCATGCTACGCGATCAGAAGCGGACCTTGATGCCGCCCCAGAAGGTATTGCTCGTCAGGCCCGAGCCGAAGTCCTGGGTCAGTGTGTAGTCCAGGAAGGTCGTGACCTCTTCGGTCCAGACGGCATCGAGGTGCAGCCCGAGCCGCCAGGCGTCGGCTTGGACGTCCGGACCGGTCACGCGGAAGCTCCCCCCCGGTTCGTTGAACCGGGCCGAGACGGTTTGGGCGTCGGTCTGGAATTCGTGCAGCCATTCCGCCCGAAGGTCAGGTTTGAGTTTCAGCCAGTCCCACATGACTTCCGTTCCGACGTGCGCGCCCAGGCCGGTCATGAAGCTGTCGGTGGTCGAAGAGTCAAACCGCAGGCTCAAAGCGCCGGCCTCGGTTTCGCTGTAATCCTCCTCGTGCAGGGAGGTGTACTGCATCCACGCCGTCGGGCCGAACGTCCATTGCTCGACCCGGAAGTCATAGCCGGTGCCGAGGTATCCGACGAACTGATAGCCGTCGTGTTCGCTGTGGGCCGTCGTGCCTCCCAGGGCGGGCATCTTCCGATCGTTCTGATACCAGTGGTAGCCCCAGCCCACTGACCCATCGAGGTAGAACCCTTCGTAGAGAAAGCTGCCGTAGAACATCTGGTAAAACGAGTCGATCTCCCCGTTGCCTTGGGAATCGTTATGGGCGAAGTAGCTTTTGGCGTAGGACAGGCTCGTGCCGACGACCAGGCCGCGGACGATACGGTAATCGACCCCGAAGGTCGTGCCGACAGTGCTGGAGCGGAAGCCGGGCTGTTCCTCCGTGCTGTCCATGTTCCCGAGGTCCCCCATCACGCGGAACCAGAAGCTCCAGCGGTTGTGGACGACCTGGCCGCTCTGGACGGGCTGGCTGGACAGGGCGAGGGCTTGGCGATTGTCGCCGAAGGCAGCCAGGTCGGGCCCCCGCCCTGTCCGCAGCATCCGTGAGAAGGGATTGTCCGAGATGTCGTCGGGTTGTTCCTCGTCGTGGAGGTCTTCGAACCGCCGGGTCATGGCGGTGTTCAGGGCACGGGTGGCGGACTGGGTGACCTGAGCGTTGGCCGTCTGCCGGGCCGGGCTGATCTCGTCTAGGGCCTGGCGGAATTTGACGTCCCCCATGGCGTTGAGCTGGGTAAAGACGTTGCGCATGCGCTGGGACGGCTCGCGCTGGCCGATGCGGTCAAGGGTGGTGGCAACGGCGGTCTGGTTGGGCGTTCGGGCGGTGGCGGCGTAGTTTACGATGGACTCCAGGATCAGCCAGACTTCGTTGGGGTCGGTGGCGTAGTCCAGGGACCAGCCGAAATTGGCGGCCTGGCCCTGCCCGACGACCCCGGCGAACTGTCCGTTGCGGGCGTTGTCCGCCTGGAGAATCCGCCATCGTGTTCCGGGCAGGTAGTTGCCGGGCGCTTCGATCAGGATCGTTTCGACCGTGCCGTTGCCGTTGAGGTTTGCGTTGTGGGTGACCTTGAGGTGGTCGTTGTTCGGGCTTCCGGTCCCGCCGGTGCTGCTGACCTGGATTTCCAGGAACGACCCGGTTGCGGGGTTGTAGTCGTTTACCGTGAAGTCGCCGATCAGTCCCAGCCCTGGACGGATGTACCCGCCGGACTGAACGGTGACGGCCCCGTCGAAGGTCCCCTCGCCGGCCAGGGTCGCGCCGTTGGCGACGGTGGCGGTGGCGTTGGCCCCGTCGCCAAAAGTCGCGTCGATGTAGAGTTCGCCGGCGTTGACGTTCAACGTCCCTTGGAACGCAAGGCTGTCGTCCTGGTCGAAGAAGGTCCAGCCCGGGCCGTTTTTGTTCAGCGTCCCGCCGGGGTCGCTGGTGATCGCGCCGCTGTAGGTGCGGTTGGTGGCGTCCCCGAAGGTGAACGTCCCCGCGCCCAGGGCGACGGTGCCGCCGGTATTGCCCGAGAGGTACGCGACGGTTTCGGTCTGCCCGTCGGCGTCGAAGGTCCCGGCGGTGAGAATCAGCCCGGCGGTGTCCGGGATGCGTTCATCGGCGGCGATGCGGAGCGTGCCGGCCGTTACGAAGGCGTCGCCCTGCCAATTGTTGCCCGCCCCGGAGAGCAGCAGCGTCCCGTCGCCGTCTTTGTTCAGGCTGCCCGTGCCGGTGATCTGGCCGCTGATCTCGAAGGTCTCGCCGACATCGGCGACGTTGACGGTCCCGCCGGCGTCGAGGGTGAAGGTCCGGGCGGAGTTCTCCCCGTCGGTCGTGACTTCCAGGACTCCGCCGCCGAATCCGCCGAAGGTCACGCCCCCGGCGGCGTCGCCGAGCTGGTTGTCCGCGGAGATCGACAGCGTGCCGTTCTCGATGACCGTCCCCCCGCCGTAGGTGTTGCCCACGCTGGAAAGCGTCAGCGTCCCGCCACCGGTCTTGGTCAGGGCGGAGGTGTTGAAGCCGTCGTCGATGATTCCGGCGACGTCGACGATGCCGTTGGCGTTGGAAAGATCGAAGGTCGTCCCGTTGCCTCCGTCGTCGAGGAGGATGCCTGCGTTGAAGCCGATGGTCTGATCGGTCTCGGACGTGAACGTCCCCGCCGCCCCGTTGCCGAGCGTCAGCGTCCCGGGGCCGTCGGCGACGGTGATCCCTCCCGTGATGCCTGCATCGAAGGTGATGTCGGCGAGGCTGGCTGTGACGACGTTCAGGTTGATGCCGTTGGCGACGGCGGAGTCATCGATGGTGACCGACGCGCCCGCGGCGGGTGCTCCGTCGGGGTTCCAGTTGGCGGCGGTGTCCCAGTCGGTGTCGACCCCGCCCCCGGCGTCCCAGGTGGTCTGGGCAGGGGCAAGGGCGGGCAGCAGCCCGAGTCCGACCAGCAGCATCGTCACCGTTCGTATCCGTATCACGGCGTGTGTCATCGCCTTTCTCCGTAAAGACATTCAAGTCGTGGGTTCCCGGCATGGCGGGCCGGGGCGAACAGTCTCCGAGCCCGGCTGGGTCCGCAGTAGGATTCTTCGACACAACGCAACCTTCGGGTCCAAGGAATCTTGGGGGTGTCGTTGGGTGTCGGTCAGTCGCGGTTGCCTGCCGCGGCGAGCATGGCGTCGGCGGTGGTGCGGGCGGCGCAGCAGGTGCGGTCGGCGGCGCCGTAGAAGACCGTCATCGTCCCGTCGTCGTCGACGATCAGCCCGTTGGAGAAGACCGTCTCGGCATGGACGCCGTGGCGTTCGTACGGCTCGGTGGGTTCGAGTACGGGCCTGCGGGATCGGCTCAGCAGGCGGTGGGGCGCGTCGGGGTCGCTGAGCATGGCCCCGAGGCAGTATCGGCCATTGGCGTCGGCGGCGTGGTAGAGTTCCAGCCAGCCCTCGTCGCTCTTGACCGGCGGGGCGCCGCAGCCGACCCGGTCGGCCTCCCACGTCCCGGGCGTCGGCGCGAGGGTCTGGGCGTGGTACCCCCAGCAGAGGCGATCTGGCGAATAGGCCGTCCAGATGCAGGCGTTGTTGAATTCGTTCATGTACGGCCGATGTCGGCAGACGTATCGTCCGCCGACGGTCTCGGGAAACAGGCAAACGTCTTTCTGGTACGGCGGAAAGAGGATGCCCTCCCGCCGGTACTTACGGAAGTCGTCGGTACTGGCCAGCGCGACCGCCACCCCGCGGGTCGAGACGGCGGTGTAGGCAATCCAGTACCGCCCGTCGAGGAAGGTGATGCGTGCGTCCTCGCAGCCGAACGCTTCGTACGGCGTCGCGGGGAAGATCGCCGGCTCGTCGTCGAAGACGAATCGCTCGCCGTCGTCGCTGCGGGCGATCCGCAGATGCGAGAGGCTCGAGAGGACCATCTTCCCGCGGTAGAAATACCCCCGCCCATCGGGCGTGGACAGGTCGGGGTCGTCCTTGCGGTAGCGTCCGACCTGGAGTTCGTCGAAGTCGGGGTCGCGGTAGAGGTAGGTCACCCAGCGGGGTTCGTCGGGCAGTCGTTCGCCGACGCGGACCAGCAGGAGGGTTTGGCCCCCGAACCGTACCGCGGCGGGGTTGAGCGTGCAGAGGACCTCCAGCCCGTCCCGCGTGGGGCGGACGTCCTCGGGAGACAGCAGCGGATTGGCCGATAGGCGCTGAAGCATGCGAACCTCGGTCGGCAGACGTTTCGACGCAGTGTATATCGTCAGGGCGGGGGCGGACACTGTATTCGATCGTCGGGTCTTCGGCGGTCTCGGTTCCGGGCGGTTCCGTCGCATGTCCCGCCTTCCTTTTGGGGGGGCAGTTTCGTAGCATGGCGCGTCTATGAAGCATTTCTTCCGATCCCTGCGCTACCTCCGGCCGTACCGCATCCGCCTGGTCTTCGCGGTCCTCGCAGCCGTGCTGATCGCCGTCCTCTGGGGCGGGGGGCTGACGATGATCCTGCCCGGTGCGAAGGTTCTCTTCAGTGCCGAGGGCCTGCACGGCTGGGCGTGGCGGACGATGGCCCAGGACCGCCTCAACGCCCGGCTCATCCAGAGGACCGTCCCGCCGAAAACCACCGCCGGTCCGGACGGACCTGCGCTGTCGATCGTCGTCGACGTCGTCGAGGCGGACCGGACCGGGCGGGCCTTCGAGGGCGGCGTGCGCGACGGCGATTGGCTGGTGGGGCTGAGCGAAGACGGCTCGCGGCGGTACCTCCGCGCCGACGTCCTCCTTCAGCGCCTCGCCGACTGGGGCGAAGCCGATCGCATCGTCGACCTGCTGGTCTACGACCCCGCCGAACAGTCCGTCCGCAACACGAAGATCAAGCTCCACCGCCTCCGCTCCGGGTCCCGGCTGATGGGTCGCCTGGGGCGATTCATCCCCAACACCGGCTCGCCGGAAAAGCGGTTCCCGATCTTCGTCTGGCTGCTGCTGTTCGCTCTGGTCATCACGTTGGTTCGCAACGTCCTGCGCGTCGTCCAGGAGTACCTTGTCCAGACCTCCGTCCATCGCGGGCTCTGGGACCTGCGGATGGATTGCTACAACGTCGCCCTCCGCCAGCCGGTGACCTATTTCGCCTCGGCGGGGACCTCCGACACCGCCAGTCGATTCGTCCGCGACGCCACCGAACTGGCCCAGTCGCAGATCACGCTGTTCGGCAAGACGCTGGTCGAACCGGCCAAGATGATCGCTTCCATCCTCGCCGCCTTCCTGTTGAGCTGGCAACTGACGCTGCTGGCCATGCTCGGCGGGCCGTTCGCCTACCTGCTCATCCGCACGTTCGGCAAGCGGATGAGGCGCTCGACGAAACGCGCCCTCGAAAGCTTCGCCGACATGCTCGCCATCCTCGAAGAGACCCTCCAGGGCATTCGCGTCGTCAAGGCCTACACCATGGAGGCCGCCGAGCGCAGGCGGTTCAACCGCGTCAACCGTGCGCTGTACAGGCAGCAGCGGCGCATGGCGAGGATCGACTCGGCGACCAGCCCGACGGTCGAAGCCCTGGGAATCTCGGCCGGCCTCGTCGCAGCCGGGGTCGCCGGGTACTGGGTCTTCGGCGGGCAGATGGACCCGGAAACGTTCATGACCGTGATGGTGCTCCTGGCGGCGATGTTCGACCCTGTCCGCAAGCTCTCCAAGGTCGTCGTCCGTTTCCAGACCGGCGATGCGGCCGCGGAGCGACTCTTCGAAATCCGCGACCAGGCCGTCGAGAAGCGAACGCCCGGATCGCCCATGCTCCCCCGCCACTGTCGGGACCTCCTCTTCGAGGGCGTCCGCTACACCTACCCCAACGCCCCCGAACCGGCCGTGCGGGACGTGGACCTTACCTGCCGATCCGGACAGACCGTCGCCATCGTCGGGCCCAACGGCTCGGGCAAAACCACCCTGGTCAGCCTCCTGCCCCGGCTGATCGAACCCGACGCCGGACGCATCCTCCTGGACGGGGCCGACATCGCCACCCACTCCCTCCGTTCGCTCCGCAGGCAGATCGCCTACGTCACCCAGGAGACCGTCCTGTTCAACGCCACCATCGCCGAGAATATTTCCTACGGCCTGCGTCGTCCGAAACGCGACGGCGTCCTCGCCGCGGCGAAACGCGCGTTCGTCGACGAGTTCGTCGACGACCTCCCCGACGGATTCGACACGATGGTCGGACAACGCGGCGCAACGCTCTCCGGCGGTCAACGCCAACGCATCGCCATCGCCCGCGCCATTCTCCGCGATCCGGCGATCCTCATCTTCGACGAAGCCATGTCCCAGATCGACGCCGACAGCGAACATCGCATCCACCAGGCGATGGAGGAGTTCGTCGTCGGGCGGACCACCCTTATGATCGCCCACCGCTTCAGCACCGTCCTCTCGGCCGACGCCATCGTCGTCATGGACGCCGGGCGAATCGTCGACCAGGGAACCCACAACGATCTGTTGAACCGCTGCGACCTGTACCGCCAGCTCTACCAGACCCAGTTCGCACGCGACCCCGACACGACCTGACCATGATCCGCAGAACGGACAAACCGGCCGATGCTGCCCGGCGGGCAACATGTTGTCTCACGGGCATCCTTGCCTGCCTGTCCCTTGTCCTGCCCGCCTGCGAACCGCAGCCGGTTGCGGACCCATCCGCCACCCTGCCTCAAGCAGGCCCGGAAGTCTGGGTCGCCTCGGAGATGCTCGCCCTCTCCGAGACCACGCCGCGGACCGAACCGTCTGGACTGCTAGGCGACGACGGAAGGACGGTCCAGCTCCTCGCCGCCGCCAACGAAACCGTCAGCTTCCAGGTCGTCGTCGACGTCAACAACACCCCTCTGCGCGACCTCCGCATCGAACCGTCCCCGCTGGTCGGCCAGGACGCCACACTCCCGCCCGAGACCCTCGCCTGCTTCCGCATGCTGCCGGTCAGGGTCGAAACACTTCCGGCATGGCACCTCCGCCTGACCGAAACCCCGCCGGACCCGGCAAGCGTCTACGACCCGCTCGTCCCCGCCGATGCCCCCGGCGGGGGGCAGCCCTGGAACCTCGACCCCGGCCAGCGACTGGCGATCTGGGTCGATCTCGCCGTTCCGCGTACCGCGCGCCCCGGCGTCTACGAGGGCAAACTTACCCTCTCGGCCGGGACGACAAAACACGAACTGGCCCTCCGCCTGGAGATCCTCGACATTCTTCTGCCCGAGACCCGACCGCTCTTCGCCCTGGGGGGCTTCGACCACAACACGCTCTTCAAACGATTTATCAAACAGGACGGCAAGCCGTACCAGCCGGTCTATCTCGACGTCGACAACCCGCGCGTCAAGCAGGGCCTGGGTATCGTTCGGCAGATGATGCGGCTGGCGCACGAACACCGACTCGACCTCGTCGACAAAGGCCTCCGCCCGAAGATCAACCGCGACGCCTACGGCAAGCTCCACCTGCAGTGGAAAGACGTCGACGCCATCCTCACGCCCTACCTGACCGGCAAGGCGTTCGACGACCGCGTCCCCCTGCCCGCCTGGCCCCTACCGATTACCGACGCTTGGCCTGTCCCGACATACTACGGCGGGTTCGACAGCCCCCACTATGCCAAAACCCTCCGCACCGTAGCGCGTTTGTCCGTCGAACACTTCCGCGAACTCGGCGCGGAAAAGAAACTTTTCGCCTGGCCCGTCCGGGCGGAAGTCTCCGAGCAGGTCTACCGGCGGACACTTCGGCTGGCGACGCTGCTGCGCGAGGTCGCCCCCAACGTGCCCATCCTCACCGAACTGCCCACCGCCCCGCCGGAAGCGACGGGCTGGTCGCATCCGCCGGAACTCGCCGACCGCGTCGACATCCTCGCGCCGCCGGCCCAGTGGCTCCAGCCGGCCGAGGCCCGGCGACGCGCCTGGCCGGGCCATCCTCTCCTCGGCGTCTGGTTCCAGCCCGGCCTGCCGCCCTACGCGCCGTCCCTCGGCGTGCTCGCCAGCCCCGCCGACGTCCGCGCCCTGCCCTGGATCGCCCGTCGCTACGGCTGCGTCGGGATCTTCCTGCCGGAGGTTCTCAACTGGCGAGGAGAGATGTTCGACCACGCCGACGGTGCGTCGGCGAGGCTGTTCTATCCCGGGGATCGCGCGGGACTCAAGGGCGTCCTGCCGTCGGTTCGATTGAAGCGCCTGCGACGCGGACTCCAGGATCTCGGGTACCTCTGGGTCCTCCGCCAGCGGGACCGCGCCGGCATCGCCGACGCTCTCCTCGAAGCCATGGTCCGCTACGCGGCACTCGACGCCGCCTCCGACCACTACCAGGACCCCCGCCTGCGCGGATGGGTCCACGACGGCAGAACCTGGTCGCTGGCCCGGCTGATGCTGATCCGCGAGGTCCAGCAGGCCCTGCATTCCCGACCCCTCGAGGAGGACGGGCGTACTGCCGAACGCGTCCGCTGGCAGCAGTTCAGCCAGGCCACCAGCACCCTCGCCGTCGAGCGCGTCCAGACCGTCATGCGGATCGGCCCGAAGGACCAGGCGCTGCTGAACGACTCCGCGACCTCGCCCGGACTCCGCGCGACAATCCTCGTCGAGCTGTTCAATGAGTTCAGCAAACCCCTCGACGTCGACGTCGAAATCACCGATCTGCCCACTGGCTGGAAGGCGCTCGTCGACGAGTACAGCATCCCGAACTTCCCGCCCCGCCAGACGCGCCAGGCCAGGCTGGTCATCGAGGGCAGGAGCCTTCCATCGGTGCCGAGCGGGAAAATCCCCGTCGCCCTGAATCTCGCCGCCGGGGCGGGGATCGAACGGGCCCTCCGCGCGAACGTCGCCTTCCTCATCGCCGGGCGATTCAACAAACCCCCGACGATCGACGGGTACCTCGACGACTGGCCCTTGCGGCGGAACAACACCGCCGGCGACTTCCGATTGCTTGGCAGGCGGGGTCTGGTCAGGCGGAACCCCGACGGCGAAGTTCGCACCGGGTTGGCCCGTCGGCAAACCCTCGTCTATGCCATGCAGGACGCCGAGAACCTCTACTTCGCTTTCCGCTGCGACGAACCCCGCCCCGAGGGCATGCACTTCACCCCCTCCAACCGCCTCCGCTGGGAACAACTGCTGATCACCGGCGAGGACCTCGTGGAAATTCTCCTCGACCCCGGTGCGGACGCAGCCGGTTCCGAAGACCTCTACCATTTCGTCATCAAACCCAACGGCGTACTGATCGCCGAGAAGGGCATCTCCGCCAACCCCCCGCTGGGCCCGCACCAGCCCCTGCCCGCCAACGCTGAACTCGCCGTTCAGCGGGGCCCGGACCGCTGGGTCGTCGAACTCCGCATCCCCCTTCGGCTTTTCGGTAAGGCCGGCACCGAGGCCCGCTACTGGGGCGCGAATTTCATGCGCTTCGCCGCCCAGGACCGCGAGGCCTCCAGTTGGACCGGAGCGCAACGCTACTTCTACGATCCGCGCAACCTCGGGACGATGTTTGTCGCGCCGACCGCAAAGCGGTAAAATCCCTCCCTTCCGGAGGGGCGGTTCCGCCGCGGACGCCCGCCGCCGCTTCCCTCTTGACTGAACACCACCACAGGAGCCGTACCATGGGCAACAAAACCGGCTGGGCACTGGGCATCGGCGGGGCGATTCTTGTCGCCGCTGTTGCGGTCTATCTGCTCTACCTCTCTCCTCCCGACTCGCCGACCGACGACACGCTCCGCCAAGGCGCCCTGGAACTCAAGGAACCCTCGATGTCCATCGATGCCGTTCTCGGGCGAATGCCCTCCGGCGACTGCAACGCCGGCGACGCCTACGCCCGCGCAGCGGCGGTCTGGGAAAAACACAAGGCCAGGTTCAAGAAGATCTACCACATCCTCGATTCGACCCCGCGTCACCTGACGCCTGACGAACTGGCGCTGTGTAACGAGGTCTACGACAAGCTCAAGCCGGCCATCCGCTGCGAATCCATGCGGTATACCTTCGTGCATACCCCGAAGGAACTCCGCGTATCGGCCTTTGCCAAAGGCGTCGAGGAACTGCTGGGTCTCAACGACGTTCTGGAATGCCTCGCCGAGCACTACCGCCGGACAGAAAACTACAAGCAGGTCGTCACGGTCAACGAACATCGCCTCGTCCTGGGGTGGCACATGATGAACGAGCGGGCGAGGATGCAGATGGTCACCGCCGGCATGGACATCATGCAGGCCGCCCTGATGTACCTCGAAACCTTCCACGGCGAGATCGGCAAACCCGGCCGTGCCGAAGCCGCCGGGGAATACAACGCCGACATCTCGACCGCTCGGGCCGCCATGGACGCCAAACGGAAGATCGTCTGGACCCTCGCAGAACGTGAGGACGGGAAAAAAGCGCCCCAGCCGGGCGACCTCTTCCGGATTATCGAGCACGACCAGGACCGGACCTGGCGGGTCGAGGCGATCCTGGCGCTGGCGGTGCTGCGACACACCGACAGGGACCACCGGGGCAACATGCGGAAGATCAACGCGCTGCTCGATCAGGCGGCCGGCAGTGACGACGAACTCATCCGCGCCGCCGCCGAGGTCGCACGCACCCGGACGAAAGAACAGATCACCGCCGACGCCCTGGACCCGTAACCCGCCCGCGGACATGCCATGAACCCTCGCCCCGTTGCGTTGCGCTGGTCTGACCCCGATGGGCCGGACCGCATCGACGACCTGCTGGCCGGGCTGGAGCGTCTGCCCGCACCGGCGTTGCTGGAGTCCGCCTCCTTCGACGACCGATGGGGGCGGTTCAGCCTGATTCTCTGCCGACCCGTTCGCACTCTCACCGTCCGCGACGGGCTGCTGCTGCGCGACGGCCAGCCCCGGCTCGCTACAGCCCAGGACGATGTCTGGCCGCGGCTGGGCGAGGAACTCGACGCCTTCCGGCTCGACCCCGCCCACCGCCAGCCCTGCCCGCTGGAGCACTGCCCCTACCTGCCCGGCTGGGTCGGATTCATCGGCTACGAAATCGGACGCCTCATCGAAGACCTCCCCGCCCGCGCCTCACGCGACACCGACCTGCCGGACCTGCACCTGGGCTTTTACGACGCCGTCGCCGTCTTCGACCACGCCCGGCGTCGATGGGCGATGGGCGAACTGCGTTTCGAGGATTCCCCCTCCGGCACGGGCGAGTCGGCCGGACTGCTGCGCGATCTGCTCGCCGGCGCCTCGCCGAGCGTTTTTTCGCCGACCCAGCCCGTCCGGATCACGCCGTCGTGGAACTTCGCGCCCGAGGACTATCGCCGGGCCGTCCAATGCTGCATCGATCACATCGCCGCCGGCGACCTCTTTCAGGTCAACCTCTCCCAGCGATTCTGCCTGCCGGACGCCCCCGAACCGATGGCCCTCTACCGTCGGCTGCGCGGGCGGAACCCCGCCTGCTACGCCGCCTACCTGCCCGTCGAGACCCCGGGCGGACGATCGACGCTGATCTCCAGCTCGCCGGAACTGTTCCTCCGCTGCCGAGGCCGGGACGTCCTGACCCGCCCGATCAAGGGCACCCGTCCGCGAGGCCGATGCGCGGCGGAAGACGCCCTCATCGCCGAGGCGTTGGCTGCCAGCGCAAAGGACAACGCCGAACTGGCGATGATTATCGACCTGCTTCGCAACGACCTCGGACGCGTCTGCGCGTTCGGCAGCGTGCGGGTGGAGCGTCGGCGGGTGCTGGAAGCCCACCCGACGGTCTTTCATCTCGTCGGGGAGGTCGTCGGGCGACTCCGCCCGGACGTCCGCCACGCCGACCTGCTGCGCGCGACTCTGCCCGGCGGGTCGATTACCGGAGCCCCGAAAATCCGCGCCATGGAACTCATCGACGAACTTGAGCACCACGCCCGCGGAGCCTACACCGGTTGCATCGGCTGGGTCGGGGCGGACGGATCGGCCGAGTGGAACCTCGCCATCCGCACGATCGTCCACGACGCCGGACGTGCGCTGGGACAGGTCGGCGGGGGGATCGTCGCTGACTCCACGCCGCAGGGGGAATATCGCGAGACGCTCGACAAGGCCCGTGCGATGCTCGACGCTCTCGCCGAAGCCGTCGGGGACGAACCTACCTACCAGGAACCTATCCCATCACGACCCGACCGTCGTCGGCAAACTCCAGGTGGGTGATTCCGGGGTGCTTCTGTTCGAGCTGGCTGAATACCTCGTGATGCTGCTCGATGGTCTTCTGGGCCTTGATGAGTTCGCTGCGGAGCAGGTCGCGAATGGAGACCATGGCCACAGGGCGCTGGTCCCGGACGACGGGAAGGTGGCGGATCTTGTTTTTCATCAT
Organism: uncultured Planctomycetaceae bacterium; assembly: GCA_964388425.1. Taxonomy (GTDB): domain Bacteria; phylum Planctomycetota; class Phycisphaerae; order SM23-33; family SM23-33; genus CAYMAP01. Next base: position 13,764 of record CAYMAP010000049.1, read on the forward strand.
CAGGTCCAGCGCGTCGGCAATGGAGGTCTCCGGCGTGCAGGTCACGACCTGCCGGACCATGAATTTCCCCACGGGCGCGCGGTTGGGGTCCAGCCCCCGCGCAATCACATGCCAGCACAGATCCCGCTCCGTGATGATGCCGACCAGTTCCCCGGCGGTGTTGACGACCACCAGGCAACCGATGTGATGCCTCGCCAGCATCATCGCCGCCAGCTCCGCCGAGACGTAAGGCTGAATGGTCAGGACACCACGATGAGCGCGTATGATCTCTTCAATCACGACGAATCCTCGATGATCGGGTTCCACGCAAAACATGAAAGCAAACCTAACGGTTTCCTGGCGAGGGGCGCCCTCCCAGAGACCACACCGGCCTCGCCGCCCACAGACTTGAG
>CAYMAP010000050.1:0-14137 GCA_964388425.1 uncultured Planctomycetaceae bacterium
AAAGCGAAAATCCTACGCGATATCCGAATTTGAATTTTTCAAAGTACCCTAGAGTAGAAATGGGATTCCAGGAGTCCGCGGATGAAGGGATTTGTAAAATGCAGTACCGCCCGCCACAATGGACATCCCGTCATCATGACCATCCCCCAGCCCCTTTCTTCTTCGGTCCAACAGTCCAACCCACCTGATTGAGGAGAGTCGATGAGCATCGGATCGGGCATTTCGAAGTGGTCGGTGAAGCATTACCGGGCGACGACCTGGATCATGATCGCCGTGACGTTGTTGATCCTGCTGTCGGCTGGGCTGCCGTCGCTGAAGCTCATCCCCGGCATGCCGGGCTGGGTGCGGGGCATGTCCGAGTCGCTGAGTTTCCTGCCGACCATCGCGGTGGACACCGACCCGGAGAACATGCTCTCCGAGGACGAGCCGGTCCGCATCTTCCACGACCGCAAGAAGGAGCAGTTCACGCTGCACGACATGGTGGTCGTCGGCATCGTCAACGAGGAGCACCCTCAGGGCGTGTTCAACCCGCAGACGCTGGCGAAGATCAAGACGCTGACGGACTTCGTCAAGGGCCTGCGGTTCGACGAGCGGGGTCGGCTGCTGGAGACCCCCGCCGAGCGGGCGCCGGACGACGTCGAGGCAACCACGCCCGCGGACGCTTCGGAGCCTTCGGGCATCGAGGGGCTGGACGGCGAGCCGGCCGGCATCGAGGGACTGGACATGCCCGCGCCCGGCGGGGAGGAACCTGACACGGCCGCCGCGCCCCGCGCCCCGCCGAAACCAACCCCGCCCGATTCCGATCCCTCCGAACAGGCCAAGCTCCGCGGGGTTATCCCCCAGGACGTCATTGCGCCGTCCACCGTCGACGCCATCACCCCCCAGCAGGGCGCGATCCTGTTTGAATGGCTCATGCGGACGCCCCCGGAAACACAGGCTCAAGCTGCGGCCATCCGCGACAAGGCCCGGCGCGTGCCGTTCCTCGACGGCACGCTTCTCAGCGAGGACGGCAGGGCCGTCTGCATCTACGTCCCCATCACATCCAAGGACCTCAGCTACGGCGTCTACACCGCGCTGCAGGAGAAAGTCGACCAACTCCCGCCCGGCCCGGAGGAAGTCCACATCACCGGCCTGCCCGTCGCCGAGGACACCTTCGGCGTGCAGATGTTCCTCCAGATGGCCATCAGCGCCCCGGCCGCCATGGCGGTGATCTTCCTGCTCATGCTGGTCTTCTTTCGCAAGATCATCGTCGTCCTCAGCCCCATGGTCGTCGCGATGGTCTCGGTCATCGTCACCATGGGCTCGCTCATCCTCGCGGGCTTCCCCATCCACATCATGTCCAGCATGATCCCGATTTTCATCATGCCCATCGCCGTGCTGGACAGCATCCACATCATCAGCGACTTCTTCGAGAAATATCAGCAAACCCGGGACCGCCAGAAGACGATCCTTGCCGTCGTGGACGATCTGTTCATGCCGATGCTCTACACCTCGCTGACATCCGCGGCGGGGTTTGCGAGCCTGGCGCTGACGCCCATCCCGCCGGTGCAGGTCTTCGGCGTGTTCGTCGCGGCTGGCATTCTCGTGGCCTGGTTCCTGACGGTCACATTCATCCCCGCCTTCGTCATGTTCATCCCCGACCGGATGCTCAAACACTTCGGCGCGAAGCACACCTCCCAGGAGGACGAAGCGGCCGGCAGGAGCCCCATTCACCGTTTCCTCCGCTGGATGGGCGGACTGACCTACCGACGGGCCAAGCCCATCCTCGCGGTCACGCTGCTGGTGCTGGCCGTCGCGGGGTACGGCATCAGCCTGATCCGGGTCAACGACAACCCCGTCAAATGGTTCGAGCCGGACCACCCCATCCGCACGGCCGACCGCGTGCTCAACGACCACTTCGGCGGGACCTACATGGCCTACCTCTCCATGGAGGCCGACGAGAACGCCGGCGATCAGCCCTTCAAACAGCCTGAGGTCCTCCGCTGGCAGCGCAACCTCCAGGACGCCATGCTGACTACCGGCGTGGTGGGCAAGAGCAACTCCTTAGCCGACATCGTCCGGACCGTCCACCGCGACCTGCTCGCCGACAGCCCGGACGATCCGAAGATTGACGAGTACTTCCGCGTCCCGGATTCGCGGGGCGGCGTCGCCGAGTGCCTCATGCAGTTCCAGTCCTCCCACCGCAACGGCGACATCGACAAGTTCGTCACGCCCGACTATCGCAACGCCAGCCTCTGGGTCCAGCTCACCAGCGGGGACAACATGGACATGGAGCGCGTCGTCCGGCACGTCCGGAAGTTCATCGGGGACAACCCCCCACCGGTGCCGCTGCGGACGAAATGGTTCGGGCTGACGTACATCAACGTGATCTGGCAGGACAAGATGGTCCTCGGCATGCTCGAAGCCTTCGCCGGCAGCTTCCTGGTGGTCTTCCTGCTGATGACGATCCTCTTCCGCAGCCCGCTGTGGGGCATCCTCTCGATGGTGCCCCTGACGGTGACCATTGCGGGCATCTACGGGGCCGTCGGACTCGTCGGCAAGAACTATGACATGCCCGTGGCGGTCCTCAGCAGCCTGACGCTCGGGCTGGCGGTGGACTTCGCGATCCACTTCCTCGCCCGCGGGCGGGAAATGGTCCGCCGGTACGGCAGTTGGGAGGCGACGGCCCCGCACGTCTTCGGTGAACCGGCGATGGCCATCACGCGGAACATCATCGTCATCGCAGCCGGGTTCACCCCGCTGCTGCTGGCGCCGCTCGTGCCGTACCAGACGGTCGGGATCCTGCTGGCGACGATCCTGTTGGCCAGCGGCGTCGCGACGCTGCTGATCCTCCCGGCGATGATCCGCCTGCTGCAGAAGTGGCTCTTCGGCGACCTCGCCAAGGACCAACCCCTCGCGCCGAGCTGCAACTGCGGGCTCTGCGTCATCGCGTCCGTCACGGCCGTGGTGCTGCTGGCAATGAACTTCTACTCCGCGTTCGGCTGGGGGGTGCTGACGTGGGTCTCCGTCGCCGCCATACCCGGCCTGGCCCTGCTGTGCGGTGTGATGTCACGTAGGCGGAAATGCAAAACCATCAAAGAAAACCAACCCCAACCAAAGGAAGGAGGCGCGTCATGAAACGCACCACCGCACTACAACTCATGCTGATTCTCGCTGCAACCGGGCTGATCGCCTATCTCTCAACCGCCCGGGCAGAAGAGGCAGGCAAGGAACTGACCGTCCAGCAGATCGTCGACAGGGCCAACTTCGTAGCCTACTACCAGGGTTCCGACGGCAAGGCCCGCGTGTCGATGACCATCACCGATCCCCAGGGGCGTACCCGCGAAAGGGAACTGACCATCCTGCGATGGGACGCACCCGACCCCGAGGCCGAAAAGACCCCGAAGAAAAAACAGGAGTTCACGGGCAAGCAGAAATTCCTCGTCTACTTCCATCGCCCCGCGGATGTCTCGAAGATGACGTACCTCGTCCACAAGCACCTCGAGGGCGACGACGACCGCTGGCTGTACTTGCCGAAACTCGATCTCGTCAAGCGCATCGCCGGCAGTGAAAAGCGGACCAGCTTCGTCGGCAGCGAGTTCTACTACGAGGACATCTCCGGGCGGAACGTCGATCTCGACAAACACGAACTGCTCGAAACCACGAAAAACTACCACGTTCTGAAGAACACCCCGAAGGCTCCCGACAGCGTCGAGTTCAGTTACTACAAGATGTGGATTCATCGCAAGACGTTCCTCGTCGTCAAGACGGTCTACTACGACAAGGACGGGCGGGCGTATCGGCAGTACGAAGCCAAGGCCGTCAAACCCATCCAGGACTACATGACCATCACGAAAAGTCGCATGACCGACCTGCGAAGCGGGCGGTACACGGACCTGGCCTACGACGACGTGCAATACGACCTCGACCTGCCCGAGGATATCTTCACCGAGCGATACCTCCGCAGGCCTCCCATGAAATACATCGAGGAGTGAGACTTCTGGGGCAGGTCTGTTTGAAAACGCCTGAAGGAACCGCGGAGGCCGCAAAGCACCGCAGAACACTCAGAGCCTGTATGAACACGCGGCATGGCCGTCTCGGCCATGCGTTGCACGGGCATCCTGCCCGTGCGGCGGGCCGGCGGGGCAGGGCCAGGAGGGCCCTGCAACGGCCCGGCACGATGCCGGTGAAACGAAAAACAACGGTTTTCATACGGGCTCTCAGAGACAATCGTATGGATGTATTTCATGTTTTTCGTTGAGGCCTCTGCGTCTTTGCGGTTCAACGCTTCCCGGACCCTCCACAAATCCGTTGCAAAACCTCCAGCCCGATGCAAGAGTGGTTTCATGATGAAGAGGTCGCTGACGATTTTGCTTCTTTGCCTGTTTGCCCCGCTTGCCGAGTCGGCTGAGGGCCCGCCCCTGCCGGCGGGACTGGGCGGGGAAGCATCGGCTGAGCCTGACGCCCCTGACGAACCCGCGCTGCCCAAGGGGCTGGGCGATGAAGAATCTGAAGCCCCCGCGTCGGACGAGCCTTCCCTCCCGGCCGGTCTGGGCGGAGCAGAGCGGACTTCCGAACCGTCCTCCGATCCGGCCCTGCCGACCGGACTCGACGACACGGAACCAGACCCATCCGCCGGCGAAGATCGGGACGAGTCTGCCGAGTATCTCGAAACGCTCCGCAAGGCCGGCTTCAGCGGGTTCTGGGAGGTCCGCGGCGGGGTGCGGACGCAGCACGACAAATACGAGGACTCCGCCTCCCTCGGCGAGACGCGCCTGCAACTGCAATGGCAGCGGCGCATCCACGAGGTCACCTTCAACGTCACCGCAGACCTGCTCTACGACCAGGTCTACAATCGGCTCTCGAACGTGAACCTCGAAACCGGCAGCGGGTGGCTGGACCTCCGCGAGGCCTGGGCGAGCTTCACCCCCGTGGACTTCATGGACGTCAAGGTCGGCCGACAGATCCTCACCTGGGGCACGGGCGACCTGCTTTTCGTCAACGACCTGTTCCCGAAGGACTGGCAGGCGTTTTTCATCGGGCGGGACGTGGAGTACCTCAAGGCCCCCTCGGACGCGGTGAAGACGGCGGTCTTTACGGACATCGTGAACGTGGACTTCGTCTACGTCCCGCGTTTCGACCCCAGCCGATACATTTCCGGCCGACGTCTGAGTTATTACAGCCCGCAGCTCGGACGACGCGCCGGCCAGGGCGCCATCGTCGAGGTCCACCGCCCGAACGAGTGGTTTGACGACGCCGAGTATCACACCCGCGTGCATCGGCGGTTCGGCAGCGTGGAGCTGGCGGCCTATGGGTACTGGGGGTACTGGAAGACGCCGGAGGGCTTCGATCTCGCCCGGCAGCGGGGCTTCTACCCGCGTCTGAGCGTCTACGGCGGCAGCGCCCGCGGCCCGATCGGTAGGGGCATTGGGAATCTCGAAGCCGCCTACTACGACTCCCGCCAGGACGAAGACGGCGACGACCCGTTCGTCCGCAACAGCGAAGTCCGGCTGCTGGCCGGCTACGAGATGGACCTTCCCATGATCGCTGAGGACCTGAATGTCGGCGTGCAGTACTACCTCGAACTCATGTGCCAGTACGACGAGTACCTCTCGACTCTACCGCCGGGCATGCACCGCAAGGACCGCGCGAGGCAGGTCCTGACGTTCCGGCTGACCAAGCAACTGCTCAACCAGAACCTCACGCTGGGCCTGTTCGCGTACTATTCCCCGACCGACGACGATGCCTACCTTCGCCCGAACGTCCAGTATAAGATCGACGACCACTGGACGGTCGAGCTGGGGGGCAACGTCTTTGTCGGCTCGCACGAGTGGACGTTCTTCGGGCAATTCGAGCGGGACAGCAACGTCTACGCCTCGCTCCGCTACGGCTTCTGAATGAGTTTCTTCCTTGCAACGTGCCGCAAACTCGCTATAACGCGCCTTCATGCCCTTCGCCTGCGCGGGAAGAGGGCGACACATGGTCCACAAGAGGAAAGGCACATTTCATGGCGCGGTTCAAAAAGACATCGGACATCCGGGTCGGCGTGATCGGGTACGGCGGGGCGTTCAACATGGGGCTGATCCATATGACGCAGATGAAACAGGCGGGCATGACCCCCCAGGCAGTGGCCGAGCTGGACAAGGATCGCCTCAAAGTCGCCCAGCAGGAATTCCCCGAAATCGAGACCTACACGTCGGTGGCGCAGATGCTCAAGAAGTCCGATGTGAACCTGCTGGTCATCATCACTCCGCACGACACGCACGCGAAGCTCGCCACCCAGTGTCTCCGCGCCGGGCGGCACGTCGTCTGCGAAAAGCCCCTGGCCATCACCACCGCCGAGTGCGACCGCATGATCGCCGAGGCGAAAAAGCGCCGGCTCATGCTCTCGACCTACCACAACCGCCACTGGGACGGCTGCATCCTCCACGCCGTCAAGGAAGTCGTCCAGAAGGGCGCCATCGGCGAGGTCGTCCGTATCGAAGCCCACATGGGCCAATGGGGACAACCCGGAGACTGGTGGCGGTCGAACAAGAAAATCTCCGGCGGCGTGCTCTACGACTGGGGCGTACACCTGCTGGAATACTCCCTGCAACTGATCGACGCCAAGGTCACCGAAGTGACCGCCTTTGCCCAAACCGGCGTCTGGAAAACCAAGTGGGGCAAGGACACCAACGAAGATGAAGCCCGGGCGATCGTCCGTTTTGACACCGGCCAGTATCTCGAACTGACCCAGACCACCCTCGACGCCAACCCCAAGCCGGGACAACTCGAAATCACCGGCACGAAGGGCACGTACATCTTCGACCACCCGACCTATACCCACATCCAGCCGAAGAAAAACGGTTCGATCACCACGACCACCGGCAAGAACCCCCCCAACGAGGGCCAGAGGTTCTACGACAACATCGCCGATTACCTCGTCGGCAAGGCGGGTTTGGTCATCACGCCCGAGTGGTCCCGAAGGCCCATCCACATCCTCGACCTGGCCGACAAGTCCGCCAGACAGGGCAAGGCCCTCACGGCGAAGTATGCTTAGGCAACGGGCAACGGGCAATAGAAAACAATACGCACACACAAAGCCTGACCGGCGGCAAGGGCTGTTCGATTCATCGAACAGCATCGTCCGGTTGTTTTCAGACGCACACACTCACATGGAAACCCACTTCAACACGGAGAATCCATGAAAGCCCTGATCGTCTACGGCGGCTGGGAGGGCCACGAACCCGCCCAGGTCGCGAAGGTTTTTCAACGCGAGCTGAAGAAACGCGGCGTGACGGTCACGATGGCGGACACGCTGGACGCCTTCAACAAGGTCACCGAGCTGAAGCGCTACGACGTGATCATCCCGCATTGGACGTGCGGGCAGATCAGCCGGGACCAGTGGTCCGCCCTGGAGAAGGCTGTCCGCAGCGGCGTGGGCGTCGCGGGCGTCCACGGCGGGATGGGCGACGCCATGCGAGGTTGCCTCGACTTCCAGTGGATGGCCGGCGGCCAGTTCGTGGGGCACCCCCACGTCGGCGACTACGAGGTCTACCTCACCGAGACCGCCAACCCCATCACCGCCGGCCTGCCGACGGTCTTCGACTACCACTCCGAACAGTATTACATGCTCGTCGACCCCGGCGTGAACGTCCTGGCCGAGACGGTCTACGACCATGATGGCCATCGCGTCGTCCACCCCGTCGTCTGGACCAAGACCTGGGGCAAAGGGCGGGTCTTCTACTCCAACCTCGGGCACGTCGCCCGGGAATTTCGCGACTATCCCCACGTCCTGGAGATGACGATGCGCGGCTTTCTCTGGGCCGCCGAGAGCGGGACCGCTCCCGCCAAGGCCCGGAAAAAGCCCGCCCGCAAAGCCCAAGGTTGAGCGGGGTCAAGCCATGTCCCACTGGAGAGATCATCCGTTTCGCGCGACCGATCACGAAGCGGACGTCTGCGTCGTCGGAGGCGGGATGGCGGGGCTGGCCGTCGCCGTCGCCGCCGCCCGCGGCGGGGCGAGGACCGTCCTCGTCCAGGATCGGCCTGTGCTGGGGGGCAACGCCTCCAGCGAGTGCCGCGTTCACATCTGCGGCGCCGACCGCCACAACCGCATCCCCGGCCTGCGGGAGACGGGGCTGTTGGAGGAAATCCGCCTGACCAATCTCCGCCGGAACCCCCAGCGGAGTTACAGCGTCTGGGACACGGTGCTCTATGAAATCGCGCAGTACCAGCCGAACCTGACGTTGCTGCTGAACACCTCCGTCCTCGACGCCGACCTCGACCGCGAACCGTCGAAGAACAAGCCCGGCCGGATCGCCGGCGTGGTTGGCTGGCAGACGCTGACGCAGACCATCCATCGCGTCCGAGCGCGATTCTTCGCCGACTGCTCGGGTGACGGGATTCTCGCGCCGCTCACCGCCGCCGACTGCCGAATCGGTCGCGAAGCGCGCAGCGAGTACGGCGAGTCGTTCGCGCCCGAGACCGCCGACCGCTGCACCATGGGCCAGAGCATCCTCTTCCAGACCCGCCGGTACCCGCAGCCGCAACCCTTCGAGCCGCCCGACTGGGCGTACACCTTCGGCGACTGCGACGAGCTGCCCTACGGCAAGGGCCAGCACAGCCAGCACTGGGAGCTGGGGTACTGGTGGATGGAACTCGGCGGGGACGCCGACAGCATCCACGACGCCGATCGTCTGCGCGACGAAGGGCTGAAAATCGCCTGGGGCGTCTGGGACCACATCAAGAACCACTGCCCCGCCACCCGTGCCCGCGCCGCCAACTGGGCGATCGAGTGGATGCAGTTCCTCCCGGCCAAGCGCGAGTCCCGCCGATACCTCGGGCTTCACACGCTGACACAGAACGACATCGAGTCCGGCGGGCGGTTCGACGACCTCGTCGCCTACGGGGGCTGGACGATGGACGACCATCGGCCGGAGGGCTTCTGGGGCAAACCCGACGGCCGAAAACCGACGAACTTCAACCCCGTTCCAGTGCCCTACGGTATTCCGCTGCGGTGCATGCTCTCGGCGAACGTCGAGAATCTTTCCTTCGCCGGTCGCTGCCACGCCGCTACGCACATGGCGATGAGTTCGACGCGTGTGATGGGCACCGCCACAGCGATGGGCGAGGCGCTGGGGGCGGGCCTGGCGATGGCGGTCGAGAAGGGCCTCGCCCAGGCGGACCTGACCGAACACGTCGCAGAACTCCAGCAACGGCTGCTGGTCAACGACGTCTATCTGCCCGGCGTGCCGCAGCGGTTCGGGCCGACCACGACCGGCGCGACGTTGTCGACCAGCAACACCGTCGATGCCGAGGCCCTCCGCGACGGGGTGAACCGCCCCGTCGACGACGATCCCCACGCCTGGACCGCCGCCCCGGGCGAGTCCGTTGCCATGCAGTTCGCCGAACCCGCCCACATCGATTGCGTGACGGCGATCGTCGACAGCGCGATGGGCAAGAACATCGCAATGAGCCATCACGTCCCGCCGAAAGAGGATATCCAACGGAGTCTGCCCGACGAACTGCCCCGCCACCTGACGTTCGAGATCCTACTCGCCGGTCGATGGGAGCGACTCACACAGGTCACGGACAACAGCGCTCGCCTGCTGCGGGTGCCCGTCGGCGATACGGTCGAGGGCGTCCGGATGCGGATCGACGCCTGCTGGTCCGCCCGCGCCCATCAGTCGACCCACGTTTACGCGCTCTACGTCGATTGACGGTCGTGTCATTTCTCGCCGGCTGTGCGGAGGATATTATCGATCTCCCCGCCGGTCTTGAGCAGGTCCTTGAAGAAACCTGTCGTACCCGTGGCCAGGTCGCGAAGCGGTCGTTTGGAGATCGCCGGGTCCTTGAGCGCCCCGCCGACGTGCAGGCGGGTGAGGTTGCCCGTCAGGTTGCCCAGTGTACTGAGGATCGGGACCTTGCTCACCGTTCTCAGCACGCCGGCGACGACGTCGAAGTCCAGTTCACCGGTTCGCGCGTCGATCGTCCCGCCGGGCTGGACGACGAACCCCGCCACCGGGTTGCCGAACTGTCCCTGTCCGATCGAGATCATCCCGTCCCGCAGCCGAAAGATCGCCCGCAGATCGCTGTCGGTCCGGGCGGTCTTGTCCCGCAGTTGCAGGACGGTGAGGATATCTTCGATGAGATCGACCCGGTCGAGGTCCGAGTCGTCGAGGAACAGGACGGCTGAGCATTGCAGCTTGTCGAGGTCAGTCCCGAAGCCCTCGATAAAATCCAGCGCCGCCGACCCGCGCCCGTACTGGACGTGCTGATTGGGATCCCAGGAGGCGTAAAACGTCCGCAGGTCGAAGTCGTCGCAGCGCAGAGCACCTTTGTAGTGGAACGGTTTTCCGGGCGTGAACGTGAAGGTCGCTTTGGCCCGCATACGCCCGCCGCAGGTTTCCGCCCGGAGTCGCGGCACGGAGAGCACCTCGTTACGGAGTGTCGCGCCTGCCATGCGGACCGGGCCGATGACCATCGGCTGGGTTGGCAGGCGGCCGGGCAGCGGCTCGGCGCCGAGGAGTTGGCGGAGGTTGCTGATCCGGACCTCGCGGAGGTCGACGTCGGCGTCGGCCTGGCCGGTCAGACGGACCCCCTGGCCGAAGCGGACCGTCACGTTGCCGCGGGCGCGGAGGTTGCCGTACACGCGGACGAGTCGGAGGGCTCCGGACAGGTCGGCTGCGTCATCAGCTCCGGCGGGGGGGGTGTCGGCCTGGGGTGCGTCGATCAGTTCATCGAGGTCCAGCCGGGCGTCTTCCAGCACGAGGCGGTCGAATTTCGCGGGCCGGTCCGGGGTGGATTCGGGGCTTTGTTCTCGGGCTGGAGCGTTCAGGCGGAGGGGCAGTTGCAGCAGGCCGTCGCGGGTGTGGAGTCTCAGGTGCGGTTTGCTCAGTCGGACTTCGATGACTTCGCGCCCGGCCGGGCCTGGGGTCTGCTGAACGACCAGGCGGTTGGCGGTCGCCCACGCCGGCCGACCGGGCCGGGCGAGTCGCAGGTCCTCGATGACTGTCGGGGTCTTCGGGCTGGTCGTCCCGCGCTCGAGATGGAGACGCAGTTCCTCGGGCAGGTGGAGGTATCGAAGCCCGGGCAGGTCGAGGGCGAAGTCGCCCAGCCGATCCGTTGCCCCCTGGAGGTGCAGCCTGGCTTTTTGGAAGACGAGTTCCGGTCCGCCGGCTGATTCCGGAGTCGATCGCTCCGCCGGTGCGCCGGCGGGGGTGTTCGGCGTCCAGGTCATGGGCAGGGCCAATCGGTCGCCGCGAACCCGCGTTGCGAAGATCGGCCGATCGACGGTGACGCGGCGCAGGCCGGATTGGCCCGTTTCGTCCGGGGCCCATTCCAGGGTGAGGGTGCGGACCTCGGCGCGGGGCGGGGCGTCGGGGCGGTCGAGGCGGACGTTCCGCAGCACGAGCCGGTCCGGAGGAGTATATTCGATGGTCCTCACCGAAGCTGTCACCGCAGGCTCCAGCCGAAGTTCGGCGAGGGGTAGGAGTTCAATTCCGCCGACCGTTCCGGTCCGCCCGGCTTCGACGAGGCGAACCGACGCATCAGCGAACGTGACCCGCTGGATGTCGACGTATCGGCTAGGCTCGGCGGAGGGGTCGGCTGGGGATTTCAACGGCAGGACGCACCGGCCCTCGCGGAGGTAGGCGGTCACGGCCGGCCGACGCACCTCGATACCGTCCAGCACGGGGCTCCTGCCGGGCCAGTCGCGCAGGTGTAGGACCACGGCGTCGGCGGTGATCCAGGTCCGCCCGTCGTCGTCGCGCCCCTCGACCCCGCGGAGCACCGCAGGGCCGAAAAGGTTGAACTCGACGGTTTCGACCGACACGCGGCCCTGCCAGTAACGATCCGCTAGCGATTCGATCTGTCCGCGCAGCAGGTGCGGCACGAACCAGTACTTGCCCAGCAACAGCAGCAGACCGAGCAGCAACGCGGCTGCGGTCAGCCCGCCGCGCAGCGGGTATCGTCGCCGACGTTTTTGCCTCGGCGGCGGGGAGGCGTTCGAAGTGGACGGTTCCGTCGAGGTCATCATCTGTCGGTCTTCCAGTGGGTACGTGAACAAACCCGACAAGCGGCATGGGATTCCTGCTCACGTGCCTGCCTGTCGGCAAGCCTGTCGCATGCCGTCCCAGCCATGGGGCGCGTCCGTGTGTTTCAAGAGCACGGGCAGGATGCCCTTGCCACTCATGGGCGAGACGTCCATGCCACAATGCTTCAAGGGTAGCCAGGCGGGGTGGTTCGGGCAAGGCCAGAGACGGGCTTGTCGGGGCGGCAAGGCGCGGGCTACAATCGCGGGTATGCGTTGGCTGGGGTCCATTCTGGTGCTGGCCGCGGTCGTCTGGTCGGGCGGTTGCGAGGAGCGCGTTGCGCCCTGGCCGCCTTCGCTGCTGCACGCCCAGCTCGAACCTTTGCCGGTGGCCGGCGAGCCGGGCACGGACGATCTGGCGGCGGTCCTGGAACGGGCCGTCGACGACGAGGGTTTCGTCCGCGCGGGGGTCTACCCCGGGGTGGCTGATCGCCTGCATCGCCAACTTCGGCTGTGGGTTCGGTTCGGCCCGAACGCTACGCCCGAGGCCTTTGGCCGGCCGGAGGACAAACTGGCCTACTGGTACAACGCCCGGTTGGCCTGGTCGATCTATCTGGCGATGATGAAACGGGACCTACCCGAGCCGGAGACGATTGAGATCGGTCAGGCCGATTTCCCCATCGACGGGCGGGAGATGACCCTCCGCCGGATCGACGACGAAATCGAACGTCTCGGGGGGTTCCCGGCGGTGATGGCCGCTCCGTGTGTCAGTCTCCGCCGCGCCCCGTTGCCCAAGGTCCCCTTCGCGTCGCGAACGGTCGACCAGCAGATCCAGAAGCGATTTTCAGCCTTCCTCGACGCTCCCAAGCGGTTCGTCATCGACGTCGAAGAGCGGAGAGTTCGTTTTCCGCGGATCATCTGGCAGTATCGTGACGAAATCAAACGCGACTACCGCCGACGATTCGGCGACCTCCAGCCGAGTCTCACCACCGCCCTGCTGCCCTGGGTGGACGGCCGGGCAGCCCGAAGGCTGCAGGACGCCATCGGCTACCGCTGCGTGAAAAACGACCGCAAACCCAAACAGGCCATCCGCGAAGACCTGCCGTAGCTGGATCGACTCTGCCGATCCGCCCGGTCTCGCGGGACAAAGGGGTTCAGGGGTTCTTCTCTCCCAGTTCCCGGCTGCGTTGTGCCGCTGCGCGGACGGCACGGACGAGGGCGTCCTTCACGCCGGCGTTGTCGAGGGTTTCGATCGCTCGCTGGGTCGTTCCGCCCGGGCTGGTGACGCGTCGGCGGAGTTCGGCAGGGTCTTCGGGGGTCTCCTGCAGCAGGCGGGCTGCCCCGGCGAGGGTCTGGATGGCCAGGCGCCGCGCATCGTCCAGGCCCAGCCCCTCAGCGGCCCCGGCTGCAACCATCGCCTCGATCAGGTAGAACGCGTACGCCGGCCCGCTGCCGGAGACAGCCGTTACCGCGTCCATCTGCTCCTCGGGGACTTCCAGAACCATGCCGCCTGCCCCGGCGAGTAGACCGCGGACCCATGCGACGTCCTCGCGGGTCGCGCGAGGACCGGCCGAGACGGCCGATGCGCCGGCACCGACGAGCATCGGCGTGTTCGGCATGACGCGGACGATATGCCCCCGCCCGCCGAGCCGCTCCTCGAAGTACTGCGTCGGCAGGCCGGCGGCAATGCTGACGACCAGGGCGTCGAAGCCCAGCACGTCCGGGAGCATGGCGACGACCTCGCCCATGACCTGCGGCTTGACGGCCAGCAGGACGCGCAGACACGCCCCGCCAACGGCGTTGTCGTCCGTGCAGCGGACGGACAACGCCGTCGAAAGCTTTGCCCGCCGATCGCTACGAGGCTCGCAGACGACGATCCGCTCCGGAGGAATCAGCCCGTTCCGCACCGCCCCCCCGACGATGGCCTCGGCCATGTTACCGCCCCCGATCACGCCCAAGTCGTAGTCCTGGCTCAAGGAAAGTACCTCTGTGGAACATTGAAACCCCTATCAGTAGGATTCGATGTTCGTTGTATACAAGATAGACGCCTCCCTCAGAACTGCCAAGAACACGCTGGGAGGACCGTTTTGGGGATGTGACTCTATTCTTTGCGTTGACGAATCGCCCTGCGTTTTCGTTCCGTCGACT
>CAYMAP010000051.1:0-14091 GCA_964388425.1 uncultured Planctomycetaceae bacterium
TCCTCGGTGAGGAAGCGTTCGTGTTCGGTCTGGAGGTCGTTGCCCCAGGCGGGGGGATAGTCCCAGGAGCGGTCGGCGCCGGTGAGGTGGTCGACCGCTTCGGTGTAGGGCAGGCGGACGAAATCGCTGTCGACGATCTGCCGGAGTGTGTCGATGACGGTCTTGTCGACGCGCTGATTGAAGAAGTCCATGTCCTCGGAACAGTCATCGAGAACGGTGGCGAACACATGCTTCAAAAACGCCTCAGCCAGTCGGGCGTCGTCGTCAAGGTCGGCGAAGGCCAGTTCCGGCTCGATCATCCAGAATTCGGCGAGATGGCGTGGGGTGTTGGAGTTTTCGGCGCGGAAGGTCGGGCCGAACGTGTAGACGTTCCCGAGCGAGCAGCAGTAGGGTTCGACTTCGAGCTGGCCGGAGACGGTGAGGTGGGTTTTTCGGGCGAAGAAGTCGGCGTCGTAGTCGATCTGTCCTTCGGGGGTTTTGGGCGGATCGGCGGGGTCGAGCGTCGTGACGCGGAAGAGGTCGCCGGCGCCTTCGCAGTCGCTGGCGGTGATGATGGGCGTGTGGACGTAGAGAAACCCGCGGTCGCGGAAGAATTCGTGGATGGCGTGGCAGATTCGGCTGCGGACGCGGGCGACGGCACCGAAGGTGTTCGTTCGTGTGCGGAGGTGGGCGACGGTGCGAAGGAACTCGAAGCTATGTCGCTTGGCCTGGATGGGGTAGGTCTCGGCGTCGACCGGGCCGAGCAGGCGGACCTCGCTGGCCTGGATTTCGACGGATTGGCCCTTGCCCTGGCTCTCCACGACCGTGCCGGTAACCGCGGCGCTGGCGCCGGTGGCGAGGTTCGCCAGTTCGCCGTCGTAGTTCGGCAGATTGTTATCCGCAACGACCTGGAGCTGGGCGAAGCACGAGCCGTCGTTGAGGCTGATGAACGAAAAGCCCCCCTTGCTGTGGCGGACGGTGCGGACCCACCCGGCGACGGAGACTTCGGTGTCGAGGGGTTTTTCGGCGAGGACGGTTTTGATGGGCGTGCGTTGCATGATGCCTCCTTCCAAGAAACAAGGCGCAAGACGCAAGATACAAGGTTCGCGGGGCAATGACAATCGGCGAAGCCGGCGGGCTGGGGATTGGAGCTTGTTCCTGGCGGTGCAGGCCTGTTACGCTGGGTGTTGGTCAAGGATGAACGGCAGCCCGGACGGGTTGCGTCGGGAGACTGGCATGGAATCGCCGGACATGAGGCCCGGGACGTACCGCAAGCTGCTGGTGATGGAACTGGCGGTGCTGGTTGGGCTGGTGGCGTTCTGGGGGTTGCGGCGGTCGGGGGCGTTGTCGGCGGCGCGGGAGGTGGCGGGGCGTTCGCCGTCTGCGGTGGTGGCCTCTCCTGCCGATTCCGACCGGCAGGGGGATCGGCGCGGTTCGTCAGGAGGCGGAGTGGATCGGCGGCAGCGGGACAATTCGGCGGGTCGTGACTTGCCGTTGGAAGCCAGACGCCTGGAGGCCGATGACGGGCTGTCGGCGCTGCGCGAGCCGACGATTGTCGTGGACAAGACGCGGAAGTTGCTGGCCGTCCTGGACGGCGGGCGGGTGGTGCGTACATATCCGGCGGCGGTGGGTGGCGGGCGGGGCGACAAGACGCGCGAGGGCGACCGCTGCACGCCGGAGGGGGAATTCTACGTCTGCCTGAAAAACCCGCAGAGCCGATACGTGCTTTCGCTGGGGCTGAGCTACCCCGCCCCGGCCGACGCCGAGCGGGGCCTGCGGGACGGGTTGATCGGTCGGCAGCAGTACGAGCGGATTCTCTGGGCGCATCGGACGGGGAGGCAGCCGCCGTGGAACACGCCGCTGGGCGGGGAGATCATGATTCACGGCCAACGGGACGGGGGGCGGGAAACGCAGGGGTGCATCGCGCTGGAGAACGAGGCGATTCGCGAACTGTACCCGGCGATACCGGTCGGGACGCGCGTGGTCATTCGGCCGTGAGTTTCCACGTGAGTCCAGCCCCCCCTCCCAAACGATGATTACGCCTGGAGGTCGTCGGGGCGGTAGTCCCGGCGGGTGCGCTTGACGATGTAGCCGTCGCGGAGGGCCTTGGCTGAGACGTTCATGCGGACGGGTTTTCCGTCGATGACGGTGCGAACCTTCTGCATGTTGGCCTTGAACTGGCGTTTGGTTTTGCTGGTGACCTTTCGGCCGACGCCGCCGAGGTATTTGGCCTTTCCACGGCGGGAGATGCTTCGTCCTGCATGGGTCCGTTTTCCGGTGAAGGGGCAAACGCGGGGCATGGTGCTGCTCCTGTGATGCGGGTTCGTTTTGGGTTTCGCGAGCCGTGCAGTATACCATGAAGCGAAAGGGGGACAAGGAAAAATGTCGCGGGGATTTACTCGTTCAGCCCGTATTCCTTGATCTTGCGGTAGAGCGTCCGCTCGCCGATGCCGAGGATGTGGGCGGCCTTCTCGCGGTTGCCGTCGACCATTTTCAGCGTGTTGCGGATGAGCTGTTTCTCGGCCTCTTCGATGCTGATGCCGGCGAGGTCGCCGAACTGCTGCCCGCCCCCGCCGGGCGGTGCGGTATGGATTTCCTCCGGCAAGTCCTTGACGGTGAGTTTCTCGCCGGTGGCGAGGACGACCATGTTCTCGATGACGTTGTGCAGTTGTCGGACGTTGCCCGGCCAGGGGTAGGCCATCAGCACCCGCCGGGCGTCCGGCTCGATGCCGCGAACGTTCGTGCCGTGCCGTTCGTTGGCTTTTCGGATGAAGTGGTCGATCAGGACGGGGATGTCCTCGCGCCGCTGGCGGAGGGGCGGGAGGTCGACCGTCGCGCCCTTGATACGGAAGTAGAGGTCCTCGCGGAATTCGTCGGCTTCGACCTTGGCGGCAAGGTCGCTGTTCGTCGCGGACAGCAGCCGGACGTCCACGCGGATCGGTTCGTTGCTGCCGACGCGGACGACCTCGCCGTTCTCCAGCACGCGGAGGAGCTTGGCCTGCATCGCCAGGGGCATGTCGCCCACTTCGTCGAGGAACAGCGTCCCGCCGTCGGCGTGCTCGAAGCGCCCGGCCCGCTCGCCCGTCGCGCCGGTGTAGGCGCCCTTGACGTGCCCGAACAACTCGTCCTCCAGGAGCGACTCGCTGAGTCCGGCGCAGTTGATGGCGACGAATCGACCCTGCGACCGCCTGCTGTTCTGGTGGATGGCGTTGGCGATGAGTTCCTTGCCCGTGCCGCTCTCGCCCAAAATCAGCACCGGGATATCGCTGCCGGCGACGCGGCGGACGGTGTCGAGGATCCGCAGCATCGCCGTGGACTGCCCGATGATATTCCCGAACCCGAACTGCTCGTCGAGCCGTTGGCGGAGTTCCTGGATGGTGCGTTTCTGGCTGGTCAGCTCGGCTGCCCGCTGGACGACGACGCGCAGCTCGTCGAGGTTCAGCGGTTTTTCGATGTAGTCGAATGCCCCGTTCTGCAGGGCCTCTCGGCAGGTGTTGACCGAGGAGTGGGCGGTAATCAGGATGACCTTCGCGGCGGGGGCCTTGTCGCGCGCGGCGTCGAGCACGGCCAGTCCGTCCGGGCCCGGCCCGAGCATCAGGTCCGTGACGACGATGTCGAACGGCTGGGAGGCGAGGCGAGCGATGGCGGTTCCGCCGTCATGGACGGTGGTGCAGGCGTGGCCCTGGCGCTCGAGGCCTTCGTGGATGGCCTCGGCGTGGGCCTGCTCGTCTTCGACGACGAGGATGTCCGCGGTCGGTGGTCTCTCGATGCGTTCCATAGACCCCTCAGGATAGCCCAACGTTCCGCGCGAGGCAACAGGATCATGCCTTGCCCCATCCCCAGATGTGTTCTGTTTCAGTGCTTCGGGCTTGTAAAAGGCAAAGGAGTGCGGACGCGCGTCATGCTCCGACGTTCACGACAAGGTTGCCGGCATCTTCGACTCGGTAGACGTCCCCGCGCCCGGGCGTGACGTCCGCCTTCTCGAGGGCGGCGTTGACGGACTCGGCTAGGCAGAACCCGAGCGTCCGGCAGGCGTCGGAATCGAGGCCGTCACTGACGACGAAGACCCTTACGCCCCGGCAGGCGGGGTCGGTGAGGTAGCGGAGCTTGACGGCCTTGTGGTCGCCGAGGCGATACCCGCGGGCGCGGACGATATCAAGGGCTTCGGCGTAGGTGGCGGCGTCGCGGAGCAGGGTGAGGAAGTGGTCCTGCCCGACCCCGGCCGGGCAGGGCGCGACGAGAACCAAAACCCCGCCGTCGCGGACGGCCCACTCGTTGTTCTTGATGGCCTTGTCGGCCTGGTAGAAGCTCCCGCCCAGCGGGCCGGTGGCCTGGAGGACCAGCGCGTCGGCGGGGCGGGGAATCGTGCGGAAGAAGCTCGCTCTCGCCAGCGGCTCGGCGGCGCGGAGGGCAGCGGCAGGCGCCCCGCCGAAGACCCCGAGGACCGATCGACCGGCCTGAACGAGGTTCACCGCCGCGACGGGACGGGTCGCTTCCAGCCGGGCGAGCATGGCGGCGTGGCCGTCGTGGACGGGGTTGCCCGCAATCGCCCCGGGCCGGGCCTGCGGCGAGAGGGCGTGGGCGTGGTTGGCCTCGATGCTCTCCCGGTCGGCCACGCCGATGGTGCAGGTCTTGTGCGCCCCTGTGAAACCGGCGAAGTAGTGCGGCTCGACGCTGCCGACTGCCAGCAGCCCGCCGGGGCCGGCCAGCCAGGGATGCCCCCGCCAGCCTTGCCGGGAGGGCTCCGCCGACGGCTCCGGTGAATCTTCGCCGATCGTGACGAGGTCCCCCGCCGTCGCGTCGTGCCAGGCGATCTCGATGGGAATAACCTCAGCCGGGGGCGACGGAGCTACATGATCAAGGCCGCGCATCAGCGTTTTCTCGAACTCCGTCCGCTTTTGTTGCTCGAAGCGATGGGTACCGCAGGCGATGAGGAGTTTTCGGAGGGTCCCCTCGTCGCGTCGCATCAGTTCGGCCAGGACGGAAAGGCTGTCGGTGTGTCGCTGCGGATCGTTGACCAGGACGGTCAGGTTGCCGCGGTCGGCTGGGGACAGGACAGCCAGGGCCTCGTCGACGGCGGCGGGCAGATCGGTAGAGGTTTCCTTCGACGGGGCGGGCCCGAGCGTCGGCAGGTCTGAGGGGGGCACGGTTCAGGACTCCGGCTTCGTCGGGAGGGTCAGGACGAATCGGGTGCCTTTGCCCGGTTCGGACTCGACAGTCAGCGTCCCGCCGTGTTCGCGTGCGATTCTCCGGGCGGTCGGCAGGCCAAGCCCCGAGCCGCCCTGTTTGCTGGACCAGTACGGGCGGAAGATATTTTCCAAGGCGGCCGGTTCGATGCCGGGGCCGGTGTCGGTAACTTCGATGACGGCCTGGTCGTCCCGGGCGATCAGACGGAGCAGCAGTTCCCCGCCTTCAGCCATGGCCTGGACGGCGTTGATGAGCAGGTTCAGCAGGGCCTGCTTGATGAGGTTCGGGTCGACCCGGCAGGGCAGGGGACCGTCGGGCAGGGCGGTGCGGAAGACAACGCGGGCGGCGTCGGCCTGGGGGGCGAAGAAGTCCCGCAACTGCCCCACCACGTCGCAGAGGTCGACGGGCTGGACGGCCAGCTCGAACTTGCCGGCGTAGCGGAGGAAGTCGTTGAGGATCTGCTGGACGCGATCGGCCTCTTCCTGGACGCGGGCAAGCCGTCGGGACAGGCGTTCGTGCTCGGCGTCGTGGAACCGCCCGAGGTCCTCGCCGAGCAGCTTGAGGTTCAGCGAGATCGTCGAGAGCGGGTTTTTCATCTCGTGGGCGAGTCCGCCGACGATCTGCGTCAACTCGTCGAACAGCTCCCGCGACGACCGGGCGGCGGATTGCGTTTCAGGTTTCGATTCGGAAGTCATGGGTTCCGTTCCGTTGGAATCATCCGCTCAGGTCATCAGCAGCAGGCTCAGGGCCATGACGACCATTCCCGCGAGCAGGCCGTAGAGCGAGTCGTGTCCTTTTCCGTAGGCTCGGGAGGTCGGGAGCAGTTCGTCCAGGGAGATGTAGACCATGATGCCCGCGACGCCGCCGAAGAGGGTCCCCATCAGGCTGGGACCCAGCATCGCCCGCAGGGCGAGGTAGCCCAGCAGGGCCCCGACGGGCTCGGCCAGTCCGGACAGCAGCGAGTAGGTGAACGCCCGCCGACGATTGCCGGTGGCGAAGTAGATCGGCACGGAGACGCTGATACCCTCGGGGATGTTGTGCAGGGCGATGGCGACGGCGATGGCCAGGCCGAGCGCCGGGTCCTCCAGGGCGGCCAGGAACGTCGCCAGGCCTTCGGGGAAGTTGTGGATCGCGATGGCCAGGGCGGTGAAGAGCCCCATGCGGTGGAGCTTCTCCGGGGTGGTGTGCAGCAGAGCCTGCGGGGACGCTCCGTCGTGGACGGCGTCGATCTGCCCTTCGCTTCGGACTTCGTGGGGGTTCTCAGCCGAGGGGATCAGGCGGTCGATCAGCAGGATCAGGACGATCCCGCCGAAGAACGCGACCGTCGCCCACCAGGTGCCGGCCTTCTCGCCGTTGGATGTCGTGAGGCTTTCGACGGCCTTGGGGAGGATTTCCACGAATGAAACGTAGAGCATGACGCCGGCGGAGAAGCCCGTCGCGACGGACAGGAAGCGGTAGTTCGTCCGCCGGGCGAAGATTGCAATCGCACTGCCGATACCCGTGGACAGGCCTGCGAATGCTGTTAATCCCAAGGCCAACCAGAAATTGCTCATGAGGACTCCCGTTCGATTCTGGACGCTTTGGCGCGGGTCGGGTAGGCCCCGGCCGTCAGCAGGTTACATGCCATGAGCGTGTTATACGTCATTGGGTCCGGAAAGACAACCGGCGGGGCGCGATGTGCGCCCCGCCGGCGGGTTGATCTCGCCTGGTTTTGGGCACGGGCGGGACGCCCATGCCACGGTTGGTGATCAGTCGCGTCGGCCTTTGCCGCTGCCCCTGCCGCCGCGGTCGCGTCCGTCGCCGCAGACGATAACCGCTGCTGGAATTCTCTGAATTCGAGTTTTTGAACCCTCGGCCGATCCCGGTCGGTTTTTTTTTTGTATCGTTTACTCGCCACGACCGGCCGGTGTTTGCCCATCCGTGACGGGTCGGAGGTCCGGCTGGGTCGTCGGCAGCAGGCCGGGCTTTCTCGGCTTCCGCCAGTAGCCCCCGTTGCGCCGGACAAGGTTGTCCGAGAAGTCGATCTCGCCGTTCTGCCCGCTGGCCTGGAGTGTGTTGGCGTTGTCCTCGATGAGGTTACCCACGACGACGGCCTCGGGGCAGGAATACAGGTAGATCGCGTTCCATGTGTTGTGGTGGATGTGGCAGTTGAAGATGCTGAGGCTGGACTGCTTCGCCATCACGCCCACCGCCCCGCATCCGTTGAGTTCACAGTTTTCGATGCGGACGTTTCGGCTGTTGTTGATCCGCAGGACCGAGCCGTGACACTGGTATTCCTTGAGCGGTTTGAGGTGGCGGGCGTGGACGCCGGTGATTCGGATGTTCCGGCAGTCGTCGATGACGATGATGTCGGCGTTGACGTCGGCCAGCCGAACCTGCGTGCCCGGGTGAAAGGCCAGGTGCAGGTTCTTCCGGCGGGCGAGCGTCAGGGGGCTGGACAGCAGGTACCGTCCGCTCGGGATCTCGACGACCGTTCCGTCCGCAGCCTCGTTGACCAGCCTTTGCAGGTTGATTTTGCGGACGGGCAGGTCCTCCTGAGGCCCGGAGGCCTGCCTGTTGCGGGGGTTCACCTTCGCCGGGGCGTTCGGGTCCGGCTCGCCGCAGCCGACGGTCACGAGGGCCAGGAAGAGGATTCCGAGGATGATCGGTCGGGTCATGGGAGGATTCCTTCCGGGGGTATATGGCGAGGCGGGGCAGGTTCTTCCGGCGGGCGGAAGCGGGCGTCAGAGAGTCTATGAGGGGGGACGGGAAAAAACAACCGGCGGGACGCGATGTGCGCCCCGCCGGCGGGGTGGTGTGAAACGCTTCGGGGATTCAATGCCCATGGACAGCCATCCGTGGGGGTTATTTACCCGGATTCTGTTTACGTCGGTTGGTGATCAGTCGCGTCGGCCTTTGCCGCTGCCCCTGCCGCCGCGGTCGCGTCCGCCCCCACGCCCGCCGCCTCGTCCGCCCTTGCTGGAAGGCTGGGGCGGTTCGTAGTCGGGGTCGAGTGCGGCGCGTCGGGAGACCTTGACGCGCCCGTCGTCATCGACGTTGATGACCTTGACCTCCATCTCCTCGCCGACCTTGCAGACGTCGTCGACGTTCTCGACGTAGTCGGCGGACAGTTCCGAGACGTGGCAGAGGGCTTCGGTGCCGGGGAGGATTTCCAGGAAGGCCCCGAAGTCCCGCGTCGAGACGACCCGGCCGTTGAAGACGTCGCCGACTTTCGGGTCGGTGGTCATGGCGCGGATGATTTCGATGGCCTGTTCGGCGCCTTCGCCTCGGGAGGAGACGTAAATCGTGCCGTCCTCCTCGATGTCGATGTTGGCTTCGGTCTCGTCCTGGATGCGGTTGATGGTCTTGCCGCCGGGGCCGATGACCTTGCCGATTTTTTCCGGATCGATTTTGATCGAGAGCATGCGCGGTGCATACTCGCTGAGTTCGGCGCGGTGGGTGGGTAGGACGGCTTCGATGGCGTCGAGAATGACCATGCGGGCTCGTTTGGCCTGATCGAGGGTTTCGACGATGCGGTCCTGCGGGATGCCGCGGGCTTTCATGTCCAGTTGGATGCCGGTGACGCCGTTGCGTGTGCCGGCGACCTTGAAGTCCATGTCGCCGTGGAAGTCTTCCTCGCCGACGATGTCGGTCAGCAGGACGTAGCGGTCGCCCTGGGAGACCATGCCGACGCTGATGCCGGCGACGGGGGCCTTGATCGGCACGCCGGCGTCCATCAGGGCCAGCGTCCCGCCGGTGGTCGCCGCCTGGGAGGTCGATCCGTTGGACTCCATGATGTCGGCGACGATGCGGACGGTGTAGGGAAACTCGAGGGGGTCGGGGAGGACGGCCTGGAGGCTCTTCTCGGCGAGGGCTCCGTGGCCGATCTCGCGTCGGCCGGGCCCGCGGATGGGGCGGATTTCGCCCACGCTGAACGGCGGGAAGTTGTAGTGCAGGAAGAACGGTTTTTTGTATTCTTCCAGCAGTCCGTCGATGATCGGCTGATCGCGGGGCGTGCCGAGCGTTGCGGTGACCAGCGCCTGGGTCTCGCCTCGTGCGAAGATCGCCGAGCCGTGCGTTCGCGGCAGGACGCCGACTTCGCAGGACAGTTCGCGGACGTCTTCCGGGCCTCGCCCGTCCGCGCGGGTCCCGCCGAGGATCAGCTCGCGCTGGACGGCACCTTCCAGTGTATAAAACGCTTCCTTGATCTGGCCCTCGGTGTAGGGCAGGGTCTCGGGGTCGGCGTTTTCGGGGATCAGCTCGTCGATGAGCTGCTGGCGGATTTCCATGAGCTTCTCGAAGCGGTCCTGCTTGCCGGGGATG
Organism: uncultured Planctomycetaceae bacterium; assembly: GCA_964388425.1. Taxonomy (GTDB): domain Bacteria; phylum Planctomycetota; class Phycisphaerae; order SM23-33; family SM23-33; genus CAYMAP01. The sequence continues at coordinate 9,469 of CAYMAP010000051.1, forward strand.
GTCTTGGCCTGTTTGACGGCCTCGGCGCAGCGTTCCTGGGTGAGGGTCTGGAGTTCCTCGGGCAGGACGGTGGGTTCGTAGTCTTTCTCGACGGCGACCTGCGATGCGAGTTCCTCGATGAGGTCGACGACCTCGCAGGAGGTGGCGTGGGCTTTGGCGATGGCTTCGGCGAGGATGTCCTCGGAGACGACCGCGCCGTCCATTTCGATCATGTTGAGGGCTTCACGCGGGCCTGCGGTGAGCAGGTCGAAGTCGGAGATTTCCAGGTCGGTGTGGGTGGGGTTGATGACAAACTTGCCGTCGACGTAGCCGACCTTGGCCGTACCGATAGGCCCGTCGAAGGGCGCGGGGCTGAGGGTCAGGGCGGCCGAGGCCCCGATCATGGCCAGCAGGTCCGGGTCGTTCTCGTTGTCCGTGGAGAGGACCATGCACTGGATCTGCACTTCGTTGCGGTAGTCGTGGGGAAACAACGGGCGGATGGGTCGGTCGATCATCCGCATGGTCAGGATTTCTTTGGTGCTGGGTCGGCCTTCGCGTTTGAAGAACCCGCCGGGGATTTTCCCGGCCGAATACTGGGCCTCTCGGTAGTCCACGAAGAGGGGGAAGAAGTCAAGTTCCCTCTGGGGCGGGGCGCAGAGGACGGTTACCAGGACGACGGTGTCGCCATAGGTGACCATGGCGGCCCCGTGTGCCTGTTTGGCGATTTTGCCGGTTTCCAGGACGAGTTTGCGTCCTGCGATGTCACGTTCGACTCGGATTGCACTCATGGTTCTTTCCTCGTTCCGTCAATCGGCCTCGGGTTGACATGGTAGGGTCCTGCATCGTGCAGGGGCGGCGGGGCACGGCGAGGCCGATCCGTCCCCGTGGGCGCGGGCGCGCCGCGTGGTTGGTTGGGTCATGCGGAGAGGTGCCGGGCAGATCACGGTCCACTCGCGAGGTAACGGCGGAGCAGGGCGGGCCCTACTTCCGCAGGCCGAGCTTCCCGATGAGGTCACGGTACCGCTGGGGGTCGTTGCCGGCGAGGTACTTCAGCAGGCTGTTTCGCTTGCCGACCATTTTCAGCAGACCGCGGCGGGAGGCGTGATCTTTCTTGTGGGTCTTGAGGTGCTCGGCGAGGTGGTTGATCCGCGCCGTCAGCAGGGCGACCTGGACCTCGACCGATCCGGTGTCGCCCTCGCGGAGGGCGTGTTCGTCCACGATCTGTTTCTTGGTTTCGCTGGTAATCGTCATCCTGTCTTCGTCCGTCCGCCCGCCGTCCCGACGACAGGCCTTGCCTGGGGTTTTCTGTCTTTCGTTCGTTTTCTTTCGTTTCGTACCGCCGGGTACTGTACCCGCCCCCGCCGTCGAGAGCAAGCCCCTGTTGAAAAGTTCCAACAGGGGAAAGATCGCTCACTGTACCGCGGAGGTGGAAAAAAGTCAATGGCTTGACCGGTCGCCAGAGGCGGCTTAGAGTAGGCGGGGACCTGTGAAGGCATTTTCGAGGAGACGGTATGGAACGGACGCTGGTGCTCATCAAGCCCGACGCGATACAGCGGGGCTTGGCCGGTCGCGTGCTGAGTCGATTCGAGGACAAGGGTCTGCAACTGGCGGGACTGAGGTTGGTGCAGGTCGACGAGGCGACCGCCCGGCAGCTCTACGCCGAGCACGAAGGCAAGGATTTCTACCAGGGGCTTGTGACGTTCATCACCTCCGGGCCGATCATCGCCGCAGTGGTTCGCGGGGTCCGAGCCATCGCGGTCGTCAGAAAGCTGCTGGGTTCGACCTTCGGCCCGACGGCCGAGCCGGGCACGATCCGCGGGGACTTCGGAAACAGTCAGCGTTACAATCTGGTGCACGGCTCGGACAGCGAGGACTCCGCAAGGCGGGAAATCGCGCTGTTCTTCGACGAGGGCGACATCCTGGACTCCGAACGAACGCTCGATGCGTGGACGTACAGCCCGGCGGATGGATAGGGCGGCGGCACGTTGGCGATCCTTTTCGATGTGTGTACAAGCAGGCGGACTCAGTGCCACGTCGCGGTGAATTTCTCTTGCGTCAGGGCCCGGCGGAGTCGATTGAGTCCGGGCTTGTCGACGATGAGATTTTTGATTTCCCAGTTGGGGGCCTTGATGTGCAGTTTGAGTTGCCCGCCGGCCATGGCGAAGTCGAGTTCGAGGGGTTCGCCCTTGTCGGATTCCTTGTGTCGCATGGAGGAGTTGTAGATCAACCTGCGGTTGGTTGCGATCGCGCCGGCCATGCCGTCTTCGGTGCGTGCGCGGCGCCGGTCGGGCATGTAGGCGACGAATCGCTCGCCCTTGCCCGGACGGTACCATTGACGGATGCGTTGCTGGACGACCCCGGCGAGGGTGTCCCAGGGGGTTTCCTGATGTTCGGCGACGACGGCCTGAATCGCTTTGTGGGCAGGCGAACCTTCCCCTCCGGCGTTGAGGAGGAATTCCTCGGCCCGCCAGACGCGCTGGATTTGGAGGTGGCAGTGGCCCTGATGGGTCTGGCGTGAGATTTCGTTCTGCGCGAAGACCATTTTGGACGGGCTGCACATGTCACAGACCCAGAAGGGCATGGGGCGGTGGGCCGGTGCGGGGACGTTCTGGACCTCGGGAAATTCCGGCAGCAGTTCCCTCATGGGCCTGACGGACAGGTCGGTCAGGCTGAGTTGAATGGACCCGGGCAGGTGCTCGCTTTCGACGGCGGAGCTGTCGGCCATCTGGTGGGTGAAGACCACGACGTGGGGTTTGAGGTGGGTCTTGACGCCGCAGCGCAGGCAGCGGTGGGGCATGGCGGAGCGGAACGCGTCGTCTTCGAGGAATTCGGCGGGGAACTGGAACAGCGGGCCAAGATTGTCGATCCGGACGAGGGAAAACCCTTCGCGTCCGGCGGGGAGTTGCTTGTCGCTGTGGAGGTGGTCTGCGATGTGGGTGTTGTCGTGGTTCGGCCGGGCAGAACCCGCCGATGCCACGCCGGAACGGACAGCGGTTGCGACGGACTGCTTGTGCTGGACGGGTGGGGTTTCGGCAGTCGAGTCCGCCTGTGCGATGCTGGTATCTGACGCCTGCTCGGCGTGGGCGGTGTCTTCCTTGTCCCGCGGGCCGATCCAGTCCAGAATCTCCGCGTCGGAAATGATCGGCAGACGGAAGCCCGCCTTGCAGACCGAACACCGGACCTTGTTGCCTGTATAGCTTTCCGGGATTTCGAGAATGACAGTACAATCCGGGCAGCGAACCCGCTTGAGGCTCATGACCTGCTCCTTCCGCGACTCGGGGAATAAAAGCGTATGAAGGAATATGATGCCATGGTCTTCATCGGCCATGGAAGGAGGCGGTCTCAACCCGATGGCGGTTTCTCATCGGCTGAATTCCAGTGTACGGCAAGGTGTGGATTCATGCAACCGCTGAGACAAACGGGGCCTTGGCGGTCAGGAAAACTCCTTCAATCCGATGACCAGCAGGATGGCCCCGCCCAGCAGCGGGGCGATTACTGTGGAGAAGAAGCTCAAGCTGAAGTAGGCTTTTTCCCCGCCGGCGTCGAGGTAGCGCGACGCGCTGAAGCCCCCCAGAATGATGCAGACGACCCCCGCGAGGATGAAAATCGCTCCGAGCATCCCTCCGGTATACCTTGGAAGGAACCGGGTGTAAAGACGCTTCGGAGTCCTCAGGCGGGAACGGCGGAGGTCTGTCGGCTCCAGTGTGCGGGCAGGGTGGCGTGCTCAACTGCGGAGACCACGGCTTCCTGGAGTTCGCTGCTCTGGAAGACAGGCTTCATGAGCAATTCGTCGCCACCCCTTTGCCACGCACGCCAGGCACGGGCGAATTCGCTCATGTGTTCGGTCAGCAGAATCGCCGGGGCGTGGTCGATCGACCCCAGGGCGTTCATCCGCTCGTCGGTGACGAACTCCGCCGCCAGAACAATGACTTCGGGCTTCCACTTCCGGGCGTGTCCCACCATCCGCTCGGGGGACTGCCGAACCGCCAGGTCGCCGCGAGATTCGAAATACCGCGTGGCGCGAAGGGTGAAGGGCCAGTCCGATTCGACGATCATGATTCGCATTGCATGCCCCTTTCCTCTCTGGCTGGGCACCCGCTGGAGGGTCGGCCTCTATGCCGACTCACTCAGTTCATCGGAAGCTCAAATTGCAGGATAAGGCAAAAAATCCTAAAAACAGACAGGCTCGTGGTGGATCGGCCACCAGTTTCTTCGTAACAAGCTGAACAACAAGGGGATACAAGGGCTAACCCAGCTTTCGGCGCAGTTTTTGGCCTGATCGCCGAGATCGCCACAGCCATCATGCGTCGGACTCCTTTCCGGCCGGGGACGAACCGATAGCTTCTTCCTGCCCGGGTCTCGCCGCGGTCGCCGTCCGATGGATGCAGGACAAAACCGTCCTCTACGAGACGCGCGAACGAACCGACCCGCCGACGCGATAAAACGCAGCCCGGCGGGGTCAGTGCGTCAGGCCTTTGGCCCGGCGGATGCGTATGACGTCGTCGTAATCGTCGTGGGTGCCGATGGCGGGGCAATGGCTGGCTGCTGCGGCGTCGACCATCTCCTGGCTGATGCGCGAGGCGATGACCGAATCCCGCGCGGTGGGCAGGTCGTCGACGGGCTGGCCGGCGTCGATGCTGCGGG
>CAYMAP010000052.1:0-14090 GCA_964388425.1 uncultured Planctomycetaceae bacterium
CGGCCTGCGCATCTGCGGCTGGGCCTTTGCATCGGGCCTGCGGAATGGTCTAATGTTGGCGATTCCCTCAGAACCACCAAGGACGCGGTGGTAGGACTATTTTTAGGGACGTAACTCGATTGTTTTTGTTGACGAATCGCTCTGCTTTTTCATTCCTTCGATTTTTGAGGGAGGCGTCAATGTTCCGGGAAGCCGTGATGAAATCGAACATCGTCATGACATGCGTGCTGGCGTGGTCCTGTCCGATCCTGGCCGGGGCGGGCGTGGACGTGGAAGCGATCGACGCCGCCCTGGGCAAGGCGGAAGCCTACCTGTGGACCCAGCAGCAATCCGACGGTGCCTGGCCGACCGGTCTGGCATCCGGTCGTTACAAGCACCTCACCCCCCCGCAGTGGAAGGCCTTTCCCACCGGTCCGACGGCGCTGGTGGCCTTCGCGCTGCTGGAAAAGGGCGTGACCCTCAACAACGAAAAACTCAGTGCCGCTCTGAAGTTCCTGCGGACCCACCCGACCCATCGCACCTACAGCCTGGCCATGCGGACGCACGTCTGGAGGCTGGTCCTCAGGCAGAACCCTCCGGGCAACTACCGGAACATGATCGACCGGGTCCTCCGGCAGGATACCAGCCAACTGCTGAAAAACCTCAGCGAGAAAGGCTATCCCTACCCCTGGTCGGACCACAAGTATCATCTCCCGCCCTACACCGACAACAGCAATACGCAGCTCGGGCTGCTGGGCGTCTGGTCCGCCAGCCTGGTCCCGGAGCTGGAGATTCCGCGGGCCTACTGGCAGCGGATGCTCCGCCACTGGATCACCACCCAGCGCACCGACGGCGGGTGGGGGTATATTCCGGAATTCAACAAGCCCCAGATGCGGGATCAGGAGCGTAACGACCCGGGGCAGTTCCGTTCGACGGCCCGGCTGACGCTGGCCGGGGTCGCCAGCCTCTACATCTGCATGGACAACGCGCTGTCCGACCGCTACGCCCGCTGCCGGGGCCATCAGCCCCTCAAACCGCTCGAACGGGGCATAAACTGGCTGGAAAAGGACTTCCGGAAATCAGGCCCGCCGGAAGACAGCACGGGGCTGTTCTACCTCGAACGCGTCGGGCTGGCCAGCGGAAGACGGATCCTCGGCGGGGTCGACTGGTTCGACTTCGGATCGCGAACCCTCCTCGCCAAACAGACCGCCGAGGGCAGCTTCGGCAACAACATCATCGACACCGCGTTCGGCATGCTCTTCCTCGTCCGCGGCAGACAACCCATTCTCGTCAGCAAACTCGAACACCCCGGCGACTGGCGGAACCGACCGAGGGATCTGGCCAACCTCACCCGCTGGGTCAGCGAACGACTCGAACGCGAGGTCCGCTGGCAGATCGTCGGGGCCGAAACCGACCTGGCGTTCTGGCTCGACAGTCCGATTCTCGTCATCACCGGCGAGCAGCCGGTGACGTTTCCCGACGAACTGATCGAGACACTGCGAACCTACGTCTACCGAGGCGGGACGATTCTCAGCCTCGCCGAATGCAACGACAAGGGCTTCACCGACTCCATGCGCAAAGCGTATGCGAAGATGTTCCCTCGCCTGGAACTTCAGCCCGTTCCCCGCAGCAGTGAACTCTACCGCTTCCAGTACCCATTGCCCGGTCGGCCCCGGTTGCGATACATCCGCAACGGCGTCCGACCGCTGGCTTTCCACTGCGCCGACGATTTGCCCAAATCCTGGCAGCTCTACCGCTTCGCGACGAAACGGCATGACTTCCAACTCATGGTCAACCTCGCGATGTACCTGACGGACAAACATCTGCCCGAGCGCGGCAGCGGAAACTGGCCCGCCGCGAAGCTCTCTGACTCCGGCCCGACGGTCGCCCGACTCCGACACGGCGGGAACTGGAACCCCGAACCCCTCGCCCTGACGCGGTGGGCGCTGGGGTTGAGGCGGCGAGGAAAGGCAGTCCAACTTCTCGGCACCCTGCCCGGCAGCGACCTGCCCGAACAAAGGCCCCGCCTGGTCGTCATGACCGGCACGGGCCCGGTCCGGCTGAACCCCGACGACCTCGAGGGATTGCGCAAGTACCTCCAGGCCGGCGGGACGCTCCTGATCGACGCCGCCGGCGGATCGCAGGCCTTCGCGAAGTCGGCCCGGCAGATGGTCGAGACGCTCGTCGGGAGCGACAACCTCCGCCGAGCCCAGGCCGACAGCTTCGTCTACGCCGCCCTCGGCGAGGACGGACTGAAACTCCGCCCGGAAAGCCGAAAACGGCATGGCGGCCGACCGGAAATCCTCATCGGAACCCTGGAGAATCGCCCCGCCGTCGTCTTCAGCGCGCTGGACCTGACCGCCGGACTGCTCGGGCTGCGTCTGGCTGGCGTCGACGGGTACGAGCCGGATACCGCGCGACGCATCGTATGTGGCGTTCTCCAGGAGACCGGCGACCTCCCCGCCGCGAAACCTGCAGCCCGGAACACCGGCGGCAAATCCCAACCGGATCCCGAATCCAAAGGCGAAGACGATGTGACACTCGAAGAAATCTGGGACGAGATGGAGTAACCCGGGCAACGAGCCGCCGACTCGTTGCCTCACCCGCCGGTACCGCCCAAGCCTGAAGTCCAACGCCTGAAGCCTAAGACCCTGTATGAACACGTGGCATGGCCGTCTCGGCCATGCGTTTGACGGGCATCCTGCCCGTGCAGGGGGCCGGCGGCGCAGGGCCAGGAGGCCCTGCAACGCACCGGCATCGTGCCGGTGCCACGAAAAAGAACGGTTTTCCTACAGACACTAAAGGGCACCTTGAAACATTGGATTCACGACATTGCTTGATCTTGTTGCCCGCTGCCTGCGTCACAAAAACCGGCGAATAGTTCAGAATATGCACCGATTTTCGTTCCTTGGCAGCAAGCAAAGTCTCGGCGCGATCTCGCAAATCGAATGTTTCAAGGTACCCTAAAGATGCGCCCCTCAGGCCTTCCGCAGCGCCACGCACAGCGTCTCAGCCAGTCTCGGCCGGAGACGGCACAGCAGCGAACCGGCCCAGACGGCCGGCTTCCAGATCAGCAGCATCCCCGCCAGCCGCCCCAGGTGTCGCAGCCCACGTCGCACCGGTCCGTATCGGTTCTTGTCCAGCGGTTTGAGCCACGGATAAAACAGCCCCGCGTCGTCAACCCACGCCTCCTCCGTCACCGCCAGCCCGTGCCGCTGGGCCAGTTGCCCCAGCAGCTTTGGCGTGAACCAGCAGGTGTGCTCCCTGTTGCCCCCGGCTGAACCTTTCACCAGCAGCCGAACGTACCGCGTGACCGTCAGCGGGTTCGGCGTGGTCAGCAACAGCAGCCCATCGTCGGCCAGGTGCTCCCGGCAGCGGTCGAGAAAAATCCCCACGTTGTCGAGGTGCTCGACGATGTCGCCGGCCACCACCAAGTCGAACCGCTCCCCGAGTTCCATTCCCTGCACGTCGGCGCAGATGGCCTCGCAGCCGTCCGCCCGCATCCGCTCGATCGCCTCGGGCAAACAATCTACGCCCACGACCCGCCCGCAGCGTTCTCGCAGATACCCGTGCAGCCAGGGCACCGCCGTCTGGTCGAGGTCGTGACAGACGCAGCCCAGGTCCAGCACCAACGCCTCGGGGCGAAGGAAGCGACCGATCCAGTCCAGTTTGCTCCAGTACACCTTCATGCCCGGAATCTTCCCCGCTGGCCGGACGAAACGCAAGCTGCCGAGGCGCGACCGTCCCGGCCCAAGGCGCGGGGACGCATGGGGAGTTGTCGCTCCTCGTCCCGGCGGAGTAGAATATCCATCCGCCGCTTCCGTTGCCGGAAAGGACCACCATGGCGCTGTTGAAAAAACTCATTCAAGGACTCGGACGCACCAAGGACCGCTTCGTCGGCGGGCTGCGGGGGCTGCTGGCCGGGCGAGAACTGTCTGCCGAGGTCATCGACGACCTCGAGGCCATGCTCATCCAGGCCGACATCGGCGTGGCCAGTACGCAGCGGATTATCGACGACCTCCAGGCCGCCCGCAGGGAAGGGCGCATCACCCAAGGCGACGACGTGCTGGGGTTTCTCAAGACCGAGTTGAAAAGCTACTGGCCCGAGGCCGACCGCAGCATCCACGCCGCGGCCGAGGGGCCAACCGTCATCCTTGTCGCCGGCGTCAACGGGACGGGCAAGACCACCAGCGTCGCGAAGCTCGCCTGGCAGTTCCAGCAGGAGGGGCGCAAGGTCCTGCTCGCCGCGGCTGACACCTTCCGCGCCGCCGCCGTCGAGCAGCTCTCTATCTGGGCCGACCGCATCGGGTGCGAGATCGTCAAGGGCTCCGGCGGAGACCCCGCAGCGGTCGTCTTCGACGCCTGCGACGCCGCACTCGCCCGGAACTGCGACGTCCTGCTCGTCGACACCGCAGGCCGACTCCACACCCAGGACAACCTCATGCGCGAGCTGACGAAAATCCGCGACGTCGTCGCGCGGAAAATCCCCGGCGCTCCGCACGAAATCCTCCTCGTCCTCGACGCCACCACCGGCCAGAACGCCATCCAGCAGGCCCAATCCTTCATGCAGGCCATCGACCCGACGGGCATCTTCCTGGCCAAACTCGACGGAACCGCCAAGGGCGGCATCGTCGTGGCCATCCGAAACGAAATTCACCTGCCCGTCAAGTACGTCGGACTCGGCGAGGGCTTCGACGACGTCGAACCCTTCGATCCCGACCGATTCGTCGAAGCCCTCTTTGCCTGAGCATGTCGAACGATCAAAGGACCAACGTCCCGTTGTGCGTCAGGACGACTGGCTTCCGGCCCCGGGGGCTTGCCGACCGGAATGGCTGCACCGTTCACGCTCCCTGTCTTCCTCCGCCTGACTCCCTTTGACTGGCAATGAACCCCGTCGGATTCATCCTTCGTCTCTCTCCTGCTTGCGTGCGACCTTTCGCAAGGGTATCCTGACGGGCCGAGCAGGAGGTATCACGTGGCTGTCCCTGTCAAACCAAATCGCGGGCTGTTGCTGGTGGTGCTGTTGATCGCCTCGGCCGTTCTGACGCTGCTCGGACCCGCCGCGGCAAGCGATCTGCGCGGCGCGGTCCAGTTGCTCTCCCTTCCCTTCGCGCCGCTCAACGACGGCGGGATGTACCTCGTGACCGCCACGAAACGCCACTTCAAAACCGTCGAACGACTCACCCGCACCGAAGCCCGCGATCTTCAGCAACGCAATCGCGCCCTGCAGCGTCGCAACGCCGCGCTCTGGGCCGAACTCATCGAGGCCCGGCAGCGGCTGGCGGGCGGGCAGGCACTCTACAGCCGGGCCTTCAGCCCGCGGACCGATATCCCCGTGCAGTTCATCAGTGGGCGCATTCTCGCCCGGGGCTCGCTGCCCTACGGCTGGACGGGCGTGGTGAACGTCGGCTCCCGCGATGGCGTCGAGCCGGGCATGGCCGTCACGCAGAAACGCCTCCTCCTCGACCGCGCCAAGAGCCTGCCGGAAAACCTCGCCGTCCTCAGCGAGTCCGCCCTGGCCGGCTGGATCGTCGAAGCCGGCGCGTACACCGCCCGCGTCCGGCTGGTGACGGATCGCGGCTTCGAGCTGCCCGGACAGATCTGGCGCGTCCTGGCTGAGAACCCCGCCAACCGCCGGGTAGTCCAGGTCGGCGCGCGGATGCGACCGCTGACGCCCGCCCTGAACCGTCCCGTCGAGGTCTTCGCGCGCGGCGACGGCCGGGACGGTCTCGTCGCCCGCGAGGTCCGCACGTCCCACGCCATCCGACCCGGCGACGTGCTCCAGACCCGCCCGGACCTCGGTCGGCTCCCCGCGGCCGTTACCGTCGGGACCGTCCGCGAGGTCCTCGACGACCCCGACAACGCCGGTATGGTCATTCTCCACGTCGACCCCGCCGTCGATCCCGCCGCACTGCGGAACGTCTACGTCGTCCTGCCCCGACTGGCCCCCCTGGAAGGAGACGGCCCCTAGTGCGCTGGATACCCTTCCTGATCCTCGCCTGGGTCGTCGTGATGATCCAGACCTCCCTGGGCACGATACTCACGCTCCGCGCCCTGGCGGTCGGGCCCGTCGGGCCGGACCTGCTGGTCCTGCTGGCGGTCTTCGTCGCCCTCAACGCCCCCACCGCCGTCGACGCCATGCTCGCCGGGTGGGTACTCGGCCTGCTGGTCGACCTGACTACCGCCGGCGGACTGACCGACCCCGTCCGCATTGGACCGATGGCCCTGTTGTACGTGCTCTGCGTCCGGCTGGTCTTTGCCATGCGCGAAGCCTTCTTCCGTGAACGCGCCCTGCCCCAGGTCGTCCTGGCCGCCTTCTTCTGCTTCCTCGCCCACGGACTCTGGGTGACCCTCCAGGCCCTCCTGGCCGAGGGGACCCTCGGCTGGGCCGGCTACGGGCAACTGCTCCTGCAGGTCGTCCTCTCGAGCCTCTACACCGCACTGCTCATGCCCCTGGCCTACGTTCTGCTGCGCGGCATCCGTGGAACGCTCCTCGCAACGCCCCCCTCCCGTCGGGGACGAACCCGGACCTTGTAACCGTCCGCCCCCTGCGGGATGTTCCGGGTATCGTCTCCCGGCCATGCCCGGCGGATCGTGATGTGTTGCTCTTCGCGCGGGTTTTCTTTGCCCTGGCCGAAGTCGAACCCTCTCGGCAGGGAAAACGCTCAACGCTACCGTCCGTTCCTGACGCCTCGCCGCGAATTTCCGTTTTGTCTCGCCGGTCGGTTGTGGTGAAATGACAGGGACTTCCCGTTTTCCCGCATGCAGACACGCCGCTCCAGCCACCGCACCCCCGCATGTACAAACTCCGCCTGAAAATTCTCCTGGGGCTGTTCGCCGTGATTTTCGGCGTGGTGCTGGTTCGGCTCGTGCAGATGCAACTGGTCCACGGCAGCGAGTATCGCCGCGAGGCCAGCCGATCGCTGGAAGATTACGAGTTCCCCCAGGGCATGCGGGGGAGGATTCTGGACCGCAACGGGTTGATCCTCGCCGAGGACGAACCCTGCCACGATTTCTGCCTCGCCTACCCGATGCTCAGCGGTGACGAGCGGTGGCGGCGCAGGCAGATCAAGGCCATCGCCGAAGAGGAAAATCTCCCGCTCGATCACCCCTACGTCGAGAAAGTCTTCGAGCAAAGGCTGGAGTACACCTGGGCGCTGGCGAGACAACTGGCGGTCGAGATGCAAACCGACCTGGACGAGGTCGTCCGCGGCATCCAGCGGAAGATCGACCGCTGGCGCGTCGGGCCGGACGGACGAACCCGCGACGTCCGCGAGCAGTTCATGCCCCACGCCGTCGTGACGGGACTGGATGAGGAGCAGACCGCCAATCTCCGCCTGCTGCTGAACCGAACCGTCGGCGTGACGCTCAGACCCGCCCATCGCCGACGGTACCCGTTCGGCGACGTCGCCTGTCACATCATCGGGTCCGTCGGACCGATCTACCGCGAGGACGAGCAGCGCTGGAACCTCACCGAGCGCGAGGAGCCCCACTGGATCCGGCGGATGCGGCACAACTACTGGTCCAGCGACCTGATCGGCAAGAGCGGCGTGGAAACAATGGCGGAACCCCTCCTCCGCCCGACGCGAGGCTACCGGCGGTACAGTCAGCCCGGCGTGCTCGCCGAGTCCGAACCGGCCGCCGACGGGCGGGACGTCCACCTGACGATCGACGTCGAACTCCAGGCCAGCCTGACGGACTTGATGCGATCGACCGGTTCGGACGGCTGCATCGTCGTGCTGCAGGTCCCCAGCGGGGACGTGCTGGCGATGGTCTCCTGCCCGACATATGACCTCAACACGTACCGCCGGGAGTACCTCGCCCTGGCGGGTCGGCAGCGCAACGAGGACGGGCAACTCACGCGGGAGTCGCGCTTCGCGCTGGCTCATCGTCCGCTGATGCACCGCGCCATCGTCGGCGGATACGAGCCCGGCTCGACGATCAAGCCCGTCATCGCCCTGGCGGGGTTGGGCGCGTCGGTCATCACGCCGGCGACATCGTTCGACTGCCCCGGCTACGTCCACATGACCGAGGACGGCAAGAAAATCCTCCGCTGCTGGAACCGCTTCGGGCACGGCCGACTGCAACTCGTCGAGGCCATCAAACAAAGCTGCAACGTCTACTTCCCCCGCATCGCCGACAAGCTCGGGATCGACCTGCTGCTGTTCTGGCTGGGGCTGTTCGGCTACGGCGAGCCGACCGAAACCGGCCTGCCGGAAGAGGGCGGCGGCTTCCTCATCAGCCGGGACTGGGTCCAGAGCCACCGCAGTGGAGGGACCTTCTGGCCCGCCGACCGGTGGTTCCTCGCCGTGGGGCAGGGCAAGTTCCTCGCCACGCCCCTGCAGGTCGCCGCCGCCCACGCGACGGTCGCCCGCGGAGGCGAGTACCGATCGCCCCGGATCGCGCTGGAAAGCGCCCCGCCCCAGCAGCGACGCCTACTGCCGATCTCCGAACCCCACGTCGCCGCCGTCCGCGAGGGCATGCACAAGGTCGTCCACGACCGCGACGGAACCGCGTACAAGCACTGGCACGCCGACAAAAAGCCCCTGGGCATCGACCTGTGCGGCAAGACGGGCACGGCCCAGTCGAACCGGCGGGGCAAAGACCACGCCTGGTTCGCCGGCTTCGCACCGTACCGCCAGCCGATGGTCGCCTTCGCCGTCCTGCTGGAGTACGCCGGGTCCGGCGGAAAGCAGGCCGCCCCCGTCGCCAAACAGACTCTGCGCATCCTGCAGGAATTCGGCTACCTGCCGACAGAGTGACTGCCACACAACGCCGCGCCCAATCCCCCCTTTTCGCTTTTTCCGACGATTGATCGTCGGCGGAGGTATCGGCGGACGCCCAAGCCGCCCAGGACGACCGACAGGCAGGTGATCGGCTCGGGAATGGGCGGCGCGTCGACCAGGGCGGTAACCCCGCCCAGCATGGACCGCTGGACGTGCTGTGCGCCCTGGTCGCTGAAGCGGATCAGCGTCAGCGTCTGGGTGTGAAACTCGACCGGCAGAATGATCTGCTGCTTGTCGACGAGGAAATTCTTTCAGCCCTTTGCGTTATGCGTTCCCTCAGAATTCATCCTCGTCGCTGTCCATGGTATCTTTCCAGCGTTCGAGGTTTTCGAGGTAGACGGCGGTGCCGCGGGCAACGCAGGTCAGGGGGTCCTCGGCGACCATGACATCGAGGCCGGTCGCGTTGGCCAGGACGGTATCCAGCCCGCGGAGCAACGACCCGCCCCCGGCCAGGACGATGCCCTTGTCCACGAGGTCGGCGGCGAGTTCGGGTTCAGCCTTTTCCAGCGTGCGGGTCACGCAGTCGATAATCGCCCCGACCGGTTCCTTCAGGGCCTCGCGGACTTCGTCGCTGGAGATGTTGGTTTTCCTCGGCAGGCCGGAGATCATGTCCCGCCCGCGGACTTCGATGGTGACTTCCTGTTCCATCGGGGCGGCGGAACCGATGTCGATCTTGATGCGTTCGGCCGTCTGCTCGCCGATCATGAGGTTGTAGGTGCGTTTCATGTGGGCGACGATGGCTTCGTCCATGTCGTCGCCTGCGACGCGGATGGACTCGCAGACGCTGATGTCGGCCAGGGAGATGATGGCGACCTCGGTGGTCCCCCCTCCGACGTCGACGATCATCGAGCCGGTCGGTTCGGTGACGGGAAGTTCCGCGCCGATCGCCGCGGCCATCGGCTCCTCGACAAGGTAGACGTGCCGTGCCCCGGCGCGTTCGGCGGAGTTAAAGACCGCCCGTTTTTCCACGGCCGTGATGCCCGAAGGGATCGCGATGACCACGCGGGGCTTGATGAGCGTCCGACGGCGGTGGACTTTGCGGATGAAGTAGCTGAGCATCGCCTCGGTGATGTCGAAGTCGGCGATGACGCCGTCCTTCATGGGGCGGACGGCGGTGATGGTCCCGGGCGTCTTGCCGAGCATCTCCTTGGCGACGATACCCACGGCGTTGCCGTCCTGGATGACGCGGTTCGTACCGCGTTTGACGGCGACGACGCTGGGCTCGTTCAGGACGATGCCCTGGCCCCGGACGCAGACGAGGGTATTGCAGGTACCCAGGTCGATCCCCATGTCGGTGGAAAACATGCCCAGCAGTGAGTCGAAGATCATGGCCAGCGGTTCCTTTGCCCTGCCCGATTCCCGGCAGTCGCTGCGCTGTTCCCGGCCGATACCGGCCGACCGCCGGCCCGGAGACGGCGCTGGTCGGCGTCCGAGGCGTTACCCCGCCGGGTTACCGCGCGTCCTGCTCCATCTGCTTGCGGGTTTCCTCGAAGGGGCTGAACATCTGCCCGACCTCCATGCCGTAGCCTTCCGGCGCAGGCTTCATCAGCCGGTTTCCGGCGATGCCGATGGTAGCCAGCAGGCTCAGCAGGGCGATGACGATCAGCACGGTATAGACGTTCGGGGAGGCCTTGACCTCGACCGGGTTGGATGCGGTGGATTGCGCCATGATGGCGGGCTCCTTAATGGGTCGCCAGGGAGGAAGTAACCTTGTCGCCCTGCTGGGGCGAGAGGCGTTTGTCGGTCACCACGCCGGCGGATTCATTGACGCGGACTTGCTCGACCATGAGGTTTCCGACGAACTGGTCGCCCCGGTAGACGATGAGTTTCATGCCGGATCTCACCCCGTGGGCGGAACCGATGTTGACGCTGGCGAGGTTGTTCTGGATGGCCGTGATCGTCCCGGTGATTTTCTGCTCGGCAGCGGCGGGGAGGGCCTGGTCGTCAGTCACCGTCGTTCCGGGTTGCTGCCCCGTACTGGCGATACTGTCGTTGAGCTGCTCGATGGTGTTTTTCATGTCCTCGGCCTGCTCGCGGAGGACCTTGCTGTTCTTGGCGAGGCGGTCGGCGCGGGCCCGCTCTTCCTTGAGCAGTTCGCCCATGCGGATCAGTTCCTTCTGCTGGCGGGTTTTGTCCTTCCAGGCATCATCGAGCTGACCCTGAATTTTCGCGACCAGTCCCTGCTCGGTCTTGAGGCTTTCGCTGAGCGAGGCCATTTTGAGGTTGATGTTGTCGAGTTTCCCGTCGGTGCTGGCCAGTTGGAGCCTGAGTTGGGTCTTCTCCCGCTGGAGGTCGTCGATGCGCGACTTCAGCACGGTCTCCTGCCGGTTGGACTCGCTGCGGGCCTTGCCGAGGTCCGCCGTCAACCGCGCGACCTGCTCCTGCCGGTTGGTGTTGACGGCTTCGAGGCGTTTGTAGGCCTCTTTCTGATCGAGGTAGAGCTGTTTGTAGTTGGCATGGGCCACGGCGAGGTTGATAAAGACCGGCATGGCCACCAGCGACGCCACCACGAGGAAGACAACGCTGATCTTCGTCAGAATATTCAAAACCGCATCTCCTTCCGGCTCATCCGTTCCGATTCCCATGCGGACAAGCACTCTCTTTCCGCGTTCCAGATACGCGAAAAGCAACAGCTTTCACCGGCCTGCGTCGCCGGTGGTGAACACGATGGCAGTATCGGCAATCGAGCCGATTCTTGTTTATTTCTGTTGGCAATTCCGGACGCATTCGCGTCAACAGTCGCCATATTGTCCTGTTTCATCTTGCTAAGTCAAGTAAAAATATAATGCTACCACACAAAAGTCTAATCCATCGCCTCGGACCGCTCCAGGGGGGGGGCGAGAGGTTTTCTGACGGGTCTCTGTCCCCGGCTGCCCGGCTGGGCAACGGGGTCGGTCCCGGGCTGGACGATCTGAAGAATGGCCATCGCCGCCGCTACCCGGACCGAACCGTCGGCGTGGTCGAGGCTCGGATGCAGTATCTTCAGCGCCTGGGGCGATCCGATCGCGCCGAGCCCCATCGCCGAAAGCTTCTGCAGCGAATAGAGGTCGCGTTCGTGAATGACCTTGCCCTCGCCGTAGGCGTCGCGAAGCACTCGTTGCGGATGCTGCAGCCCATATCGGCAGAGGTCGTAGCCCTGTTGGTTCGGCTGCCCAAGAGTCCCCATCGCCCCGGCTGCGGCGACGCGGACACGCGGGGGGTTCTCCCCCTCCTGCAACCGCTTGAGAATCATCCCCGCGCGGGGGGCGCGAATCTCCGCCAAGGCCGGTATCGCCACCAACCGCAGGTCCAGCATGTACCCGTTGGCGAAGGACTCCAGGATGCGGACGCTCCGCGAATCGCCCAGCCGGGCCAGCGCCTCGACCATGCTGACCTGGGCGGCGGGGTCTTCTTCCTGGGCGTAGCCGCTTTTGAGCGGGCCGATGGCCGACGGCTCGCCCATTTTGCCCATCGCCTCGGCCGCGGCGGCCCGGCCGAGCGCGAAGTCGCTGTGCAACAGCGCGCCGAGTTGTCCGGCGTAGTCGGTATTGCCCAGTCGGCTGAGGGCGTAGAGGGCGGCGCAGACCACCCGCTGGTCGCTGCCGGGGCTCCGCACGATCTCGATCAGCCGCTGCCGGGCCGGTTCGTAGCGAATCTCACCCAGCGCCATTGCCGCGGCGTATCGGACCACGACGAACTTGTCGTTGAGCGACTGCAGCAGCATGCTCCCGCCCTGTCGGCCGAGTACCTCGCCCATCGCCTCCATCGCATGGGCGCGGGTCATGGGATCGTCGCTGACGGCCGCCTGCTGAAGGACGGCGCGGGCGTCGACGCGGGCGCGGTCCGTGGCCAGGCCGGGTTCGCGTTCACCGAAACCGGCCCCCGCCCCGCTTCCGGAACAGCCCGCGACCGCCAGGGCCGCCAGGACAGCGAGGAGCATGAATTTCCAGTCCATCATGAATCCGTTCCCGTGGGCGTTTCCGCCGATCTCTGGTTTCGTACCAACGCCACCGCCAACACGCCGGCGGCGACGGCGACAACCCCGGCAAATAGGTCGCCCACCCGCTGGTAGACCGTCTGCCGACGATCCACACGCACCGGGACGAGCAACGTGCCGGACGTCATTGTCTTTTTTCGGACATCCGGCGCCCGCAACTCAAGGACTTGTTGCAGTCGGCCCGAAGAATCCACCGCCGCGCTGATTCCCGTGTTGACCGCACGGACGACCGGCACGCGGTTTTCGACGGCCCGGAAGGTGCTGTGGACGAGGTGCTGGGCGTGTTCCGTCGAGCCCTGGTACCCCCCAGAGGCGTCGGGACGCCCTGCGAGAGCGGTGAAAAAACCGCCGAGACCCGTCGGGTGAACGAACCACCCGTCGTTGGAGAGGTTCACCAGCACGAGTCGATCGTTCGGGCCGGCGCGAACCATCCGCCGAACGACCCGCCCGATCGTGCCCTCGTAGCAGATCGGCGTGGCAAGCTGCCAGGACTCGTCGCCGCGCCGGACGGAGAACCGCGTCCACTCCCGGCCGGGGTTGAGCTGCGGCATCGACGTCGGAACGGCCCGCCGCAGCAGGCGGTGCAGCCCGGGCCAGTCGTACTTCCACGGCACGTATTCGCTGAACGGCACGAGGTGGACTTTGGCGTAGGAGGTCTCCCCAGCACCCCGGGCGTCAAACCACAGCACGCGATTCTCGAACATCCATCGGTCCCAGTCCCCTGTCGGGCGGGGGTTGGGTGCAATCGACGTCCCCCCGATCAGCAGCGGACAGTCCAGCAGAATCGAGCAGACCGCCAGCATCTGGGCCTGGCACCGCCGGGTCGAGAGCAGTTCGCTCATCGCCGGGAATCCGCCCGGCAGCGCCCGCGCGATCTGACTGCGCAGCGAATCGGCGGGGACTCCGGGCTGGACCGGTACGCCCAGCCTCGACGACGCGTCACGCAACGCTGGTGCATCCATCACCGCCAGCACGCCCGGCACGAAGCAGCCCACCGCCGCCCGAAGCGCCTCGAGCGAAGGCGGTTCGTCCGTTCCGTTCCGAGGCAGGCCGAGCTTCCTCGCCAGGGCGGCGACCTGGGCATCGGAGAGTTCCGCGAAATCCGCCGGCTGGAGGAATCGCCCCAGGACGTATCTTGCCGCGGCCGTGCGGTACACCTCGGGTCGGTCCGGCCCGACGACCCGCAGAACGTTCGCCCGCAGAAACGCCGACTCGTGCCGCCTTGCGTCGCGCGGGTTGAACAGCAGCGCGGTAATGTTCCGTAAGGCCTGTTCGTCGAGTCCCCGCAGGTCGGCCTGGAGCAACTGGCGGTTCATGCCCGGCGGGAGCATGGTCTCCGGCCAGACCGC
>CAYMAP010000053.1:0-14047 GCA_964388425.1 uncultured Planctomycetaceae bacterium
ACGTTTTTTTCATGAGGGCCTGTCGAACGTTTTTTTCATGAGGGCCTGTCGGACGCGTTTTTCCTGCTGGGTTCTCTCTCAAAAGCCATTGATCGTGTAGCACAGCCGTTCAGCGGTGAGCTGGTCGAGCCGCCTCGGCCGTGAGAATTCATTGCCAACCCAAGATTCTACCTGTTCCAACCTCAGCCGGGGGCGGCTGAGGTATACGTGTGAGACAGAGCCCGCTCTCTGGGAACTCGGGTTCACGAAGCGTTTCCCGTCGGCTTCGTGTCGGCTGAGTCACCTGCGCGTTGCCGTTCGAGCCAGTTCCGCAGTTTTTCGATCGCCTGTTCGCGTTGGGCGGGCGGGTCCCACGAGACCCAGCCGAACCGCTTCCAACGCTGCGGACCGAGCATCTGCTCGAGGGCGAGTCCGGCGAAGAACCGCACGTCGCGTTGCGAATCGTTCAGACGGTCGACCAGCAGGGGCAGGACAGTGCGATCGTTTTGTTCGGCGGCCTGGACGATGGCGTCGATGCGGACGGAGGGGTTCTCGTCCTGGAGGCGCTGCTGGAGCGTCCCGCCGGTCGGGGTCGAGGCGGTACAGCCGACCATCCCCGACGCCAGCCCGCAAAGCATCGCGACCGTCACGTGTTTGCTCATGGCCGATGTCCTTGTCTTCCGAGGCGGATTATACGAGGCCTTGCCCGGAGGCAAAAGAGGCAAGGGCAGAGAAGACGGAATTCAGAAGGCGGATCGGCTGGGTGGTCCATGGTTCGCTGCTCGCACAGGGTTGCGATTTTTACTGCGTTGAAGAGCCGCGAAAACTCAGCAGTCCCGAGACGTACGGGAACGTGACCGGCCTGGCGTCGCGGGCCTCGGCGAGGGGTTCGATGCGGATCTGATCGGCCGGTTCCCGCTGCAACGCCACGGCCTGCTTCGGCGTGAGGTCCCAGGGGTGCTCGATCACGAGTCGCTGCCCCCGCGGTGCAGGCCCAGCAGCGGAATCCGCAGGTGCTCGCACGGCGGGCGACGCACAAACCGCCGATCGATCTCCCGCAGCGAGGTCACCTGCTGCTCGAAGGCGAGATGAATTTCCGCCTGGTCGGTCTGGGCCCAGACGTGCCCGTCATGTTCCTCGCAGAGCGCGACCTCCCCGTCCTCGACGAACGCCACGAACACCGGGAACATGATGATGCAGTCGTCGACGTGACTGTAGAACTGCTGGACGATGTTGGCCGAGTACAGTTCGGTCGGCTTCAGGCCGGTCTCCTCGCGGAGTTCGCGGACGGCGGTCTGCCACGCGGCCTCGCCGGGTTCGATGGTCCCGCTGACCGGCTGCCAGACGCCGGGGATGTCCGGCTCGTCGGCGTGCCGGCGGAGCAGGAGGTACTCGGCCTCGGCACCGCGACCCCGGACCGGATAGACGCAGATCCCCAGGGGACGGACGGGCAACTCCCGAGGCGGACTCACGCCGGTTTCCTCCCGCCGAAGAGGGCACCTTCGAAGATTTTCATGAAGCAGTCGACGTCGGCGTAGCCGATGTCCCGCAGCCAATCGCACTGCTCGCCGACGGGGACGAGCACGTCACCCGCGCGGTCGGCGCGATGGCGGAGCTGTTCGAGGAATTCTTCCTTCGATTGGCCCTCGGGCAGGGCGTGGTGGTCGGCAAGGTGGTCGGCGATCCATGTGTCAAAGAGCAATTCGCCCCAGCTTGAGGCCGACCGGACGTGTTCGAGGTTCGCGAACAGCCCGCCGGGCTGGAGCATCTGGAAGATGTCGCGGTAGACGTCCCGTTTGCGCTCGTGGGCGAGGTGATGGATCGCGAAGCCGCTGACGACGAGGTCGAAGGGTCCCTGGTCGGCCAGGGCGGCGGACCAGCCTGCGTCGGTCAGGTCGGCCGGTACGAGCGTCAGCCGATCCGTCACGCTGCCGACGTTTTCCCCGGCCGCGGCGAGCATGGTCTCGTTGAAGTCGGTCAGGACGGCTCGGGTGTCGGGGCAGGACTCGAGGACCCACAGCGCGATCCGTCCGCCCCCGCAGCCGACGTCGAGGAACGATCCGATGGGCCGATCCATGCCGGTGATGAGTCGTTGGAGCACCTCGGCCGTTCGGTCCTGCCAGGGAAATCGCCTGGACTGTTCAGCCAGGAACTTCCGGGCCATCTCTTCGGATTTCCACATCTGGTCGACGGGGGGATTCTGTTCGGTCATGACATCTCATTTCAGGATATGCGAAGTGCGGAGTGCGATGCGGAACCGGTCCATTCCCGATTCGACTTTCCCATTCGACATTCGGCATTGGCTACAGTCCCAGCACGTCGGTCATGTCGTAGAGGCCGGGCTTTTTGCCGACGACCCATTCGGCGGCGCGGAGGGCTCCGCGCGCGAAGGTATCGCGCGTGTGGGCGGAATGGCTGAGGGTGACGGTCTCGCCGAGGCAGCCGAAGTGGACGCTGTGTTCGCCGACGGTGTCGCCCAGTCGCAGGGCGTGCATGCCGATCTCGCCGGATTGGCGGGGCTCTCTTCCGCCCCGGCCGTAGACGAGCGTCTCGCCGGGTTCGACGTTGCGGGCGGCGCAGATGTTTTTGGCCAGCGTCAGAGCCGTCCCGCTGGGTGCGTCAGCTTTGAAGCGGTGGTGGGTTTCGGCGATGTCGATGTCGTAGTCCGGCCCGAGGGCGCCGGCGACCTGCCCGACCAGCTCGAACAGGACGGTCATGCCGACGGAGTAGTTGCTGGCGTGGACGACGGGGATGTCGGAGGCGGAGTCGGCAAGTTCGGCGAGTTGACTTTCGGTCAGGCCCGTCGTGCCGAGGATCAGCGGGACGCCCTTTTTACGAAGGACAGGCAGCCAGTGCATGGTTCCCTCGGGCAGGGAGAAGTCGACGGCGACGTCGGGGTGGTCGGACAGGGCGTCGGCGACGGCCAGCCCGAACGGTCCCATGCCGGCCAGCTCGCCGATGTCCTTGCCGAGGTCCTCGTGTCCGACTTGTTCGAGGGCGGCGGCGAGGTCGAAGACCTCCCCCTCGATCGCCAGGGCGCTGAGGCGTCGGCCCATGCGCCCGGCGGCTCCGATGATGGCCAGTGTGTTCATGGTGGTGCTCCTGGAAACGGACCAGCGTACACGGAATCGGTCGGGGGGGAAAGACCCGGCTCATCAGCCCACAGAGCCTGGCAGGTGGGGCAGTGGCAAAGAGCAAAGGGAAACCGGACAGACAGGATTTCCGTCCAGGCGAGTTATCAGCCCGGCGGATGGCTGGGCCGATTCAATCGTCCTGAGCGGTGACGGTGGAGGGCAGTTGCGGAGCCTCGCGGTATTCGTAGAAGGTTTCGTAATTCTTGCGGAGGTATCCGCCGGCGGTGACTTTCACGCCGTTGAGGACCACGCCGAAGATGTGCGAGCCCAGCCGAAGCAGGGTATCGCGTGACCGCTGGACCACGCCGTGGGAGTTGACGCCGGCGCGAACGACGAGGAGGGAACCGTCGACCATGGTACTCAGGGCGAGGGCGTCGGAGACCACGAGGCAGGGCGCGGAGTCGAAGAGGATGCGGTCGTAGTGGCTGGCGAGTTCCTGGATGAGCCTTCGCATGGACTCGCTGGAGAGCAGTTCGGTGGGGTTCGGGGGGATGGGCCCCGAAGTCAGGAGGCTCAGGCCTGGCGTGATGTCATGGACGGCGTCGGCCCAGTTTTCCTGCCCGCTGAGTACGGTGGAAAGCCCGCCCTGGGGGCTGTCGGGATAGAGCTTTCGGAGCATGGGCTGGCGGAAGTTGGCGTCGACGACGAGGACTTTCTGCCCGGCGGAGACCATGGCGTGGGCGAGGTTCATCGCTACCGTGGTTCGGCCGTCCTCGGGCATGGGGCTGGTGACCAGCAGCGACTGGTGAGGCCGGGTCGAGCTGGAGAACGCCAGGTTCGTGCGGACCTGCCGGAAGGCTTCGTCGATGAGGGTGTCGACCTTGCTGGCGGTGACCAGACGGATATCGTCGATATCTTCCTCGACGTCGTCGAGGTGGGGGATCATACCGAGCATGGGCAGTTCGATCCGGCGGTTGACGTCGGACGGAGCGCGGATGGAGGTGTCCATGAACTCCAGCAGGAACGCCAGGCCCACTCCGATGATCATGCCGAGGAACACGCCCAGCGGGACCATGATGATGTACTTGGGCTTGGAGGGTTTCTGGGGAAGCACCGCCATGCGCCGCAGGGTGACCTGCTGCTCGCCGCGCATCAGCAGGCGGAGGTCCATGAGGCGGTTGTCGAGGGACTTGATGCGTTCCTCGGCCTGTCGTTTGGTTTCCTGGGATTGTTCAAGGGTGGTCTTCTGGATTTCCATGACCTTGAGTTTTTTGTCGTTTTCCTGCCGTTTCCGGGAGATTTCCTCAAACTGGGCCTCGGAGGCGAGATACTGGGACTGGCGGAGCTGTTTCATCTGTTCGATGGCGTTGCGGGTGACCTTTTGTCGCTGTTCTTCGAGCTTGCGTTTGACGACATCGAGGCGGCGTTTGAGACCTTTGATCATGCGGTGATTTTCATTGATGGGTCCTTCCTCGGAGGACCGTTCGATTTCGATCGATAGGTTCAGTACCTGCATTTCCAGAGTCTGGATTTTCGGGTCCATGTTGACGTAGCTCTGGATTTCGGGCAGCTCGGCCATCTCCTCGTTGGTCATGCCCTCGATGTTCTTCATGCCGCGGAGGGCCGCGATGTACATTTCCTGCTGTTCGCTGTAGAGGCGTTCGAGCTGCATCTGCCGAAGCTGGAGTGTCCGTTCGGATTCGAGGGCTTCGCCCATTCCCCGGCTTTTGATTTCCTTGATGGTATCGAGGGAATCCTTCTGGAGTTTCAGGAGGTCTCGTCGTTCATCCCTGAGCTGTTCGATCTCTCCCTGCTTGTCGGTCTGGTCGAGTTCGCGGGTGTCTTCGACGGCGGCGTCGGCGACGGCATTGACGATCTGGGTAATATCCTGGGGTTTTTGGCCTTCCATGGAGACCATGATGAAATTGCTTTTGGGCATGACATCGATGTTGACGCCTTCCATCAATTCATCTACGACGTTCGTTGCGTTCTGTTGGGTTTCGGCAAACCACTGGGTGTTGCGTATTTTGGGGATGGCTTCGCGGAGGACTTTTTCATGTGAGATGGCCTGGGCGATACTGGTCATGTGGCGGGCCATCATCTCGCCGGGAAGAAATTCGTTTCCGCGTGTTCCCAGGACCGTGTGGCGGGGCGGGTTGACTTCGAGGTAGGCGAAGGCCTGGTAGGTCGGACGGAATTTCAGCCAGAGGAACGTCGTCAGAACACCCGCGCCGGAGAAGAGCACGATGCAGATGAGAATCAGCCATTTTCTTCTCCGGAGGATGCGCAGGAGATCCTTGGCGGAGAATCCGCCCCCGGCGGCGGCAGCGGGGGGTTTGGGGCCGGGGATGCCGCTGTATTTCGCGAACTGGGGTACTTCTTCGCGTGTGGGAACCAGGCTCATACGATCTACTCCTTATGCGGCACTGCGAGCGGTCTTGCGTTCCACCCTTCGGACGGCGTCGGTGACGGTCTCGTACAGCGGGTGGGCCGGTTGATTTTTCAGCATCTCATGCGCTTGGCGATAGTAACGCAAAGCGCCGGGGAGGTCGCCGGTTTTTTCCAGCACATATCCGAGGTGATAGGTCGCGTCCACGCTGGTCGGCCCGGCGCTGAGGGGCGACTTGAACTGGGGCAGGTCCTGCAGGGCGTCCCGCGCCTTGAGGTATTTGCCCATTTGGGCCAGCGTCCACGCATAGGTGTCCACCAGGTTCGAGTCGCCAGGTTGCAGACGCATGGCCCGTTCGATATAAGGCAGGGCCTTGGCCGGTTCGCCCAGCTTGTCCGCGTACAGGTAGGCCAGGTTGTTCAGGGCCGGCACGTTGTAGCGGTCGCGCTGGAGCATGGCTTCATACTGTCGGGCTGCCTGGTCGTATTGTTTCATGCCCTCATAGACATGGGCGAGGTTGGACTGGATGGCCGATCGGGACGGCGGGATCTTGCAGAGTTCCAGGGCCCGCTCGAACCGCTGCCGGGCCCGCTCGAACCGGCGTGCGCGCAGCAGGGCGTTGCCCAGTCCGTAGTGTATCTGCCAGGTCTGGGGCGTAACTTGTATTATGTCGGCAGAATGGGCCAGCAGCGTTTCCAGGTTCCCGGCCTGTTCGATGAGCTTCAGCAGGTACAGGATGTCCCCGTCCGCGCGGGCCTGGTCCAGAGCCTTCAGGAAAGGCTTGATATCGAACTGGGCGTCGGGGTTGGACCGCGCCGCCGCCAGGGCCTGCAGACCGGCGATGCCCGCTGCGTGCTCGGGGCGGGAGGCGTACTGGTTGGTCAGGGCCTGGACCTGCGCCCATTGCTCGGCCTGAATGAGGGCTTCCATCCACTGCCGGATCAGCGAGACGTCGTTCGGCGCGATCTGGACCGCCCGTTGCAGCCAGCGGATTTTCAGATCCTGTCGGTCTGCGGCGTCCCATCGTCGGGCGACCATCATCGGGAAGTAGGGGCTCTGGGGAAATTGTTCCATCCCCACCTTCGCCAGCCGATCCAGAGGCACCCATTTCTGCTGGATGGCGAAGAGTTCCATCAGATTCCGATAGGCCGGCAGGTAGTCCGGATACCGCGCGATGACGTGGTCGAAAGCGCGCTGGGCGGATTCCATGTCACCCATGGAGCGGTAGAGCAGTCCGCGGTCCATCATGAGTTGGACATTGGACCGGATGCTCAAAGCGCGTTCGATATCCCGGACCGCCTCGAAGTACATGCCCCGCGAACGGTAAATTTCTGATCGGAAGACCAGGGCGTCGGGCGAATTCGGATCGATCTCCAGGGCGCGGTTGAATTGTTTCATGGCCCGGTCGAGTTGGTTCTGGCGGAGATGGCAGAGCCCCAGCCCGACGTGGACGGCGACGTCGTCGGGGTCTTCGTTGCGCAGTGCCTGGAAGCCCTTCATCGCCCGGTCGTACAAGCCGGCGTCGATCAGCCGACGATTGAGAATCACCCCTGCCTGCCGGCTGTCGGGATCGAGGTCCAGGGATTTTTCGGCCATGCCGACCGACTGCTTCCATTTGACTTTGGCGCGGTCGACGAACCCGCGGGACTCCAGAGTCTGCGCCTGGCGGGCGTAGAAATTACCCAGGGCCTGATATCCCTCGGGATACTTCGGGGCGGCGTCGAGGGCCTTTTGATACATGCCCTCCGCCGAGCCGGGGTCGGTCTCGGAGAGGAAATTCGCGTAGGCGATGTAGATGTCAGCTCGTTTTTGGGGGTCGGTGGTTTCCTTGAGGAGGTCGACAAAGAGTTTGTCCGCCCGGCTGGTGTGGTCCCGTCGGACGAAGAAATTCGCCACCGTCGGCACGAGGGCGACTTTGTCGGCTGCCTTGGCGTAGACCTGCAGGAGGAGTTGTTCGGCCTTGTCGTACTGCCGATCTTCCTCGTAGAGATTCGCCAGGCGGAACGTGTTGTCCAGATTGTCGGGATTGCGGGTCAGAAGGTTTTCCCGCTGGGCGATGGCGGCGCGGGGGTCGTTGGGTTCGACGATCAGGCGGAGGTACCACTCCCGGATGTAGGGGTCGGCCTGGCCGGCGGGCTGTTGGTGGGCCTGGCGGACCCATCGCCGATGGTCCTCGGTCCGGCCCTGGTGTTGGGCGATCTTCGCCAGCCCGATCATTGCCTGAACGTGCGTCGTCTGATTGGCCAGGATGGTTTCGTACTCGTCCTTAGCGCGCGGGAGCTGATCGGTTTCCACATAACACCCGGCCATCAGCAGCCGGGCGCTGAGCATGTGAGGTATGGCCTTGAGGGTTTCCTGAATGTAGGGAATCGCTTGCTCGAATTCTCCGCGTGCTACTTTCAGGCGGGCCTGATACCACGACGCCATATCGTCCTGACGTTTCTTGAGATCGTTGATGATGGCCTCGGCCCCGGCCCAGTCGCGTTTCTGCAGGGCGTGTTCGAAGGCAGTCCGGATCACGAACGGGTTCTGCGGATCGATGTTCCGGGCTTCCTGGAGGAAGGATTCAGCCTGGTCCTTTTTGTCGTAACGTTGGCAGAGTCGGTACCGGATCAGGGCGCGGGTCAGGGGGTCTTCGTAGGTGTCGGTGTATTTGATCTCCAGCTCGAAGCGTTTCTGCGGATCGCGTTCTTCCAGCAGGGAGACCATGTGCTTGAGCTGCTCGTTGTCGGAATGGGCCTGAATCATTCTGCGGGCCTCGCTGATGGCCCGGTCCCGCTGACCGGCCTCCAGGCGAAGCTGGGTCAACTGGACGAACAGGCCCAGATCGTCGGGGTCTTGTTCATGGAGGGCTTCCATGAGTTTCAGGGCCTCGTCCGTCTTGCCGCTCATCATGAGTTCCTGGGCCCGGCGGGTCACCATCATGCGCATGATGCGGTGGTCCTGTTCGTTTTCCCCGCCGGCGACCTCGGTGACCTTGCCGATGGCGACGTCGTGGGCCCGCTTCAGTCGAAGCGCCAGGGCATTGTCCGGTTCGCTTTCCAGGACCTGTCGGATCAGTCGGCCGGCCAGGTCGTAGTCCCGCGCGTTAAGCCGATACTGGGCCTTGCGCAGCAGGAAGTAGGTATTGTTGACGTGGCTGGGCATTTTGAGGATGCGGTCGACGAGGGCTTCAGCCCGGCCGGGCAGCCCGAGCTTGTTGTAGACCTCGATCAGTTGATTGGCAGCGGCGATATTTCCGCCGGTTTCCATGGCCTGTTCGAGGCTCTTGCGGGCGGACGCCCAGTCCTCTTCCGCCATGGCCAGCCGACCGGCGATGGCGTACTGTCGGCCGTCATCGGGCGCGAGCTTTCGTAGAATGTTGTGCGCTTCGCGAGCCTCGGCGAGGAGTTTCGGGTCGCGCTGGTCTTGCTCGACAGACTGAGACAGGTCCAGGAGATTGTTGGCCAGCAGGTAGTTGAGCACAGCGCGGGCGCGGTCGATCCGCTGTCGCATCGCCGTGTTGTCCGGTTTGCGCTCTTGGAGTGCATCCAGGCCGTTGCGGATGGACTGGATGGCCTTGGGCAGATCGTTCCGCCGGCGGGCGACTGTCGCCTGGAGATCGTAAATCCGCACTTCGGTGGGATCGATCTGGAGGGCTTGGTCGAGCAGCTCCTCGGTCTTGTCCAGTTCGCCCTTGCCCATGGTGTACTGCGCCAGGGCGATGAGTCCCTCGGCGGAATCGGGTTCGGCGCGGACGGCCTGGCGGATCTTCTCCAGGGCCTCCTCGTTGCGATCCAGACGTTGCAGCAGCCGGGCATACTGGACGCGGATGCGCGCGTTGCCCGGCAACGCATCGAGGGCCTGACGGTAGATTTCCTCCGCCTGCTCGGGGCGCTCGAGCGCTTCGAGATACCGAGCCAACTGCAGCCAGTAGTCCGTGTTTTCGCGGTCCTGTTCAATGGCCTCGCGGAGGTCATCAAGGGCCTGGTCCTGATATTTCGGGTCGGAACGGGCCAGGAAGCTCTTGGCGATGCCCCGGCGGAAATACATGTTCGCGCTGGGCTCCTGGGCGATGATGGCGTCGAGGTGATCGATCGTTTGTTTCCAGAGGTCCCAGCGCTCGAGATGTCTGGCCATTGCAAAATAATAGTCCGAGAGGTCTTCGCGGGCCTTGAGATAGCTCGCATCCCGCACGATACAGTCGTGGAGATATTGGATCGCCATTTGCCGGGTGCTCCGGCGTTTTTCGGGTGTGATCGTGGGGTCGTTGGCCGCACGCTCCATGGCGATTTCCGACAGCCGATACATGTGATCGACGTTCGGGTTGTTCCCTTCGTGCCCCAGGGCGATCTGGTAGTTCCGCATGGCCGATTCGTAGTCGGGGGGGTCGGCTTCCATGGCAGCCTCGGCCTCGGCGATGAACGGGGCGGGGTCCTTCGGGAGTTTTTTGATCCAGTAGGCGACCCCTCCCAGCACCACAAGGCCCCCCAGAATGCTCAGGACAATCAGGGCGCGACGATTCAGACGTTTTCGCTTGGCCATCGGTTACCTCTCGGTGGCTTGGTCTTCGTGGGAAGCCTCCCGGGCGTAGCGATCGATGTACGCCTCGGAGGGCAGTTGCTTGAGTATTTCGGGCAACATGATCTGCATGAACTCACGCGCCTTGGCGTTGGCGGTCTCGCGGTCGAACACGGGCCTGGCAGGCAGGAACTGAACCTTGGCGTAGTACACGTAGCGCTGGAACGGGTTAATCAGCGCCAGCCTGACGCTCTCCCGGCTGCTGTCGGGTCGGCCGTTGACGCTGAACAGGTAATACTGCACAAACTCCACCGTCCCGGCCAGCGTGGGGTCTTCGGCGACGGCCAGCGGTTCATAGAACAGCGCGGCGATCGGCACGTCCTCCCGCCAGGGGGGCTTCCCGCCGGGCAGGTCGACGGTGAGAATCTCCCGGCCGGTCGTACGGGACCCGCCGGAGAGGATGCACACGTCCGGAACGTGCGGGACGGTGACCTCCCCGCCCGTATAAAACACGATGTCCAGCACCCAGTTGCGGTAGACGCCATTGTCCGGCTCGCGGGTGTCCTCGTACACGCGGTTGGAGTACCAGTTGCTGGTTCGGCTGTCGTAGCGGCGCTTGTCCAAGGTGGTGGCGATCTTCAGCGTGTCCAGCAGATCGTCCCGGGCTTCGGTCTCCTCCACCACCCGGTAGGGGCCGATCCGTTCCGGCAGGGACGTCAACTGGAAGGTCTCCTTGTCGACCGCCACCCCCACCGGCCAGGCGACGGGACGCTTGGCTGTCCACACCCCCAACTGCCGCATCCCCAAGCTCCAGCCTACCGCCATCACCAGCAGGAACCCCGCCAGGATACCGAAATGAATCCACCCGACCTTGACCTCGCGGGGCATGACGGCGGATTCAGGTTGCCTCGTCGTGTCGGTCGTCGATGTCGTCATGAGCCTGCCTCCGCCGAGGCTTCGCCCGAGTCCTCCGGGGAGCTCTCGTCGTCGTCTTCGACCTCTTCCTCGACGTACACCGCGTTGAGCACCCGCCCCAGCAGGAACAGCAGCAACAGGCCCGGAATCAGCAAGATCATGCCGATGGCGGTGTGCATGAATTTCTCGCCGAACTCCCGCTGGTCGATCCAGAACATCGCCGAGGTCACCGTCACCCGGATGACGTTGATGACCACCGCGATGGGCACGCCCGCCAGCAGAAGAACCACCCGCTGCCAGGGCCTGCGGTCCTCGATGTACGCCACGATCAACCCCATCGCCACGAACGCCATCAGCGACCGCATCCCGCTGCACGCCTCGGCGACCTGCAGCGGATGCCATTTCGTCGGATCGTTGATGCTCTGAACCTTCAAGAACGACTGGGTCTGCTGGATGTTCGCACCGAAGAGCGTCAACAGCCCCGCCGACATCCGTGCTGCGAAATTCTGCAGCGGCAGCGCGATCATGTTGTATAGGCGATCCGGCAGGGGCACGCCCAGGACCAGCAGCGCGACGGGAACAATGGCAATCCACGCGATCCGCGGACCGGCCAGGTACAGGACCGTTCCCCAGATCAGCAGCGGGAGAGTCAACTGGGTGATCCAGTTGTTGTGAATCCACAGCACCCCCGCGGCCCGGATGACGACCGCCAGCAGCACCACGCCCAGGCCCCACAGGCAAACCCTGCGCTCCGCCGAATACAACCGGTGTCGCCAGGTGTACAGCATGTACAGGCTGAACAACGGCAGGATGAAGCCGTGTGAGGTGTTCGAGTCGGCGAGGAACTTCCGGCTCATGTTGACGAGTTCGTCGTAGTAGAACCCGCAGATCAGCATCCCGATGACCGCCGCCTTCAGCCAGGCCAGAGGCGGGATGGTGTTGGCGACCTCCTCCTCGACAACCAGATCGGCCAGTCGGGAGGACTTCTCATGGGTCCGCAGTTCAGATTGTGCGTCGGTTTCGCTCACGTGTCCCAGCGTTGCCTCCGGCGGCGAGCCGTGTTTATAAGCCCTTGAATCGTTTGCTGTTGGGGTAAATTGTCAACGGGTCGGCGAAGTTGCGGTCGTAAATGAACCCGAAGCCGTACGTCATGCGGAACGCATTCCGCAGCACCGCCAGGAACGTCGACTGCCAAGCCGTCCCGACCGCGATCACGTCGTCGGGTTTCAGGTACAGGTCCGGGTCCGTGCCCCGGATGATCTTCTCAACATTCAACGGGATAATCTGCTCTTGGTTCTTGCCGATTCTGCGAATCAGCACGGAGTTTTCCGGCCAGGCCAGCGGGCCGAGATTTCCCGCCGCCGCCAGAGCTTGCTTGACGGTGATTTTTCGGCCCGTCAGGCTGTAGACGCCCGGGCGAAGGACCTCGCCCATGATGTAAAATTCGCCTATTTCTATATCGGGTACCTGAACGACGTCGTTTTCCCGGATGACGATGTTCTGTCGATAATCGCCCCTCTGGAGCTTCTCGAGGTTGATGGCGATCACACGCACGAGGTCCTCTTTTTCCATATCGGCCCAGCCGAAGGGATCCTCCGGGCTGGTGGGCTGTTTTTTCAGGCCCGGCATGGCCGGCAGCGAGCGGGCGGCGCGGGGCGCCTCGTCCTGTACGGGCTGGGAGGCCGTGCTCGGGGGGGCGGGGATGGCCTGCTCGGGTTGCGTCGCCGGGGCTGTCTCCGTCACCTCCTCGCGCACCCATTGCCCGTCGCGGTAGACCCAGCGATGGGTCTTGCGGGCGCTGGGGGCGGTCGTGGCGGGGTTCTGGATGGCCTCGTCCAGCGTCGGCGCGGTCGCGGCCCCGGCCGTGGTGTCGTCGGCTGTTTCGGCTGGGGCAGGGGCCTGTCCCGTAGCCGGTGTAGACGACGGACCGGTGATGGCTTCGCTCAGCGAGTCCTCGTTCGGTGTCAGCGGGTCCGTCGCAGCCGAATCGGCCGGGGCTCCGCCGACGGTTTCGGCGAAGTGCATCGCGCCCGTACCGCCCGTCGAGCCCAGCAGTCGATCGAGTTCACCCCTGCGGGTCTGGCTGTCGCGCAGCGGCTGATCGGGCGCCGGACCCGGTGAGTTTTTCGGCTGGGCGCTGCTGCCGGCGGGAATCTCCGACTTGCGAATCGCCGGTGCCTGTCGAATCACATAGAGGTACTCGATGTTCTGCGCCCCGGCGACCCCGCCCGACAACGCCAGCGCCTCCAGCAGTCTCATGTCCCGCCGGACAATGTTGTACGTCCCGGGCCGAATGACCGAACCCATGATCGAAAACGTCTGCTGACGTCGCGCCACCACCGTCACCGACACCACCGGTTCGCGAAGAATCCCCGCATCCTGGTACGCCTGCTTGATCCGCGCCACCAACTGCTGCTGGGTCAGGCCCTCGGCCTTGACCCGGTCGGCGACCTGGGGCACGTCGAGATACCCGCTGTCGGAAACCTCACGCTGCAGCACGGTCTCCAGGCCCTCGGCGTAGAGGTCCAGGATGTTGATGTTCACGATGTCCGTGGGGCCGATCACGTAATCCTCGTCAATGTACACCCAGTCCTCGGGCTTCGGACGGGTCGCGTTGGGATACATTTCCTCGGTCTCATCCAGTTCACCCATGCTCTGGATGATCCAGTTGACCTCTGCCTGGTCAGGCTTGGCGATGTTCTTCTCCGGGGAGAGAAAACGCCACTTGCCGGTTTTGAAAAAACTTTCCGCCGGCGCATTCTGGTCGCCGCAGCCGGTCAGCAACACCACCGTCGCCAGCAGCACCACCGCGGCCATGATTCGGGTATTCACGGCTTCCGTTCCTTTCCAACGGACGCTATGACAGAAGGTTACATTCCGCGCCATCCGGCCTGTACAATATCCGCGGCGCACTGTCTTCCGTCGCTACATGTCCGTTACAACAAAGGAATCGGTTAAAACCGCCTTTTATCTTGATTCATTCGCACCACGTGCACTCGCGATTCAGCCGGTCCGACCGACTGGGCAATCCGCACGCCCCGCCATGGATAAGCCCTCCCTGGCAGACCAGCCCGACCTGTCCGTGACCGGGCACCGCGTCGAGCCGTCCAGCATAACCGACCGGGGACGTGCGATTCAAGACAACCTGACCTTTCCTCCTGCAGGATCGCGCGCCCTTGCCCGGCCCGGC
>CAYMAP010000054.1:0-13967 GCA_964388425.1 uncultured Planctomycetaceae bacterium
TCAACCGATTGTCGCGAGAGCCTTGCCGGGCAAGCTCGAACACAGAACCCGATGAGATTCGATGATCGCTGCGTTGCACGCCATGTTGCTGTCGGCCTGGGCTCAGGTCCAGCCGACCACCCAGCCCACCGGACCGATGCGGGAGACCCTCGACAAGCCGATGGTCGCCCTGCTGGCGGTGGGGGTGCTGGTGCTGGGATTGTGGGGGGCGCTTCGGCTGCGGCATCCGCGGAAGCTCTCGCTGCAGGCCGCCCCGGGACGCCGGAACCAGCTTCACCCGCTGCATATCCTGCCGGTCTTCGTGGTCTGGTTCGCGCTGGCGGCGCTGTTGAACGAGCTGCTGCGAATCGGAGGGCTTGCACAACCGCATCGGATGATCCTGGCGAGTCTGCTGGGGCAGTTGCCCGCGCTGGCGGCGTGCCTGATCGTCGGCCGATGGGGATTCCCGCTGGGACTCCGGCGGGGGATGGGTTTGTGCGTTCGGCACTGGGGGTTCGATCTGCTCCGCGGGGTGATGGGGTACCTGGGGGTCTTCCCGGTGTGCATCGGGCTGGTGCTGGCGATGCAGGCGGTGTTGCCCGACCGGCTCCAGCAGCCGCATGCACTGCTGAATTGGTTCGCTGAGGTTTCGGTGGTCTGGCAGGGGCTGATCTTCATTTCCGCAGCCGTCCTCGCGCCGCTGCTGGAGGAACTGCTTTTCCGCGGCCTGGTCCAGTCGATGCTGAGGCGGTACCTCGGGCCCTGGTCGGCGGTGCTGGTCGCATCGGGCCTGTTCGCCCTGACGCATCGCGAATTGCAAAATATCCCAGCGCTGTTCGCTCTGGGGGTCGTGCTGGGCTACAACTACGAACGCACGGGCCGACTCACCCCTCCGATCGTCATCCATGCCCTGTTCAACGGCATGATCCTGTTGCTGGCGATGCTGGGGTGATGAGACAAGGGGATAAAAGGGACAGGCTACTTTTCGTTACGCTTTGATGTTACGCCAGCAGGCACCCCCGAGACGGCCGTGGCAATCGGCTTCTGCAAATGTAACGAATTCATCAACACGCACCGGAAAAGGGTCCGCGTGGGTGCAAGCACCCGCCCTCCCGTGTAGCTCAGCCGCCCCCGGCTGAGGAATGTCAACCCTCGCCGTTCCGTTCTCCCCGGGCATGCCCGGGGCTAGGCTTTTCTGGATGCTCGCCCTCGCGGGCATGACGGAAAACAAAGGGCGGAGATCACATGAACACCTCGACGGTCATGAAGTCGTTGTCGATGAGTTCCTCGACGAATTCGGGGATGTATCCGGTGTGGGCGAGGGTGCGGACGGTCGGGTGATGGGGGTCGGGCCGAAGAACAAAGATCTCCTCGGTGAGAATGCGTCCGGTTTCGAGGTCGAGGCCGACGATTTCGCTGACGTGCGTGACGCGTCGGTTGCCGTCGGGCAGTCGTGCGATCTGGACGACGAGGTGGATAGCCGCGGCGATCTGCTCGCGGATGGCGCGGACGGGCATGTCGACGGCCATCATGACCATGGTTTCCAGGCGGAGCATGGTGTCATCGGGTGTGTTGGCGTGGATGGTGGACAGCGACCCGTCGTGTCCGGTGTTCATGGCCTGGAGCATGTCGAGGGCTTCGGGTCCGCGGACCTCGCCGACGATGAGGCGGTCGGGCCTCATGCGGAGGGCGTTGCGGACGAGGTCGCGGATGGTGTAGGCGCCGCGCCCCTCGATGTTGGACGGGCGGGACTCCAGGCGGACGAGGTGGTCCTGCTGGAGCTGGAGTTCGGCGGAGTCTTCGATGGTGACGATGCGTTCAACGGCGGGGATGCACTGGGCGAGGACGTTGAGGGTGGTGGTTTTTCCGCTGCCGGTCCCGCCGGAGATGAGCAGGTTTTTCCGTCCCAGGACGCAGGCGCGGAGGAAGTTGGCGGCTTGTTCGGTGAGGGTTCTGCGTTCGATGAAGTCGTCGATGGTGAAGGGGATGCGTGCAAATTTTCGAATGGTCAGCGTCGGGCCGGAGAGGCTCAGCGGGTTGATGACGGCGTTGACGCGGGAGCCGTCGGGCAGGCGTGCGTCGACGAGGGGCGTGGAGCGGTCGATCCGTCGGCCGATGGGGGTGATGATGCGTTCGATGACGCTTTCGACGATGCGGTCGGAGAAGAAGCTCCGCCCGGTGTTCTGGAGCACACCGTCTTTTTCGATGTAGATGCGGTCTTTGCCAACGACCATGATCTCGTTGACGTTGGGCATTCCCAGGAGGTCCTGGAGAGGCCCATAGCCGAGGACGACGTCTTCGATTTCCTTGCTGAGCATGCGTCGGACGATGTAGTCGCGAATTTCCGGGCTGATGCGGGCGCGGAGGGATTGGAACTGATTCTTCCAGTCGTTTTCGATACGGGCGACATCGTCCTTGAGGGTATGGGGTCGCAGTGGGAGGGGTTGGGAGCCGACCACGTCGCCGATGAGTCGGCCGAGGGCTTCTTCGTGTCGGGCGTCGGTGACGTCGGTGCCCTCGAACCCGTAGCTGTACATGAGTTTGCCGGTGGCTCGGCGGGCGAGTTCGGTGACGACGGACCGCCAGAGGTATTCGCGGACGAGATGGTTTCTCATCTCCTCGTCGACGTCGTCGAGGTGGCGGGTGATGATGTCGGCGAGGCTCTGTTTGATGAGCTTGACGAGTTGTTCGTCGGCCGATCCGGTCTGCCCGGTCACGCGGAGGTTGAGCTGGTCGAGCAGTTCGGCGTGCATGGATTCTTCGAGTTCGACGACGCGTTTGCGGGGGCTTGCGGTGAGCTGGTCTGCGGCGATTCGTTTGGCGGACGGCTGCATCATGTAGAGGCTGAACTCGCCGATGCGGATTTCGTCGCCGTATTCGATTTTGACGCGGTGTTTGACGGGGACCTCGCGGTTGGCTACGACGATGCCGTTGAGTCCCAGCGATTCGATGAAATACGTGCCGTTTTCCCGGACGATGCGGGCGTGGCGGCGTGAGACGAAGGGACTGCGGAGGGTGACGTCGTTGCCCTCGTCGCGCCCGATGGCGATGTTTTCGTCGGGAACCTGCTGCGTTTCCCGTTGGTCCGTGTACTGGTTGGAAATCCAGAGTTCCACGCGTCGTGCCTTATCGGGGGGGCTGGGGAAGCGTGCGTGGGCGCGCGGTTCGGCTTCCGGTGGTTCGTGCCTGCTGGGCGAGTGGGGTGAGCTGGGGATTGATCCGCCCGGCGTCGCGGGCCAGGCGGGCGGAGGATTTGTTGAGTTCCAAGCGGATCGGCCCGACGAGGTGAGTCATGAGATTGTTCAGTTGGATGGAGACTTCCGGGGAGACCTCGATGGTGATTTTGCGGTAGTTTCGGCGGGGTCCGCCGGGGGAGGCTTCGTCGGCGGCCCCGACGCCTCCGACGTTGAGGACGCGCACGCCGGAGATGATGCGGTAGGTCTGGGGCTGGCCTCCGCGGAGGCTGAAGACGCCCAGGAGGTTGACGGTGTCGTTGGGGCTCAGCAGGTCGCCGAGGGATTGGCTGTCGTCGAATTCCAGGGCGCGGGCGACCATGCCGTCGGAGAGCTTGGCGCTGGCCCGGCTGCCGGCCGATCCGCTGATGGCACTCCAGAGCAGGAACTCGCCCTTCATGACGGTCTGGTTGACGGCCTTTCCGCCGCGGGCGAGCACGGTGGGGCGGTCCTCCCAACGGACGACCTTCCCAAAGGCCTCGGCGTGGGCGCGGGGGATTTCCGCGCGGGTGATGTCCTTGGCTTCGATCCGGTCGCCGGGTTCGAGATCGCGGACCAGTTCGATGACCTCGATCATCCGCCCCTTCTGCTGGGCCCGGACGGCGTTGATGTGGACGTTGTAGATAACCGCGACGATCACCCCCAAGGCCATCGCGATCACCAGCAGCCACTTGTTCTCGATGCCGCGGGTCGTTTCTTCAACCATCGCACGCTCCTTGCACGTTGGGTGTATCTTCGCGATTCAGGAGGCGTTTGGCAAGGAAGACGTGTGCATCCGCCTTGCCGATTCTACGCCGTCAGGGCCTGCATGATCGCCTTGCAGAAGGCCGGCAGGTCGTCGGGCTTGCGCGCGGTGATGACGTTGGCGTCGACGACGCATTCTTCGTCGACCCAGTCAGCGCCGGCGTTGCGCATGTCGTGCTCGATGGCCTGGAAGCTGGTGGCACGCTTGCCTTTCAGGACGTCGGTGCAGCAGAGCATCCACCCGCCGTGACAGATCGCAGCGAGCAGGATGTCCTCGGCGGCGCACTGGCGGATGAACTGGATCATCATGGGGTTGCGGCGCATGAAGTCCGGGCACCACCCGCCGGGGACAACGACGGCGTGGAAGTCCCGCCCGTGGACCTGGTCGACGCCCGCGGTGGCCTTGCACGGGTAGCCGAGCTTCGAGGGCAGGACCTGTCCTGCCTGGGGGCCGACGAGGTCGACCTTCGCTCCGGCTTCGAGGAAGCGGTAGTACGGATACCAGACTTCCAGTTCCTGGTACTGCTCGTCGACCATGATCGCGATATGTTTGCCTGTGAGGTCCATTGTGTTCTGTCGGGTATCTACTGCGAACGTTCGGCGAGGGGCTGAATGATTGGCGAGGGCCTCTCGCGGCGGTCCTTGAGGACCGTCAGCCCTTGGGTCGCTTGATCCGGGTGACCGCCCGGGTCCTGCATCGGTGTGGATTGCGTCGGCTGGATGACCGGCGAACGCCGTCGGGCGCCGAACCCTTGGTTCCCGCAGCCGGTGCAGAAAAAACCACCGACCACAAGCAGCAGGATCAACAGAATCGTACGCCGGGGGGTCATGGCGTCTCCTCGCGGGCGGGTTCGGGGGCGTCGGGCCTATCCGACATCGTGCCCGAAGCATCGGGGTCGGGATAGGGCTGCTGGGACCAGTGCTGGATCCGGTCGTCGCGGGGTTCCTCGTCCTCAGCGGCAGAGGATCGGCCAAGCTCTTCGTCGGGATCGGGATAGGGCTGCTCGAACCACTGCGGTTCTTCGTCTTCGGGGACGGGTTCGGGCTCCGTGGGGGGGTGTTCGGCCGGTACGGTGTCAGTCGATGTCGGTTCGACGGCTTCGGCGGCAGGGAGCGGTGCGGTGGCCGACAGCCCCGCCGGGTCGCGGACCCAGACGGTCAGGCCCTTGTTCATGCGGTCGCAGATGAGGTTGAACAGCCCCACGCCCAGCAGGACGCTCAGC
Organism: uncultured Planctomycetaceae bacterium; assembly: GCA_964388425.1. GTDB lineage: Bacteria > Planctomycetota > Phycisphaerae > SM23-33 > SM23-33 > CAYMAP01. Next base: position 5,180 of record CAYMAP010000054.1, read on the forward strand.
AGGACAGCCAGCGCGGCGATGAAACCGAACAGGGCCGAGAGCCCCGGGCTCTCCGGGAAGGCCCAGCCGTTGAGCACGCCGATCAGCACGCCGACGAAGACCGCGACCGGCCCGGCCAGCAGGAGCGGACGCTTCGGGTCCAGCCGGACGATCTGCCATTTCCGCAAGGACGGTCGGCTCGGCGGGAGCGTCGGCTCGGCGGGCGGGGCGTTGTCGGAGGGCGTCGTGGTCATGCGGCGGAGGACTCCTCGATCGTCACTGACTGGCCCGGCTGGAGGATCGTGACCTCGCAGGGCGCCTGGCGGGCGAAGGTTTCGGCGTCGGAAGCCTCGCCCACGATGTCGCCCCAGTGGTAAGGGACGGCCCGTTTGCAGCCGATCGCCTCGCACGCCCGGGCGGCTTCCCCGGCCGTCAGGGTGTACGTCCCGCCAACCGGCAGCAAGGCGAGGTCCACGTCGCGCAGGTCGCTCATTTCCGGTATCAGGTCGGTGTCCCCGGCGTAGTAGACCCGCAGGCCGGCCAGGGTGAAAACCGCCCCGCACCAGGGGTTGCCCGCCGGGTGGAACGTTTTGCCGATGTTGTAGGCGGCGACGGTTTCGACCGTCACTTCGTGCAGCGTCAAGCGTTCGCCGGGGGCGACGGCGTTGGCGGCGGAGAGTTTCGCGATCGTATCGGCTGGGGCGATCAGGCTGGTCTCGTCCCGGCTGACCTTCTTGATGTCCTCCGGCGAGCAGTGGTCGTAATGGCTGTGCGAGACGAAGACCACATCCGCGTCGTGCGGGGCGCGGGGCAGCTTCCACGGGTCGATGTAGACCACGCAACCCGCACCGGCCAGCCGAAAACTCGCGTGGTTGTACCAGGTGATCTCCAGAGACATCGCCAAGGTCCTTTCGGTCCGTCATTGTACAGAAAATGACCCGCGAAAAAAGTGGGTAGCTTCAGCGGCGACGGCCCGTTCTTTCGCAAGACTCAAGGCCGGGTGTTAGGCCAGGGGGCATCGGTTCCTACGAACCAAAGAAAAATCGCAGTTCTCGGATAATTGCTTGCACCCCGCAGAGCCTTGGTCAAAATAGGATTCCGGGTGGGCGCTTGTAGCGGCTATTTCACGAAAAATATAATGGGATGCGGGGAATTCGGTATAATGAACGAAAGGACGTTGGTTACATGCTGTCGATGACCAAGAAAACGGGCTATGGGCTCATCGCCCTGACGCACCTGGCCAGGCTTCCCAAGGACCAACTTGCCAGCGCACGGGAAATCGCCGAGCATTACGGCATACCCCAGGCCTTGCTGATGAACATCCTCAAGGAACTGGCTTCCAAGGGGTACGTTTGCTCGGTTCGCGGGGCACGGGGGGGATACCGGATCTGCTGTAACCCGCGCGAGGTGAATTTCATCAGCTTGATGGAAGACCTCGAGGGTCCGATGCAACTCGCCGAGTGCATTCGGGGCAGACACGCACCGGAAAGCACAGAGACGTGCAGACTCATGGAGAAATGCCCCATCGCCGACCCTGTCCACCGCGTCCACCGAAAAATCCGCGATTTCCTTTCCGATCTGAGCCTGTCGGATCTGATGACCTCCGCGTCGGCCAACACGCAGAGCCAGCCGGCCGGTCTGTAACGGAGTTTCCCCCCAACGATGAACGACTTCCGCCTGCCGATCTATCTCGATTACAACGCCACCACCCCCGTCGACGAGCGCGTCCTCGAGGCGATGCTCCCGTATTTCCGCCAGCACTACGGCAATGCGGCGAGCAAGACCCACGACATCGGCCGACGGGCCGAGCAGGCTGTCGACGCCGCCCGTCTGGCCATCGCGCAGCTTATCGGGGCGGCGGATCGCGAGATCGTCTTGACCTCCGGGGCGACGGAGAGCGACAACCTCGCCATCAAGGGCGTCGCCGAGATGTACGCCGAGCAGGGCCACCACATCATCACCTGCATGACCGAGCACAAGGCCGTCCTCGATACCTGCAAGTTCCTCCAGAGCAAAGGCTGGGAGGTGACGTGGCTCAAGCCCGACCCCGCCGGGCGCGTCTCGGCCGAGCAGGTCGCCGAGGCCCTGACCGACCGGACCGTGCTCATCACGATCATGGCCGCCAACAACGAAACCGGCACGCTCCACCCGATCGACGAGATCGGTCGCCTCGCCAAGGACCGCGGCGTGCTCTTCCACTGCGACGCCACCCAGGCCGTCGGTAAAATTCCCATCGACGTCCAGCAGCTCGGTGTGGACCTGCTGAGCCTCTCAGCCCACAAGATGTACGGCCCCAAGGGAATCGGTGCGTTGTACGTCCGCAGGCGAAACCCGAGGGTCCGGTTGGCGCTGCAGATGCACGGCGGCGGGCACGAACGAGGCATGCGCAGCGGGACGCTCAACGTCCCCGGCATCGTGGGAATGGGACGGGCCTGCGAGCTGTGCGACAAGGAAATGTCCGACGAAGCCCTGCGCATCGCCGCTCTCCGCGACCGTCTCGAAGAGGGCATCCTGCAACGCGTCGAATTCATCCGCCGAAATGGACACCCCACCGATCGCCTGCCCAACACCGCCAACCTGTCCTTCGGTTTCGTCGAGGGCGAGTCCATCATGCTCAAAATGAAGGACCTCGCCGTTGCCAGCGGGTCGGCCTGCACCAGCGCGTCGCTCGAACCCAGCTTCGTCCTCAAGGCCATGGACGTCCCGGACGTCCTGGCCCACAGCTCCATCCGCTTCAGCCTGGGCCGATTCACCACCGCCGGCGAGATCGACTTCGCCGTCGAACAGGTCGCCCGCGCCATCGCAGACCTCCGCGAGTTGAGTCCGCTCTACGAAATGGCGGTCGAAACCGGCAAAACGAACGACTACGAATGGACCGAGTTCAAAGACCTCGCCGCCGGACCCTGCCCGAAAGGCGCCGCCTGCTGCAAACAAAATCCGTGGTCGGACCAAACCAAGGCTACAATGGAATCAGAGTGACCCGTTGCTCGGTCGATCCGTAGGGTGGGCGAGGTATTGTCCCCATAAAACGATCGACACGCCGACACGCTGCGTACTTGCCGATCAAGCCAAAATTATGCCCAGCTACTCCGAAAAAGTCATCGATCACTTCAACAACCCGCGAAACGTCGGCAAACTCGACAAGAACGCCGACGACGTGGGCACGGGGATCGTCGGCGCGCCCGAGTGCGGCGACGTGCTGAAACTGCAAATCCAGGTCGACGTCGAGGGCAGGATCACCGAAGCGAAATTCAAGACCTTCGGGTGCGGCTCGGCCATCGCCGCCAGCAGCCTCGCAACGGAATGGCTCAAGGGGCGCAACATCGACCAGGCCGGGGAGATCAAAAATACCGATATCGCCTCCGAACTTTCCCTGCCCCCGGTCAAGGTCCACTGCTCCGTCCTCGCCGAAGACGCCATCAAGGCCGCCATCGACGACTGGAAGAAAAAGCAGCCGAAGAAAGAGTGAAAACAGAACGTTGAGATGCTGGATCGCAGGACGCTGGAGACCAAGAGAAGGCCTCGTGTCCCAAACATCCAGAATCCAGCACCCCTCATCGTTTTGTTTTCTTTCCAATCCGCAATCCCCAATCCGAAATGGACACCCCATGAGCATCACACTGACAGAGCGAGCGGCCAAAAAAATCGCGGGCGTCTTCCACGACCAGAACCTGCCCGACACCGCAGCCCTGCGCGTCGGCGTCAAAGGCGGTGGGTGCAGCGGATTCAGCTACACCCTCGACATGGCCCACGAGCCGGCCAGGGACGACGAAGTCTTCGAGTCCCACGGCGTGCGGGTCGTCTGCGATCCCAAGAGCTACCTGTACCTCAACGGTACGGAGATCGACTACGACGAAGCCCTCCTCGGCGGGGGGTTCCAGTTCAACAACCCCAACGCCGGCAAGACCTGCGGGTGCGGGGCGAGCTTCTCCGCCTGAGAGCCTAATTCAGTCGCCACCGGCTGAGGCTCAATGGTGGGTGCTTTCTGCTTCGCCAAGGCTTCGCAGAATGAAAGCACCCACACGGTGACTGACAGATGGTTGTTTTTTTTATTCGGCATTCAGCATTGGACATACGACATTCCCATGCCTGACCACACCCACAAACAATCCGCCCAGACGCTTCCGACCAAGTGTGCCCAATGCGACGCCGTCATTGAGGGCACAGCCGTCTGCGATGACTGCAAGTCCCTCAACCCCGCCGCGACGATGATGGACCACTTTTCCCTGCTCGGGCTGCCGAGGACCTACGACCTCGACCCCGACGAGCTTCGTCGCAAGTACCTCGCCCTCAGCCGACATGCCCACCCGGACTACCACGTCGGGGAGTCCGGGGAGGTCCAGCAGCTTCACATGCAGGTCTCCGCCGCCCTCAACGAGGCCTACCGCACGCTGAAGGACCCGGCCTCCCGCGCGTCGTACCTGCTGGAACGGATGGGCGGGCCGAGCCTCGCCGAGGACAAATCCGTCCCCGAGGGCTTCCTCGAAACCATGATGATGATGCAGGAAGAGGTCAACGAGGCCCGCCAGGACGGCCACGAGGCGGAGCTCGAAAGACTCCGCGGCGTCCTGCGCGACCAGCGGGACGGACTGATCCGACGGATCAGCGATTTGTTCGGGCAGTACCAGCAGGCCCTGGCATGCCAGGGCGTCACCCGCGATCTACGCGACGAACTGCGAAAAAAAGTCAACGCCGTCTCCTACGTCACCAAGCTGCTCGCACAGGCGGGGGGATGAGTCCGTTGCGTAGAGCCTGTCTGAAAAGTCATTCTGCGTGTAGCATGGCCGCCCCCGGCTGTGAGAATACCTTGCACAACCGTAATCCTGTGTCGCATGGCCCTCAGCCGAGGCGGCTGAGCCACACGCTCCAGAAAGAGCCTGGTTGCATCATGAACCACTAAATCAGTCAAAGAGAACAAAGGTCCAAGTACCGTATCGAGTCAAACACCCATTGAATCCTGATCGACTGATTCACTGATTGACGGATTCACAGACCCGTAGATCCACCATGACAACGATTCTCGGCATAGACCTGGGCACGACGAACTCGCTGGCGGCGGTGATGACCGACGCGGGCCCGGAAGTCCTCGAGGACGACCACGGCGAGGCGCTGGTTCCCAGCGTCGTCGCCTTCGGGGCCGACGGGCAGGTCACGGTCGGCTCCCGTGCCAAGCGGCATGCCGTGGAGAATCCGCTCTCGACGGTCTATTCGGTCAAGCGGCTGGTGGGCAAGACCGTCGACGACGTCCGAAACGACCTCGACGTCCTGCCCTACGCCGTCGTGCCCGGTCCGAAAAATCTCGCCTGCGTCGAGGTCAACGGGACAATCCGCAGCCCGCAGCAACTCTCGGCGGAGGTGTTGCGCGAGATCAAAACCCGCGCCGAGGGGATCCTCGGGGCCGACCTCCGCGAAGCCGTCGTGACCGTGCCGGCCTACTTCGACGACGCCCAGCGTCACGCCACCCGGCAGGCCGGTGAAGAAGCGGGCCTGGACGTCCGCCGGATCGTCAACGAACCCACCGCAGCCGCCCTGGCCTACGGGCTCGACCGCCGAGACGACGCACTGCTGGCCGTCTACGACCTCGGCGGGGGGACCTTCGACGTCTCCATCCTCCGCGTCAGCGAGGGCGTCTTCCAGGTCCTCGCCACCAACGGCGACACCCGACTCGGCGGGGACGACTTCGACCGCGAACTCATCGAGGACTTCACAGCCGACATCCGCGAGCAGTTCGGGGCGGGGCTGGAGTTCCCCCCCGCGACCCGCCAGGCACTGAAGACCTTCGCCGAAGCCGCCAAGTGCAGACTCTCCCGACAGGACACCGCGAGCGTGCAGATCGACCTCGGCGACGGACGGACCTACAAACGAACGCTGCAACGCGACGAGTTCGAGCGGCGGATCGGATCCTACGTCGAGCACACCATCGAGCACTGCGCCCGCGCCCTCGACGACGCCGGCCTCGCGCCCGGCGATATCGACGAGGTCATCCTCGTCGGCGGATCGACGCGCGTCCCGCTCGTCCGACAACGCGTCCAGGAGTACTTCGGGCGGGTTCCGTACACCGCGCTGGACCCGGACCGTGTGGTCGCTCTCGGCGCGGCCGTCCAGGCGGGTATCCTCGCCGGGGTCAACCGCGACACCCTGCTGCTGGACGTCACGCCGCTGTCGCTGGGCATCGAGACGCTCGGCGGGGCGATGGGCAAGCTCATCATGCGCAACAGCACCGTGCCCTGCCAGGCCTCGGAGACCTTCACCACCGGCGTTGACGGGCAGACCTCCGTGGACATCAACATCCTCCAGGGCGAGCGGGAATTGGCCCAAGACTGTCGGCTGCTGGGGCAGTTCAAGCTGACCGGTATTCCGCCGATGCCCGCCGGGGCGGCCCGGCTGGAGGTGACCTTCCTCATCGACGCCAACGGCATCCTGAACGTCTCGGCCCGCGAGCAGCGCAGCGGCCAGGAAGCCGGCGTCCAGGTCACCCCCGCGTACGGGCTGACGGGCGAGGAAATCGACCGGATGGTCCAGGACTCCTACGCCCACGCCCGCGAGGACATGACGGCCCATCGGCTCATCGACGTCCGCAACGAGGTCCGCCGAGTCCTCGCCGCCATCGACAAGGCTCTCGAGAACGCCCCCAACGTTCTGGCCCCCGACGCACGCTGTCATCTTGACCAGGCCGTCCAACGATGCCGGGACCTGCTGGAAACCTCCGAAGACCCCGACGAACTCTACCAGGCCATGCGCGACGCCAACGACCTTGCCGCCCCCCTGACCGAGTACCAGATGGACGAAGTGCTTCGCGAGACGTTCAAGGGGCGTGAAGCGTCCGACCTCGGCCCGCAGATTCGAGGGCAATAGGAAGCCCGCCGCATCGATGTCGCGTCACTGCTCCAGGCGTTCGGCCGATCCCTCGCCGGAATACAGCATGACCAGTTCCTCGGCCTGCTGGGCAAAGGGGGTCTCGGGGTAGCGTTGTTTCAACTGGTTCGCCTGGCTGACCAGTTGCCTCGCCATGCGCCCGTACTGCTGCGCCCAGTCTCGCTGCTGGGCCGAAGCCAGCGGGGGTAGCGGAACCTGCCAGGACGTCTGTTCCAGCGCGTTGTAGGCCCGCTCGGCCATGAGCGCCCGGCGGAACGCTGGGTCTTTCCGCAGATCGTTGTGGCGGGCCTTGAGGGCCTTGCCCTTCTCGCAGCCGCGGTAGAGCCTCGCGAGGTTGCTCAGCAATTCTTCCGCCGCGAGGGGTGAGGTGGGCTTGAGTTCCTCGAAGCGTTTGATCTGTTCGGTGGCGACGGTGTCGAGAGCTTCCAGCAGAGCCTGGATCTGTTCGACTTCCTCTCCGTCCTGGTCCTTGAGCTTCTCCAGCATCTGCCACGCCGATCCGAAACGTCCCTGCAGAATCTGTCGGCCCGCGAGGGTCTGCCGGGCGCCCGGGTTCGAACCGAGCACCTCCAGGATCCGGTCGGCCAGCCAGAGTTTCTCATCACTCATCGCGGTCCGCAGGCCGCTTTTGATCGCCGAGAGCATCGTCTGGTAGCCCTTCCCGGCCGGGTGACCCTGCCAGATCAGCTTGCCGGCCGGCCCGAACACCATCGCGTGGGGGATGCCCCGGCCTTTCCAGCAAGGCGCACGGACACCGCTGATGACCGTGAAGTTGACCTTCTTTTTCCGGCAGACGTCGAGGACCTCGGCCCGGATGTGGTCGCTGCTGCCCTGGGCGTGGGCACCGATCATCACAAAAGGTTTATTCCGCAGCATGGCGTTGTACTTGGCCATCCTGGGCAGACTCGCGATGCAGGGCGGGCAGCGGTAGCCCCATCCCTCGATGACCACCACCTTGCCTCGGAGGTTTTCCTTCTCCACCGGCGGACCCAGCCAGCGTTTCCCGAGTTGCACCTGTCCGAGGTCAGAACCCTCCCACTCCTTGGGCGTGGGGATCTCGGCGACACAGGCGGCGACCAGAAAAACCACAACCCCGGCCGCACATGCCAACCTTGACGTCTCCCTCAGAACTGCCAAGAACACGCTGGGAGGACCGTTTTGGGGATGTAACTCTATTCTTTGCGTTGACGAATCGCCCTGATGTTCCGTACCGTCGACTTTTGAGGGGCGCATCAACCTTTGTTGCGTACGGTTCATTACCGCCTCCTTGTCTGGTTCATGGACTCAGAACCTGTATGAACACGTGGCATGGCCGTCTCGGCCATGCGTTTGACGGGCATCCTGCCCGTGCGGCGGGCCGGCGGCGCAGGGCCTGGAGGACCTGCAACTGCCCGGCAAGAGGCCGGTGCCACGAAAACAACGGTTTTCATACAGGCTCTCAGATGCAGACCCGCAGATCGGCGGACGACCTCCACGCGGATCCGTCGGATATCGATATTACAGGTTCCATGCCTTGGCGAAGGCCTGGAAGCCGCGGTCGTAGGTTTTCTCGGCTGCAGGGGGAAAGCAGCAGCCCGGAAGTTGCTTCATGGCAAGATGATAGTGCAAGCATTCGCAGCAGAGGGCGTGCTTGTCGCAGCCGGCGTATGTGCAGGTGCAACGCTGCTGGTTTTTGGACTCGTTGGGACAGTTCATCGCGACATCTCCTCGGATTCGATACCGGAACAAAGCAGCAACCGCACCCATAGAATACGGCATTGCGAGAGCAAAAAAAAGGTTCATGTTTTGCGAAACTTTTCTCCCGGCCGAGGGGTTTCATGAATGAAAACGACGCGGTGGTTCTCCTCCTTCCACCGCATGCAGCGAAGACGCGGCAGGCCTCCCTCCTCCTGTCGCGTCTTCTTTTATGGATGCGCCCCTCAAAAGTCGACGG
>CAYMAP010000055.1:0-13964 GCA_964388425.1 uncultured Planctomycetaceae bacterium
CCTGGCGTCAAAGCGGCCGATCGGATTCGAACCGACGACGTCCAGCTTGGGAAGCTGGCATTCTACCACTGAATTACGGCCGCCTGGGTCAATACGCAACGTGCGTTTGCCGATTGTGTATGCTATCGCCAGGGGGATGGATTGACAACAGCAAAGTCTCCATTCCCCCAATGCCGAGGAAGGCTGAGCTACACGACCTGGAGGGTGGGTGCTTGCACTCAAGGGGTTTCTCAGCCAAGGCGGCTGAGAAACATGCCGATCCTGCCGCCCGTCGGTCTACGCCTTGACCTTCACGCGCTTGCCGGTGTCCGCCGAGGCGTACAGCGCGTCCATCAGGTCCGCCAGCCGGACCCCCAGTTCATTGCTGAACCTCGGTTCAGCCCGGCCGAGCAGAACGTCCGCGAAGTTCCGCGCCGGAGTGACGGTCGGTTCGGGCCAGTCCTTCGGGACGCTGCGGAGGACCCGCTTGCGGTTGCGGAGTTGCATCGCGAAATCCGGCGGATGCGTGCTGAACTGCACCACGCCCTCGGCGCACTGCAGCGTGACCCGGCTGTTCCAGGCGGCACTGTTGCCGCCACTGAGAATCGCCCCCAGCGCTCCGTTGGCGAATCGCAGCGACGCGACGGCGTTGATGTCCACCTCCGTGCCCTTGCGGTCCAGCAGACAGAAGACCTCTTCAACGGGACTGTCCACGAGGTACATCATCGCGCTGATGGCGTGGGAGGAGCTGTCATACAACTGGCCGCCCCCCGAGAGTTTCGGGTCCTGCCGCCACTTGCCCGTTGTCAGTTCCAGCCAGTGCTGGCTGGTGAAGCTGTTGGCGATCTGGATGTCTCCGGCCTGGCCGTCGGCGAGGAACCGGCGGGTGTACCCCGACGCCGCCTCGTACAGGCCCTGGATGGCGATCTGGAGGTTCAGGCCTTTTTGGCGGGCCTTGGCGGTGAGTTTCCGCGCGTGGTCGGAGTCGGTCACCATCGGTTTGTCGACCAGCACGTGGGCCCCGGCGTCGAGGGCGTCGGAACCGTGGCGGTAGTGCAACGTATGCGGGCTGCAGACGAACACCGCGTCGAGGTTCATCGAATCGAGCATCTCCCGGTGGTCGGAAAACGTCCTGACCTTCCGCCCCGCCAGCCATTCCTCCTTGCGCGACCGGAGGTTGTCCTCGGACGGATCGCACAGCGCGACGATCTTCAGTTCCGGCACGTCCTCGGTGACGGCCCGGAAGTGAAACCGCGAAAAATTTCCACACCCGATAAAACCCAACCGATATATAGTCAAGGCAGACGCTCCTTTCACCCAGGGGATTGTAGGAACTCCCACGTTCCGTCGCAAGGCCGCGTAGAATAAAACCATGACGACTGACCTGTCCAGAAAAACCTGCCGGGCCTGCCGGGGCGAGGAAGATCGCCTCGAAGGCGAGGAACTCACCGTTTACGCCAGCCACATCCCCGACTGGCAGATCGCCGCCGGCCCCCGCCTTCGCCGGCGGTTCTCCTTCGGAAACTTCGCCGACGCCCTGGCGTTCGTCAACCGCGTCGGGCAGGAGGCCGAGCAGCAGCACCACCATCCCGTGATCCGCTTCGGGTGGGGATTCGCCGAGATCAGCCTGCACACCCACAAGATCGGCGGACTGACCCAAAGCGACTTCGTCCTCGCCGCCCGGGTTGATCGGCTGGCCCAGGCCTGATTCTTCCTCGCTCCACCGGAAGGCGTGGCGAAAAACGCTTGCATTGGCCGATACGATGGATATGCTCCGTGGAACGTCGGCAGCATGCCCCGCGCCCGTCCAGCCCCAGGAGCCTCGTCATGGATGACGCCCAACTACGCACCCGCTGGCAGCAACGCCAGCCCCGCTTCGAGGCGAAGTACCTCTCCGAACCGCTGGCGTACCTCATGAAGCACAAGCTTGCCCGTCGGGTCAAACAGCTCGGGCAACTGGCTTCCCTCTGGGACGAGTGCATCCCCGAGTCCCTTCGCGAACACACCGCGCTGGAGGGCTTCCGCAACGGCGTGCTGACGGTCCTCGTCGACAGCCCCGCCCAGCGGTTCCAGCTCCAGACGCTGCTGACCGGGGGGCTGTTCAAGACGATCCAGTCGCGCTACCCCGGAGCCCTGAACAAAATCCGGCTCGTCCCGGGCCAGTTCGCCAGCGTCGACCTCGCCGGACAGAAGCGCTACGAATTCTGACCTCACCCGCCCTTCCCGACGGGTCGAAGCCGGGCGGGGATCGATGGACCCTCCCTCGTGTCGCGGTCTGCCCGAACCCCGCGAGGGCACCTCAGCCGGCAGTCGCAAGCCACTCCGACAACATCGCGCTTTTGCGGCGAGCGCGTTTTGAGGTATCCTTGCAGCATGTTTCGACGGTACGGCACCTTCACCGGCGGGATCGACCTGCCCGAGCAGAAGCACGCGACGCTCGAGGAGCCGATTCGCCCCGCGGATCGGCCGGAGAGGCTGTTTGTCCCGCTGGCACCCTGCGGGGGCCTGGCCGCCCGTCCGGTCGTGGACGTCGGCCAGCGGGTCCGCCGGGGCGATCCCCTGGCGGCCGGCCGCGACCCCGGCACGGTTGACATCTTCGCGCCCCTCGACGGCACCGTTGCCGCGATCTCCGTCGCCACCCTCGCCGTCGGACGCCGACTCATGGAAACCCCGGCCGTCGAACTGACGGACCTCTCCGAGCCGCAAGTCCCCGCGCCGGGACGCCCGACGCGAGACACCGACGACCTCGCTGCCGGCCCCCTGCGCGAGCTGCTGGACGATTCACAACTGACGACGTTCCGCCGGTGCCCCGAGCCGCTTGGCGACTGGCTCGCACGCCACGCCGACAGTTCGCTGCTCGTCGTCAACGCCATGGAAAACGAACCCTACGTCACGGCCGGCCATCGGGTACTGGTCGAGTTCGGCCCGGAGGTCGTCGGCGGAATGGCGATGCTGGCCCGGGCACTGGAGGTCGAACGGATCGTCCTGGCCATCGACGTCCGGCGGACGGACGACTACCAGCACCTGCTCGCACCGGCTGAGGCCTGCGAGGCGGAACACGTGGCCCTGCCCTGGAAGTACCCCATCGGCGCCGACGCCATTCTCCTGAAGGTCCTTACCCGCCGGGAGGTGCCCTGCGGGGGGGCACCGGCCGACCTCGGCGCCGCCGTCATCGACCCGGCCACCTGCTGGGCCGTCTACCGCCACCTCGCCTGCGAGGAACGCATCGACGCCCGCGTCGTGACGCTCTCCGGGGAGCGAATGGGCAACCCCGCCAACATTCTCGCGCCGTTCGGGCTGGCGATGACCGAACTGGTGGGTTCGGCCCGTCCGCCGCTGGTTCTCAACGGGCCCATGACCGGCATGTTCTGCGGGCCCGAGACCGTCGTTACCCCCGGGACCGACTGCCTCCTCGCCATCGACCCTACCCCGCCAAGTCCGCCTTCGCAGTGCATCCGATGCGGTTGGTGCCGAGACCACTGCCCCTCCCGACTCAACGTAGCCGTTCTCAACGACCTCTACGAATTGGGCGACATCGAGCGAGCCGCCCGGATCGGCTGCCGGTCCTGCGTCGGCTGCGGTGTCTGCTCCTACGTCTGCCCGGCCCGGCTGCCGTTGACCGAACGCGTGCGACAACTCGCCCGAAGCGTCAGCCGACTTGACCAGACCATGCCCCTCTTCCACCGCGGCACGGAACTGGAGGTGCCCAGCCCGTGACCCGTTCGCCCGAAAGTCCGCCCCCCCAGGTCCCGTCGGCCGAAACATTGCCCCACATGGGCGAGGCCCCGCTTCAGCGGGGGCCCGAACGCATGCGCACCGTCTTCGTCGTTACCTTCGCCGCCGCCTGTCTGCCCCTGGGGGCGGGCATCGCCTTTTTCGGCTGGCGGGCCGCCTGGGTCACCGCCGTCGCCATCGCCTCCTGCGCGGCCCTGGAACGTCTCTACTTCCACGTCACGCGAACCCCCGCCCTGCTGGGGCGGTCCCACGCGTACCTCACCGGGGTGCTGCTGGCGTTGACCCTCCCGCCGTTCACCCCCTTGTACGTCGTCGTCCTCGCCTCGGCGTTCGCCATCCTCGTCGGCAAGGCGATCTTCGGGGGGGTCGGGCACTTCCTCTGGCAACCGGCGCTGGTGGGCCGATTCGCCGTTGCCGTCATTATCCCCACCCTGCTTCAAATCCCCGGCCTGGCCGAGCACCGCCAGACCATCACCCTCGAACCGGAGCACTGGCCCCTCCTCCGCCGGGCGTACATGGTCTACGGCGACATCGGGCAAATCGATCGCCAAAGCAGCTTCCAGCATTACCGCGGCTGGCAGGTCGATTACGCGACCGACCCCTCGCTGGGCCAGCAGCTCCGCGCCGAGGATCCCGGCTTTTCCCTGCCCCACCCGGCCGACACGCTGCACGACCTGACCCGCCTCGACGGCGAGCCGGAATTCAGCGCCCTGGCCGACGTCCGCGACATGCCCCACCGCAAGCCCATCGCCCTGACCGCCCTGCCGCCCATCCGCGACCTGCTCTTCGGCGCCCGCCCCGGGAGCATCGGGGAGACCTGCGCGGTGGCCCTCCTCGTCGGCGGGCTGTACCTGGTCTACCGCAACTACGTCAAATGGCAGCTTCCCATCGCCATGCTCGCCTCCGCCGCCGTCGTCGCCGCCGTCGCCCCCGTCAAACTCGCAGGCCCCAACCAGACCGTCGAGTGGGTCTGGCTGCCGATCGTCGCCGAGAGCTTCGACGTGGGCTTCACCTACGTCAGCTACCAGCTCCTCAGCGGCGGGTTGTTGCTGGCGGCGTTCTTTCTCGCCCCGGAAATGACCAGCCGCCCCATCACCGCCGGGGGGCAGGCGCTGTTCGGCGTGGGTTGCGGAATCGCCGCCATGCTCATGAAACTCTATCTCAATACCTCCATCCCCACCTACGTCGCGGTCCTGGCCATGAACACCTTCACGCCGACCATCGACATGATCTGGCAGCCACGCGTCTTCGGCCAGAAACGCTTTGCCTGGCAGCGGAAGTCCTGAGACGCACCATGACCGACACGCTGGACGTCGCCGAACTCTACCGCACCCTCCAGGGCGAATCGACCCGCGCCGGCCTGCCCTGCGCGATGGTTCGGCTGGCAGGCTGCAACCTTCGCTGCCGGTGGTGTGACACGCCCTATGCTCGATTGCCCGGTACCGGCGAGCCGATGACACTCTCCCGCATCGTCGACACCGTCCGGGCCCTGGACTGCCCCCGCGTGGAAGTCACCGGCGGCGAGCCGCTGCTTCAGGACCGCTGCTGCGAACTGCTCGAACGACTCGTCCAGGAACGCTACGAAGTCCTGCTGGAAACCAACGGCTCGGTCGACATCGCACCCGTGCCCGAGCCGGTCCGCCGCATCGTCGACGTCAAGTGCCCCTCCAGCGGACACGCCGACGCCATGCGCTGGACCAACGTCGACCTGCTGACCCCACGCGACGAACTGAAATTCGTCCTCGCCGACCGTGGCGACTTCGACTATGCCTGCCATGCCATCACCGAACACAGCCTCCTCGCGCGATGTCCCGTCCTGCTGAGCCCCGTCTGGGGCACGCTGGAACCGGCGGAACTGGCCGGCTGGGTCCTCGACAGCCACCTCGACCTCCGACTGAGCCTCCAACTGCACAAACTCCTCTGGCCCGACCGCGACCAGGGGGTCTGAAAACAGGATTGACCATGCAAGCCGAACTCGTACGCTCCTTCCACTTCGACGCCGCCCACTGCCTCGACCACGCCCCGCCCGGCCACAAGTGCCGCGCCCTCCACGGCCACAGCTACCGCGTCGACATCCACATCACCGGCCCGGTCGACCCGTGGCATGGCTGGGTGATGGACTTCGGCGACCTCCAGCAAATCGTCAACCCCCTCATCGACGAACTGGACCACAGCAACCTCAACGACGTCCCTGGGCTGGAGAACTCCACAGCCGAAGGACTCGCCCAATTCCTCTGGGACCGCATCGCCCCCGGCCTGTCCCTCCTCTCAGCCGTCGTCGTCTGGGAATCCGACAAGTCCCGATGCATCTATCGGGGACCCTAGCGCCCGCAACCGGCGCGGGGGGCGATGTCCCACGGCCCTAAAACCCCGGAGCACAACACCCCGGGGATACCCATCGCTACGAGCCTATCCTGAATCCCCTCGGGCGTCGGCGAGGTACCGGTCGATGCGTGCGGCGCAGCGTCGACCGGAGTCAATGGCCGTGGCGACGTAGGCTGCCCCGGTGACGACGTCGCCGGCGGCGAACACGCCGGGCTGGGAGGTGGCGAACTGCTCGTTGACGCGGACGCGCCCGGCCTGGTCGGCTTCGAGGTCGAGCTGCTCGATGAGGGAGTTCTCGACGATCGGCTCGAACCCCATCGCCAGCACGGCCAGGTCGGTCGGAAGTTTGAACTCGCTGCCCTCGATTTCCTCGCGGAGCTGGCCCTTCGCCGAGGGCGTGTACTGCAGCCGCACGGCGCGGAGGGCTTCCAGTCGCCCGTTCTCGCCTTCGAAGGCCTTCGTCGCGACCTTCCAGTGCTGGCGGACCTCGCGGGGGGGCTCGGCCAGCAGCGTCGCTGGCGACTGCTGCTTCGGCAGGATTTCGAATTGGTGGATTTCCTTCGCCCCGGATCGGGTGGCGAGTTCGACGCAGTCCTCGCCGGTCAGCCCCCCGCCGATGACCGTGACGGTCTTCTCTCGCATCTCCGGCGGGTCGCGGAGGAAATCCAGCGCGAGGACCACGCCTTTGCGATCCCGGCCGGGCACGGCCAGGTCGCGGGGCTGGGCGGCTCCGACGGCCAGGCAGACCGCGTCGTGGTCCCGCCTCAGCGATGTCGCCGAGAGGTCCCGCCCGATCCGCTTGCCGCAATGGAACGCCACGCCCTCGCCCTGTAGCTGCTTGATCCGCCGGTCGATCAGGTCGGCCGACAGGCGGTGCTCCGGCACGCCGTAGCGGAGGAGGCCGCCGGGTTGGTCGTCGGCTTCGTAGACGGTGACGTCGTGGCCTGCGCGTGCAAGCTGCTGGGCGGCGGCGAGCCCCGCCGGTCCTGACCCGACCACCGCGACGCCCTTGCCGGTCTTGGTCCCGGCCGGGCGGGGCTGGACCCATCCGTTCCGCCAGGCGGTCTCGACGATCTCGGCCTCGGTCGTACGCACGCCCACCGGGTAGCCGTGCTGGCCGCGATGGCAGGCCGACTCGCAGAACGCCGGGCAGATCGCGCCGGTCAATTCGGGGAAGTTGTTTCGCTCGTGGAGCAGGTCGCAAGCCTCGCGGAATTCCCCGTCCTGGGCCAGCGCCATCCAGTCCGGCACGTCGGTCGACAGCGGACAGCCGATGTTCTTGCAGGCCGGCGATTGGCAGGTCATGCACATCGGACTGGCCAACCGGGCGAGCTGCCGGCGGTAGTCGTCGGCGGAGGTGTACGCGAAGTCCGCGACGCGCTGCTCGTAGCGGTCGCGGAAGCGGTACTTGCTCTTGGACCACGGGCGGATCAGCGGACGGACCCAGCGCATGCGCTTCAGCGTCTTGAGCTGCCAGTCCGGGACGGTGATGTTCCACTCGACCTCCCGGCCGAGGAATTTGAAGCGACGGTTCCAGAGGTGTCGATAGCGGACGCGGTCGCCGTTGGCGAGGTTGATGCCGTACTTGTCCTGGTCCCGACGGTACTTTTCCTTGCTGGTGGCCAGTTCGGCCTTGAAGACGGCGTCCTTGAGGAGCATGGCCGAGGCGAGGTTGTGTACGACCGCGCGGGTCGCGGCGAAGAGATACTCAGCCCGGTCCTTGTCATACACGCCGCGGACCTGCTCACAGTATCGGCGGGCGTAGTCGATCCCGCCCCAGCGGAGGCAGTCGTAGGCGACGACGACGACGTCGCGTTTGAGGTCCTCCTCGAGTTCGGGGGCGGCTTCGAGGGTCCCGGCGACGAGTTCGCGGAGCTGGCCGGCCTGGCGGGCTCGCTTGCCGAAGCGGCGGAGGGTGTAGCGGCATTTCTCGTCGAGGGTCTCGGTCCAGGTGAGTTTCTGCGGCGGGCCCTGGAAGAGTTCGGGGTTCTCCACGAGCTTTCGGCCCATGTTGAAGGCGTAGAGGTTCTTGCGGAAGTCCACACGGATGGAGTCCTTGATCGCCCAGGCCATCGCGTGCATGGACACGGGGATCAGCCCCTGCTGGAAGGCGTAGCCGAGCATCATGACGTTGGCGTAGAGCTTGCTGCCGAGGTATTTCTCGCAGAGGCGGGCGATGTTGCGAGCCAGGAAGTAGTCCTGCCGGGTGTGCTGGCGGATGAACTCGACGAGCTGGTCGGGGTCGTAGTCTTCCCGGCCCATGAGTCCGGCGACGGTGGCGATCTTGTCGGTATTCACGACGGCGGCGGTGCGGTCCGGGTGGGCCACGCGGAGTCGGCCCCTGGGGTCGAGGCAGCGGGCGGCTTCGAGGATGTCCACGCCCAGCAGCAGGTCGGCCTTGCCGTAGGGAATCAGCCCGGTGGTGTGCTGCTCGCCGTCGCGGTGGAAGACGACCTGACTGACCACGCCGCCGTTGCGGATGGCCAGGCCCTTCTTGTCGAGGTAGCGGACGTCGAAGCCCTGCTTGTGGCCGGCGCGGACGAGGATGCTGGTGGCCAGCCCGATGCCCATGCCCCCCACGCCGGTCAGGCAGGCCCGCCAGATGTCGTCGTGCTGGCGTTTGTGCGGCTCGGGGATCTCGTCCAGCCCGAGGTCGGGAACCTTCGGGCGGGGCGGTCGCTTCCGGCGGACGGTGATCTGCTCGAAGCTGTCGCACGCCCCGACACGCTCGCACGCGCCGTCGTTGACGCACCAGCTCAGATCGGTGTCCATCTTCGGGCCGTAGTCCGTCTGCACGATTCGCAGGCCCGGGCAGCCGGTCAGCTCCGTGCAGGCGAGGCAGTATCGGCAGATTTCGCTGTTGATATTCATGAACGTCTTGCTCGGGACGTACCCGAGGGTGCGTTGCTGGCTGCGTTCTTCGCGTCGCTGTCGTCGCATGCGGGTGATGCCGCATTCCTTCGTCGGGATGACGATTTTCACGCCGTCGGCGAGGAAGGTCTCCTCCAGCAGGTTGCGGTACTCGCGGCGTTTTTCCGGGTCGACCCGGCAGAGGGTGACGGCGTGCTGGGCGGCGATGCCGCGGACGACCTGCTCGATGTCCTGTGTGGCCGTCGGGTCGCCCAGCAGGTCGTAGTCGATCCCGGGCGTGGTCTGGTGGCCGGTCATGGCGGTGGTGGAGTTGTCCAGGATGAGGAAGGTGATGTCCTGGCCGAGCTTGACCGCCTGGGAGATCGCCAGGGCCCCGCAGTGGAAGAAGGTGCTGTCGCCCATGAAGACGACTTCCTTGTTGGGAATGAGCTGATCGTTGCCCGCGCCCGTTCCCCCGCCGAGCCCCATGCCGGACAGGTCGCTCATCAGCTCGGTGTTCGGGGGGAACATGAGCATGGTGTAGCAGCCGATGTCGCCGTGGAAGAGCAGATCGACGGGCTTCCGCCGGTGGTGGCGAGCCATGTAGTGGGGGTTCGTGAAGTCGTGTTTGATTTCCAGGCAGAGGCTCGCCGAGTCCCGGTGCGGGCAGCCGGGGCAGAAGGTCGGCAGGCGGACGGGGACCATGCCCTCGCCGACGTCGACCTTTTCGGTGGCGGCCATCTTGGCCAGTTCCTTTTCGAGCCGGTCGGCCTCAATGGGCGTGTCGACGTCGGCGGCGAACCGTTTCAGCAGCGGGCCGAGCACGAGGGTGACGATCGACGGGTCCAGCCCGCGGACGGAGGGAAACCCGGGCAGGTCGCCGGGAAACCGTTTGCCGAAGACCGCCGTGCGTGCGATGGCGTCGTCGTCCTGGCGTGCCAGCGCGGAGACGACTTGCTCTTCCAGGAAGCCGCGACGCTCCTCGACGACGACGATCCGCTCAACCTGCCGGGCCAGCTCCGCGACAAGCTGCTCGTCGACGGGATAGCTCAGGCCGAACTTGAGGATCGGCATCCGACCGCCGACGCCCAACTCGTCGAGGGCCTGGACGAGGTAATCGTGCCCCAGCCCGGCCGAGACGAACCCCAGTGGGGCCTGCTGTCCGTCCGGGGGTGCGTGGTCGATTCGGTTGACGCCGAGTTCCTTGGCGGCCTGGACCATCCGCCCGTGACGGTCGGGGAAGCTCGCTTCCTGCCACCAGGTCTTGGGCGGCAGGAGGACGCGCTTGTCCGTGTCGATCGCGCGGGTCTCGAGGTCGATCTGCGTGGCGAGGTTCGTCGCCGGAAAGTGGTTGGGTCGGCAGGTCACCGTTCCCCCGCCGTCGGCGAGGTTGGTGGTGATGATGTACCCGACGATCAACTCGCTGCGGGCCGAGAGTTGGAATGACAGCTCGACGAAGTCCTTGACCTCCTGGGCGTTGGACGGTTCGAGTGTGGGCATGAAGAGGTGCTTGGCGAGGTATCGGCTGTCGACGGGAACCTGGGTCGAGTCGCTCCAGGGATCGTCGCCGATCAGCAGGACCCCGCCCCCGTCGCGGTGGGAGCCGGCGAGGTTCGCCAGGGCCAGGGCGTCGGCGGCAACGTGGACGCCGACGGACTTCATGCCGATCATCGCGCGGACGGGGAGGGTCTGGCTGCCGTTGAGCATCGCAGCAGCCAGGGCTTCGTTGTTATTGATCACCGCCCGGACGTGGTGGGCCTTAAAGAGGTCCTTGAGCAACGAAATCGTGTCGAAAAAGCCCGCGATCGGGCTTCCCGGATACCCGCCGAGCAGGTGGACCCCGCCGGTGGTCTCCAGCACGCCCTTGATGAGCAGTTCGTTGCCGGTAAAGACCTCCGATCCGGATTCGGTGAGAAATCGTCGGTCGATCTTCATTCCGGACATTGTACGACAGCGGGCGGAATGTCCATAGTTTTTTTGGCCCTGTCGCGTTCGGGGGCTTGTCAAGGTCAACGCGGCCGCTGAGTTCATGCAGGGCGAGGCGGAAGACCGCCGAGACATCGAACGCAAACTCGCCCGCCGAGCCGACAACCGCCTCTACCTCGCCCGGCTGACTTGCGGAAGCTCAGCCCTGCCCGCTGGAAGGTTTCTTCTTCCGCCGACGTCGCCGGCGTTTCTTTTTCTTCGGCTGATCCCCGTCACCGGTCTGCCGGCCTGAGGCCCCGCCGGATTCGCCGCTTCGTCCCTGGCCTCGCCGGTCATTGTTTCCGTCAGAAGCCGTTGACGAGGATTCGTCTCCACCTTGGGAGTCGTCGGACTTCCCGCCCTGTGGCCGGCTTGCTTCGCGCCGCGAATCGGGCCGGACGTCCCGGTGGGAGGAAGGAGCGGACTTCTCGGCGGGGGGCTCGACGTTGCGCTCGGTAATCTCGTCGACTCGCACGACAGCGAGGGTTTTGTCCGGCAGGGCAAGTTTGACCAACTGCGTGATGATCTGCGTCTCGATGACCCTGCCCACCACCTCCCCGGCACGGACGAACGTGTTCCGCCGGGGGAGATTTTTCCGCAGTTCGTTGTAGGCGTCGTCCTCGTATCGCAGACAGCACATCAGCCGACCGCACCGCCCGGAGATTTTCGTCGGATCGAGCGTCGCTTTCTGAACCTTCGCCATCCGCATCGAGACGGGCTTGAGGTCCTTGAGGAATTCCTGGCAGCAGCAGCGCTGCCCGCAGCGCTCGTAGTCCCCCACCAGCCGGGCTTCGTCCCGGGCTCCAACCTGCCGCATCTCGATCCGCGTGCGGAACTGGCTGGCCAGGTCGCGAACCAGTTCGCGGAAGTCCACGCGGGTCTCGGCGGTGAAATAGAAGACGATCCGCTCCCCGCCCAGCAGATGTTCGACCGTCACGAGTTTCATCGGCAGGTTTCGCTTGCGAATCTGCTCCCGGCAGTACTGGCCGGCCTCCCCGGCCGATCCCTGCATGTGGTGGTACTCGTTGAGGTCCTGTTGATTGGCTACCCGCAGCACCCGGCCGGTTCGGCGGAAGGGGAACTCCGAGCCGGCCTGATCGAGGAACGTCTGGAGTTTCTCGCCGGTCAGGACTTTGGGCGGGCAGCAGCTTCCGCCCTTGCGGTCGACGGCGGAGAGGACCTCGCCCATCTCCACGCCGCGATCGGTCCGGACGACGGCGTGCTGGCCGGGGCTGGGTGGCGCGTCGAGGTTGTGGCGGAACTCGCCGATGTAACGCATCTGCCCGTATCGGCAGACCAGGGTCTGGCCGTTGGGCTCGGACGAGCCGCGCCCCTGGCCCTTGCCGCCCTTGGAGCCTTTGCGGTGGTCGGGTGCGTCCCGCCCAGTCTCCGGGGACCGTTGGTCGCGGTCGTCGCAGGTATCGTCGGGGTCGTTCGTGCCGCCGTTGTCGGCGGCGTCGTTCGGGGCGTCGGACGCCTGTGCGTCGTCGCCCGATGGACGGTCGGGCGGAGCGGCAGCGCCGGTGGTTTCTGAATGAGCGGGTGTTGCCTCGGCGGAAGGGTCGGTCTGCGGAGAATCAGCGCGGTCTTCCCGGGCCGACGCATCGGTCGGGTCCGTCATGGGTACACTCCGATTGCTGCCGCGGCGGCCCGCGGGGAGGGGGTGGTTCCACGTCCCCGGCCCGTCACCGGGGGCCAAACGCACCGTAACGGACCGGCCGAACCGGCCCGGTGCCCGTCAGCCACACCCGCTCGGGGCGGCAGCAGCCGACGCTTTCGACTATACTATGTTTCCGCGCAGGGAGCAAGCGTTCCTGCACATACGGAAAGGACTCCGCCCCGCATGGGTGGATGGACCGTCATCGGCATAGCGTTGGGCCTGGCGATGGACGCCTTCGCGGTGGCCGTCGCCGCCGGGCTGAGTCTGTCGACGCTGACCGGGCGGCACATATTTCGGCTGGCGTTCCACTTCGGACTCTTCCAGATGCTCATGCCCATCCTGGGCTACCTCGCCGGGCGCGCCGTCGCGGGCTGGCTGGAACCCTTCGCACCCTGGTTCGTCTTCGCCATTCTCGCCGGGCTGGGCGCGAAGATGCTCTGGGAAGCCCGACAGATCGAAAAGCCGCCCGCCACAGATCCGACACGCGGGTGGCGGATGGTGGGCCTGTCTCTCGCCGTCAGCATCGACGCACTCGGCGTGGGAGTCAGCCTGGCCCTGCTGAACGTGTCCGTCTGGATGCCCAGCCTCCTCATCGGCATGATCACGGGGGTGCTGACCATTGTGGGCATGGAACTTGGCCAGCGGGTTGGCCGACGATTCAGCGTCCTGGCTGAACTGCTCGGAGGACTCGTCCTCATCACCATCGGCCTGAAATTCCTGATCGAACACCTGCGGGACGGCTGATCCGGCTCCCGGCAGGCGCATTGCAAGGTACGCACCGCCGGACTCATTCGCCAGGCATGGTCGCGGCGCCTGCCCGTAGGGGCCGAGGCCCCCGGCGTGCCGGATTGCCCATCGGCTGCGGATATGCCGTTGCATCCGAATCGGCTCTTGCCTATTCTGTCAGGCCGAAAGGAGCCGTCATGAAAACCCTCACCCGGGAACTTTGGATGAACACCCCGAAGCGGCGTGCGATTGTTTCGATCCATCGCGAGGTCGAGCGACTCGTCGCCGAGAGCGGCGTGCGCGAGGGCGTCGTTCTGGTCAATGCGATGCACATCACCGCCAGCGTGTTCATCAACGACAACGAATCCGGGCTGCACCACGACTACGAGGTCTGGCTGGAGAAGCTCGCCCCGGAAAAGCCCCACGGCCAGTACCGGCACAACGGGGCCGAAGACAACGCCGACGCCCACATGAAGCGCCAGGTCATGGGCCGGGAGGTCGTGGTGGCGATCACGGACGGGCAGCTCCACCTCGGGCCGTGGGAGCATGTCTTCTACTATGAGTTCGACGGCATGCGCAAGAAGAGACTGCTGGTGAAGATCATCGGCGAGTAGCGACGTTCGTTTCCTCGTTTCGCTCCGTCGCTCGGTGGCCCCGCGAGGCGCTTAGCTTTTCTGCCAGGGCCCGACCTGGACCTCGCCCGGCCGGTCGGCCAGTCGAACTC
>CAYMAP010000056.1:0-13405 GCA_964388425.1 uncultured Planctomycetaceae bacterium
ACATCCCCAAAACGGTCCTCCCAGCGTGTTCTTGGCAGTTCTGAGGGAGGCGTCCTCTTTGAAAAAGGCCGGGCCTCAGCCCAGCAGTGCGAGCAGTCTCTCGGCGTCGGACTCTTCGATCGTGCCCTTCTGTAGGGCCAATTCGACAGTACGAAGCCCCACGGTGCGGTAGGTTGTGGCCAGAGCGTCGTCGATCTCGGCGAGGGCGTCGAGATGGCTGCGGACCGTCTCGACATCCCCCCGTGCGATCGGACCCGACAGAGCGTCGGCTGTGCCGTGCTCCAGGGCGTTCTCGACGGTGGCGCGAACGATCGGCGCCATCGCCTGCCGGGCCTGGTCGCGTTCGATGCCGGCCCGGCCGTAGAGTTCCAGCGCAATGTCCAGCAGGGTCGTGAGGTAGTTGGCGCTGAAGACGGCCGCCGCGTGGTAGAGGGTTTTCTTCCCGGCCGACAGGGTCTGCGGATAGCCGCCCATGGCCCGGGCGAGATCTTCAAGCGGTGACCGCGCCGCAGGGTCCCCCTCAATGAACCAATGCGTTCCGGGGATTCGTGCGATGGCGGATTCGACGTCCGGGAACGTCTGGAGGGGATGGATCGAACCGACCGCACAGCCCGCCTGACGCGCCGGGTCGAGCACGTCGGCCGGCAGGGCCCCGCTGCAATGGGCGACGGTCTGCCTGCCGTTCAGTGCACCGGCCGAGGCGAGTTGTCGGCAGAGCAGCTCGATGGCCGCGTCCTTGACGGTCAGCAGGACAAGTTGCCCCGCGGCGGCCGCCTCGGCGGTCCCGCAGACCGTCGCGCCTCCCACGGCGTGGGCGAGTTCCCGGGAACGGTCCGGATTGGAACCGCCGGCAAGGGCGATGATGCGATACCCCACCCGGCAGGCGACCCGCGCGATGGCGGTGCCCACCACGCCGGGGCCGATGATGGCAAGTGTTGGACGTTGCGGCACGGCTGTTTCTCCTGCGGAAACGATACCCGCATTCGTCCCGGCGGGCAAGATTGAACACGACAGGTTGAACACGGATCGAGGACTCCGGCCTTTGACGTGATTCAAGGCCGGGCGCGGGGGAGGGTGTGTGGCTTCCGCCACAGGCGTACCCTCGGCGGAGATTCAACGTGGGTGCAAGCACCCACGCGATCCGATTTTGTTCCACCATCCCAACCTCAGTTCTCAGTCTCAGCCGGGGCGGTTCGACTAGCCCACCGTTGAACGGCTGAGCTACACGCGGTCAGCTATCCAAAGAGTCGTCAAATGCGAGGAATCTCTCGTATTAGCTTTTCTCATGCTAATTATTAGAAGTTTATTTATAAGTAATACTGTTATCGCTCCGGTATTTTCGGTAGAATGTCAAGCATTCGGAAGACGTGAGGTTCGATGGAAATTCTCGCGCCGCGCACTGGGATCAGCCGAAGGAGCAACCGTTGCGAACACCACCCGGAGACATCGGACTCTACGAAGCCCGGCGGGAGCACGACAGTTGCGGCATCGGCGCTGTGGTCGACATCAGCGGCAATCGAAGCCGAACGATCGTGGACATGGCCCGCGAGGTCATCCTGAATCTCCACCACCGCGGAGCCGCCGGCGCTGACGAAATCACCGGCGACGGCGCGGGGATTCTCTTCCAGGTCTGTGAGGACTTCTTCCGCCCTTTGTGCGACGAGCTGAACGTCCCGCTGACCCGGCCGGGGCATTACGGGGTGGGCATGGTCTTCCTGCCCCGCGACGTGAACCTCCGCAGCCGATGCGAAGACACCCTCGCCCGCGCGTGCGAGTACTACGGCCTGCGGGTGCTGGGCTGGCGCGACGTGCCTCGCGATCCGAGCTGCCTCGGCGAGCTGAGCCTCCAGGCCGAGCCGGTCATCCGGCAGGTCTTCGTCGACGGGGGCGAACTCGACGACGCTGGCCTGGACCTGCAGCTCTACCGCGCCCGCAACCGCGCCGCCAAGCTCGTCCAGCGGACCTGCGGCCCGGAGGCTGACGACTTCTACGTCTGCTCCCTCAGCAGCCGAACCGTACTCTACAAGGGCATGTTCTTCGCCCATCAGCTCTTCGCGTACTACCCCGACCTCGCCGACGAGCGCATCCACACGGCGATGGCCCTGGTCCACCAGCGGTACAGCACGAACACGTTCCCGAACTGGCGGCTGGCCCAGCCGTTCCGTATGATCGCCCACAACGGGGAGATCAACACCCTCAGCGGCAACGCCCATCGCATGCGCGCCCGCGAACCGCTCATGAACCATCCCCGCTTCGAGGACGACATCGAGGACGTCTTCCCCGTCCTCCAGCCGGGCATGAGCGACTCGGCCTGCTTCGACAACGCCCTCGAACTCCTCGTCCGCTCCGGACGAAGCCTCCCCCACGCCCTGATGATGATGGTCCCCGAGGCCTTCGGGCCGGCCTATCACATCTCGACCGACAAACGCGCGTTCTACGAATACCACGCCGCCATCATGGAACCCTGGGACGGACCGGCGGCGATGGTCTTCACCGACGGAAAACTCGTCGGCGGAACGCTCGACCGCAACGGGCTGCGCCCCGCACGCTACGTCGAAACCACCGATGGACTGGTTCTGCTCGGCAGCGAGGTCGGCACGGTCCCCCTGCCCCCCGAACGCATCCAGAGCAAGGGCCGACTCCAGCCCGGACGCATGTTCCTCGTCGACACCGAGGAAGGTCGCATCGTAGACGACAACGAAGTCAAGGGACGCATCGCACGACAGCGGCCCTACCGGCGATGGCTACAGCACAACCGCATCGAACTCCGCGGGCTGTTCAACCCCTCCCTGCCCCAGGTCGCCGGAGAGGAAACGCTCACCCGCAACCTCGCTACCTTCGGCTATACGCGCGAGGAACTGAACATGATCCAGATTCCCATGGCCGTCAACGGGCAGGAACCCGTCGGGTCCATGGGCACCGACACGCCGCTGGCCGTCCTGTCCGAGAAACCCAAGCCCCTGTTCAACTACTTCAAGCAGCTCTTCGCCCAGGTCACCAACCCGCCCATCGACCCGCTCCGCGAGGGACTGGTCATGAGCCTCATGAGCTTCACCGGCAAGCAGCGGAACCTCCTGAGTGAAACCGAAGAACATTGCCGGCAGCTCAAGCTGCCCCACCCCATCCTCACCAACGAGGACATGGACCGCCTCCGCGCGACCGACCACGAAGATTTCAACGTCGCGACCGTCGAAATGCTCTTCGAAGCCGCCGGCGGAGACCCGGCCAGGAACCTCCGCAAGGGCCTCGAGGACCTCGTCGACGCCGTCGAGCAGGCCATCCGAGACGGGGCATCGCTCGTCGTGCTCTCCGACCGGAACATGACCGCCGGCCGCGCTCCCATCCCCAGCCTGCTGGCGACTTCCGCCGTTCACCACGGCCTGCAGCAGCGGGGACTCCGGGCCGAGGCCGGGCTGGTCATCGAGTCCGGCGAGCCCCGCGAGGTCATGCACTTCTGCCTGCTCTGCGGGTACGGCGCCAACGCCATCAACCCCTACCTGCTCTTCGACGTCCTCGATGAACTTCGGCGGAAGAACCAGCTTCCGGTCTACCTCTCAGCCGGGCAGGTCATCGACAACATCATCGCCGCCATCAAAAAAGGCATCCTCAAGACGATGAGCAAGATGGGCATCAGCACGCTGCGGAGCTATCAGTACGCCCAGCTCTTCGAGGCCGTCGGACTGCACCGCGACATCGTCGATACCTACTTCCCCGGCACGACCAGCCGCATCGGCGGGGTCGGGCTGGACGTGCTGGCCGGCGAAACTCTCCGCCGACACGCGGAGGGCTTCACGAACCCGCCGGCGGAACTATCCGGCCTGGACTTCGGCGGCGAGTACCACTACCGCACCGACGGGGAAAACCACCTCTGGAACCCCGACAGCGTCGCCAGCCTCCAGCACGCCGTCCGCAACGACGACCCCGACGCCTATCGACGATACGCCCGCTGCATCAACGAACAGGCCCGCAAGCTCTGCACGCTCCGCGGGCTCTTCGAGTTCCAATGTTCGCAAACGCCCGTGTCCCTCGAGGAAGTCGAGCCGGCTTCGGAGATCGTCAAGCGTTTCTGCACCGGGGCCATGTCGCACGGGTCGATCAGCAAGGAGGCCCACGAAGCCCTCGCGGCGGCCATGAACAAACTCGGCGGGATGAGCAACACCGGCGAGGGCGGCGAGGACCCCGCACGCTACCAGCCCGCCGGGGACTGGGACCTCAACTCTGCCATCAAGCAGATCGCCTCAGCCCGGTTCGGCGTGACCATCGACTACCTCGCCCACGCCAAGGAAATCCAGATCAAGATGGCCCAGGGCGCCAAGCCCGGCGAGGGCGGACAGCTCCCCGGCCACAAAGTCACCGACGACATTGCACGCCTCCGCTTCAGCACGCCCGGCGTGACGCTGATCTCCCCGCCCCCGCACCACGACATCTACAGCATCGAAGACCTCGCCCAGCTCATCTACGACCTCAAGTGCGCCAAGCCCGGTGTGAAGGTCTCGGTCAAACTCGTCAGCGAGATCGGCGTCGGCACCGTCGCCGCTGGCGTCGCCAAAGGCAACGCCGACGAAGTCCTCGTTTCCGGGCACGACGGCGGGACCGGTGCCAGCCCCCTGTCCAGCATCAAGCACGCCGGCTGCCCGTGGGAGCTGGGCCTGGCCGAGACGCAGCAGACCCTCGTTCTCAACGCACTCCGCGACCGCATCCGCGTGCAGGTCGACGGGCAGCTCAAGACCGGACGCGACGTCGTTATCGGAGCGTTGCTCGGGGCGGAACAGTTCGGCTTCGGCACCGCCGCCCTGGTCTGCCTCGGCTGCATCATCATGAGGAAGTGTCACCACGGCACCTGCCCGGTGGGCATCGCCACGCAGGACCCGCAGCTCCGCAAACGCTTCGCAGGCCAGCCCGAGCACGTCATGCGGTACATGCTCTTCGTAGCCGAGGAAGCCCGCGAATTGATGGCAAAGCTCGGCTTCCGAACCTTCGAGGAAATGGTCGGACGCGTCGACCGGCTTTCGGCCAGCAAGGCCGTCGAGCACTTCAAAGCGCGCGGGCTGGACTTCTCCGCGGTCTTCCTGCCACCGGACACCTCTGGCGGGCGAAGCCTCCGACGCACCCGCCCCCAGACCGACCGCCACGCCGACCACCTCGACCGCCAGCTTCTCCAGGAGATCGGCCAGGCCCTCGACGCCGGCCAGGAGGTTCGGCTGGAGCGAAACATCCGCAATGTCCACCGGACCGTCGGCGCGACGCTCTCGAACCGGCTCGTCACCAAGCACGGTCCGAACGGGCTGCCCGCGGATACCGTCCACCTGACGTTCCGCGGCTCGGCCGGGCAGAGCTTCGGCGCGTTCCTCGCGCCGGGCATCACGCTCCACCTGGTCGGCGACGCCAACGACTACCTCGGCAAGGGACTCTCCGGCGGACGGATCGTCGTCGAAACCCCCGACGGCTCGCCCTTCATCGCTCGCGACAACATCATCGTCGGCAACACGCTGCTGTACGGCGCGACCTCCGGCGAGGTCTTCATCAATGGACAGGCCGGCGAACGCTTCGCGGTCCGCAACTCCGGCGCGACCGCCGTTGTCGAAGGCATCGGCGACCACGGCTGCGAGTACATGACCGGCGGAAAGGTCGTCGTCGTCGGAAAAACCGGACGCAACTTCGCAGCCGGCATGTCCGGGGGCGTCGCCTACGTCCTCGACGAACTGCAACTCTTCGACACCCTCTGCAATCTCGATATGGTCGACCTCGAAAACGTCTGGCACGAGGAGGACGTCGTCTTCCTCCACGATATCCTCGAACAGCACCTCCAATACACCGGCAGCAAACAGGCCCGCTGGGTTCTCGAACACTGGCGGTCCATGGTCGGACGCTTCGTGAAGGTCATGCCCGTCGACTACCGAAAGGCCATCGAACGGCTCCGCGCCAAGGAAAGCCGGGAAGGCGAATTCGAGGCCGCCACCGAAGAAGTCTTCGGCGAAGTGAGCAGCAACCGAAGCGGATTGTGAGAACATTTCTCAGCCGGTGGGGCTGAACTACTTCAAAACGAGCGAACACCATGGCCAAACCCACAGGATTCATCGAGTACCGTCGCGAGGACGTCCGGCATCGTCCCGTCGACCAGCGCGTGGGCGACTACTTCGAGGTCGACATCCCGCACTCCCCGGACGTTTTGACCCGCCAGGCCGCCCG
This sequence comes from uncultured Planctomycetaceae bacterium, assembly GCA_964388425.1. Taxonomy (GTDB): domain Bacteria; phylum Planctomycetota; class Phycisphaerae; order SM23-33; family SM23-33; genus CAYMAP01. The sequence goes on from CAYMAP010000056.1 coordinate 6,190, forward strand.
CTGCATGGACTGTGGCATCCCGTTCTGTCACGGCACGGGTTGCCCGATCACCAACCGCATCCCCGAGTTCAACGACCTGGTCTACCACGGCCGATGGCGGGAAGCGTGCGAGAACCTCCACTCGACGAACAACTTCCCGGAGATCACCGGGCGTATCTGCCCCGCGCCCTGCGAGGAGGCCTGCACGCTGAACATCAACGACGACCCGGTGCTCATCAAGCACATCGAGCTGCAAATCGTCGAAAAGGGCTTCCAGCAGGGCTGGATTCAGCCCCAGCCGCCGAAGCACAAGACCGGCAAGCGCGTCGCGGTGATCGGCTCGGGGCCGGCCGGCCTCGCCGCTGCCCAGCAGCTCACCCGCGCCGGGCATGACGTGACGGTCTACGAGAAGGACGGCCGTATCGGCGGGCTGTTGCGCTACGGCATTCCGGACTTCAAGCTCGACAAGCGCGTCATCGATCGCCGGCTGGAGCAGATGCGGGCGGAGGGCACGGTCTTCGAGGCCGGCGTCAACGTCGGCGAGGACATCTCGATCAAGTACATCCGCAACCGCTTCGACGCAATCCTCCTGACCATGGGCGCCGGCGATCCACGCAACCTCGACGTTCCCGGCCGGGAGCTGGACAACGTCCACTTCGCGATGGACTTCCTGACCCAGCAGAACCGCCTCAACGCCGGCGAACTCCCGCCGGTCGACCAGCGCATTTCAGCCGAGGGCAAGATCGTCGTCGTCATCGGCGGGGGCGACACGGGCAGCGACTGCATCGGCACGGCCCGTCGGCAGGGCGCGAAGGAAATCCACCAGTACGAAATTCTCCCCGAGCCGCCCCGCCAGCGGCCGATCGATCAGCCCTGGCCGACCTGGCCGAGAATCCTCCGCACCAGTTCGTCCCAGGAAGAAGGCTGCCACCGCCGATGGTGCGTCCTGACGAAAAAACTCTCCGGCGTGGGCACGAAGGTCAGCAAGTTGCACGGCTGCGAGGTCGAGTGGGTCACGGACGAGTCCGGCCGACGGACCCTGCGCGAGCTGCCCGGGACCGAGTTCACCCAGCCTGTCGACCTGGTGCTGCTGGCGATGGGCTTCGTGCACGTCCTCCACCGCGGGATCGTCGAGGACCTCGGGCTGGATCGGGACAAGCGGGGCAACGTTGTCGTCGGCGGGGAGTACCAGACGTCCGAGACGGGCATTTTCGCAGCCGGGGACAGCTGTCGCGGTGCGTCCCTGGTCGTCTGGGGAATCCACGAAGGCCGGGAGGCCGCCGCTGCCATCGACCGCTGGCTGCTGGCACCGTGATCTAGTCCCAGCCGCTCTGCCGTAGCGGTTGCCTGCAAGATGACTGGATTCACATGAGGGTCACGCTGCGCGTTGACCATGCCCCCCCCGCTGCCATCAGTCGGGCGGCGTTACACCGCATTGGGGAAATCAAGCAGGAAGCGGACAAGGGTCTCGGCTCCGCGGTCGAGCTGGTCCAGGGCGATATGTTCGTTCGGCGCGTGGATGCGGTCGCCCGGCAGGCCGAAGCCCAGCAGCACGGCGTCGAGCCCGAGGACGCGCTGAAAGATTTCCGTGATCGGAATCGACGCCCCGCAGCCGACCCAGACCGGGGCCTGACCGAAGGCAGCGGCGAGGGCGGACTCGGCGGTTCGGGCGACGGGGGAGCAACGGGTGAGCCGGACGGGTCGGCCGAGCGACTGGACGGCGAGTTCGGCCCGGCAGCCGGGCGGGGTGTGGGACGCGACGTGGCGGGACAGGGCGTCGGCGACGGCCTGGGGGTCCTGGTCGGCGACGAGGCGCATCGTGATCTTCGCCGACGCCGAGGCGGGGATGACGGTCTTCGGCCCGTCGCCCTGGTACCCGGCGGTCAGGCCGTTGGTGTCCAGCGTGGGCCGGGCCCAGTTGCGTTCGAGCGGGTGGAGGTCGCGTTCGCCCCCGGCGAGACAGTCCAGTCCGATCTGGCGGGCGTGTTCGGAAGCGTCGAAGTGCAGTCTCCTCCAGGCGTCGCGGTCGGCGGGGTCGACCGGGCGGACGTCGTCGTAGAGGTTTGCGATGGCGATGCGCCCGTCGGGGTCGCGCATCGAAGCCAGCAGACGCGCGAGGCCCTCGGCGGGGTTGGCGACGAGTCCGCCCTCCAGGCCGCTGTGGAGGTCTCGGCCCGGGCCCGTGACGGTCAGCTCGAAGGCGCAGAGTCCGCGGAGGCTGTCCGTCAGGGCGGGGGTGCGGTCGTCGTAGAACGTCGAGTCACTGATGAGCAACCCGTCGGCGGCGAGTCGGTCGGCGTGGTCGGCCAGGAGCGGTTCGACGTTCGGCGAGCCAATTTCCTCCTCGCCCTCGATCAGGAGCGTCAGCCCGACGGGCAGGTCGACCCCGGCTGCGCGGAAGGCGCGGACGGCAGCGAGGTAGAGGAAGACCTGCCCCTTGTCGTCGCTGGTCCCCCGCCCGTGGAGCCGACCGTCGCGGACCTGCGGATCGAAAGGGTCGGTGTCCCAGAGTTCGAGCGGCTCGGGGGGCTGGACGTCGTAATGCCCGTAGACCAGCAGGGACGGTGCACCGTGGGGCGCGGGGCGTTCAGCCAGGACGGCCGGCTGACCGGGCGTGGAGAGCACCTCGACGCCGAAGTCCAGTTCCGCAAGCTGCAGAGCGAGCCAGTCGGCGCAGGGTCCACAGCCCGCGTCGGGGGGGCGGTTCGAGATCGACGGGAACCGCAGGAACTCCCGCAACGCATCCATCATCGCGGGGCGGTCGTCGGCCAAGGCGGCCAGCAGGCGGTCGAGACTCATGGCCCGGGGTGTTCCTTCGGTCAGGGTTCTGCCGGCTCGGCGGGCTCGGCAGGCGGTGCGGGTTCAGCGGGCGCGGCGGGCTTTTCGCCGCCGGTCTCGTCAACGGGTTTATTTTGGGGCTTTTCTTCCGCGTTGTCCTGAGCGTCGTTGTCCATATTTTCCGCGGGCTGGTCGGCGGTCTCGTTGCCCCCGCCCCATCCGGAGGTGTTGGCGTTGGGTTTCTCGGGTTGGTCTTGGCGTCGTTCGTCGGGGCGGGTTCGCCGGGGCGCCGGTGAGCCGGTGGAATCTTCGTCGGCCTGCGGAACGATGACGCGGTGGATGCTGGGTTCCCCGCCCGTGCCGTCCGGTTCGGTGTCGGGCGGGGGCGGGTTCTTCGAGCAGCCCGTCAGCACGAAGGCGGCGAGGAGAAGGCAAGGCAGTACGATTCGGATATCCGACGGGTCGTGGCGTTTCATCAGCATGGCTCCTGCGTTGGTGACGCGGAGATTATCGCACGGGCGGTCGGGCAATGCAACCGGCGCCAAGGGCAAATGGCGAATGCAACGGTTCACTCCCAAGAAAACCCATGAGGGTGGTGGCTTACGCTTTGTTCGATGCGCCCCTCAAACGTCGACGGAACGGAACATCAGGGCGATTCGTCAACGCAAGGAATAGAGTGACATCCCCAAAATCCCCAAAACGGTCCTCCCAGCGTGTTCTTGGCAGTTCCGAGGGAGGCCTCTTTAATTATAGGTTCCGGCCGAGGGTGCGTCCATCGCAAATCAGCCCTGCAGCTTCAGCCGTGTTGCAGTTCGATGCCCTCGAAGACGACGGCGGCGTGGATATGGACGCGGCCGATTTCTGCGGTCACGGTTCGCGAGGTCGATTGCCATTTCAGCCTGGCCTTCTCGAAGACTTCACGCACGCGGTCCGGTTTCCGCGTGGTACGCAACGTGATGAAAACTGGCCCGACGAGCGGTATTTCGTCCACCGCGCCGTCGCCGAGGGACTTCGGCAGGCCGGTCGCGCGATTGACGAGGTGGACAATGGTTCGGCCTGGCTGGCGGCGAAGGCTGACGTCGACGCACCGTGGAGCGCGGATTTCGATGGGGCGCCTTCCGGCAAGGTGGTGCATCATCGTGCCGACCCAATCGCGGGTCATCGGATATCGGCTGCGGTGGTAGTCGGCGAAGAGATCGAACGGAGCGTAGAGAACCGTTCCCTTGCCCAGGCGGCGCAGAAATGCCGAGGCGTTCGGCAGAAGTTCGTCGTCGGGCAGGCTGGTCCGGCCCAGTGTGCCGATACCCTCGGCCTTGGTGGGCGTCGAAAGTCGCCAGGTTTCACTCCAGACGGGCACCATGCCGTCGTCACTGTTCAGGAAGAAGCGGGCGCCGCTTTCCAGTCGCCCCTTCCTCACGCCCAGGAAGCTCCCGCCGAATCGTTCCCAGGCGTCGGCCCCGCTGAGAAACAGTCGCCCCCCCTCGTGCACGTATCGTCGCAGGGCCTGGACCATCTCGTCCGACATCGCGTTGCGTTCCGGAGCAACGAGGATCGGATAATCATCCAGGCGATCCAGCAGGTGGGGTTCGTCGAACAGGTCCACGCCATAATGGTTTTCCAGCAAGGCCCACGTCGCCCCGCCGACGCTTGTTTTGTCCGGGCTGTACATCAGGTTGTCTCCGCGGGTGGTCTTGCGAAGATGGACATCCGAGTGCAGAACCGCGACCTGCGGAACAGACTCGCTGGGACCGCAGAAGGAACGCCGGGCCTTGACGAACCGTCCCACCTGGCCGAACCGCTCCTGCCGCCAGTCCACGAGGCGTCCGTCGCGGACCTCGGGGTGTTCGTAGACCTGCACGCCTCCGCCGAGGCTGAGGATGACGGCGGCCTCCTGCTGGAGCATCTGCACCGGTTTGCAGACCCCCGGGTGTTTCGGATCGCCGTGCCTGCCTTGGGAGAAATAGAATCCCCAGATCATGATGTCCCACGGCAGGCCGTGCGTGGCGATGTAGCGGGCTTCACATCGACTGGCATCGAGCCCGCCGAGGTGCGAATTATCCCCGCTGATGAAATCCACGCCGGTCGGGTCGGCCACCGGGCAGCGGTAGGTATGCAGCCAGTTCGAGCAGACCCGCACGCCGGGTGCGTGTTCGTGCACCGCGCGGGCGTAGGTACGCACATAGCCCACAAAGCTGTCCAGCGTGAAGCCCCACCACTGGGGCCAGTCCGGATGGTCGGTCTTCCGCGGCGGGTTCCGGCCGAACCGTTTGCGGTACTCGGCCCGGCAGGCGTTGCAGTAGCACGGTACGACCGCCCAGATGTCGCCGTCCACCCAGAAGCCGTCCACCTCGTAGCGATCGATCAGTTCGATCATCTGCGGGATCAGCAGCTCGTGGAGATACCCGCTCCGCAGGCACATCCGCCCGTGATAGGACTCCGGCAGCTCCTTGCCGGGGGGAACCGCCCGCCAGGCAGGAAACCTCTCCCAGGCGGCATCGTCCCAGATGCCAGAGTAATGGCAGTGCAACGGAAGTCCGAGCTTCCGCGTCGCCTGACGCCACTGCTGCAGGGCGTCCTTGCGGAGCTTCGCCGGCACGGACGCGGTGGGTGTTTGCGAGAACCAGCTCGTGTATCCCCGATGCCCCTTGCAGTCGGTCTGCACGAACTCCGGCCCCATGCGATTGAGCATCGGCACGAGTTCGTCCGGGCTGCACCGCAGACCGAGGCGGGTATCGTTCGGACCGGCGTGGAGGTCGTAATGCAGGGCAAAATAGCAGGCACTGTCACGAGGGTCACAGGGCGTTTCTGTCGGTTTCATGGGGCGCACTCCCAGAGCCTGAGATGGATTCTCAGGCTTTCCTTTCCGAAGCCGGAAGGATAACCTGCAGAATTGCCGGTTACAAGAATCCCATGAATTCAGGGAGCACCCCATGCTTCAGTCAGACAATCCCCTCCGCCCCGCCGACCTCCTGCCCGCCATCCGCTCGATGTGGGAAGCGTCGGCCGGAAAAATTCACGCCATCGAACGCACCTGCCCGCCCGGCTCGCCCTCGCCGGTCTTCACCGTCGACGGCACCTACACCGCCCAGGGCTGGACCGAGTGGACCCAGGGCTTCCAGTTCGGCTCGGCGATCCTGCAATACGACGCCACCGGCCAGAGGGAGTTCCTCGACATCGGCCGCGACAACACCGCCTCCCGGATGACCCACCACCTGACCCACACCGGCGTACACGATCATGGCTTCAACAACGTCAGCACGTACGGCAACCTGCTCCGGCTGATGAACGAGGGCCGACTCGAGGAAGACTCCGGCAATCCCTGGCAGCGGCGCTTCTACGAGGTCGCCCTGCAGGTCTCCGGCTCGATCCAGGCCTCCCGCTGGACCCCCACCGCCGACGGGCTGGGCTTCATCTACTCCTTCAACGGTCCGCAGAGCCTCTTCATCGACACCCTCCGCTCCTGCCGATCCCTCGCCCTGGCCCACGCGCTCGGCGGGGTGCTGATGGGCGAACGCGACTGCAAGATCAACCTGCTCGAACGACTTGTCCTCCACGCCACCGCCACCGCGTGTTACAACGTCTTCTACGGCGAGGGACGCGATGCCTACGACACACTCGGCCGGGTCTGCCACGAAGCCCTCTTCAATCCCACCAACGGCGACTTCCGCGTACCGTCCACCCAGCAGGGCTACTCGCCGTTTTCCACCTGGACCCGCGGCCTCGCCTGGGCGATGCTGGGCTTCGCCGAGCAACTCGAATTCCTCGACACCCGCTCGGATGAGGAACTGGCCCCACTCGGTGGACGGGAGACCCTCGAGCAACGCTTCCGCAAGGCCGCCCACGCCACCTGTGAGTTCTACGTCCGTAACAGCCCCACCGACGGCATCCCCTACTGGGACACCGGCGCACCGGGGCTGGCCCGCATGCCCGACTGGCCCGACCGCCCCGCCGACCCCTTCAACCCCCACGAGCCGGTCGACTCCTCCGCAGCCGCTATCGCTTCCCAGGGACTCCTGCGGTTCGGACACTGGCTGGAGACCCGCGGCGAGATGCCCCTGGCCGGGCGATACGTCCAGGCCGGCCTGACCGTCCTGCGGACCCTCCTGGCCGAACCCTACCTCGCCACCGACCCACAACACCAGGGGCTGATCCTCCATTCGATTTACCACCGTCCCAACGGCTGGGACCAGATCCCCGCCGGCCAGTCCGTCCCGTCAGGCCAGTCCAGCATGTGGGGCGACTACCATGCTCGCGAAGCAGCCCTCTACGTCCAGCGACTTGCCGAAAACAAGCCACGATTGTCTTTTTTAAGATGCGTCCCTCAAAAGTCGACGTAACGGAACATCAGGGCGATTCGTCAACGCAAAGAATAGAGTGACATCCCCAAAACGGTCCTCCCAGCGTGTTCTTGGCAGTTCTGAGGGAGGCGTCTTTTAACAGGCTTGAATCAAACGTAGAC
>CAYMAP010000057.1:0-13349 GCA_964388425.1 uncultured Planctomycetaceae bacterium
ATTCCGCCACTCCGGCTGGGGGTGGGCATTGTACCGCAAGGTGTGTGGAGTGGGAATGTCTTTCCGGCGGCAGGAAACACAGCCGAGGGCGCGTCCACAGTGCCCCGGGCGAGCATCGCAACCGGCACGGCCGAGGTTGACTTGACGCGGGTCGGGACGTAGCTTTGGGGGATGGAAATGCTGAGACCAGACGACGTACGGACCCGTTTCCGGGAGACTTTCGGCCGCGATGCGACCGGGCTGGCCAGCGCGCCGGGGCGGGTCAACCTCATCGGCGAGCACACGGACTACAACGACGGCTTCGTCCTTCCGATCGCTATCGAACGGCGGATCTTCGCCGCCTTTGCGCCGCGGGAGGACCGGCAGCTACACCTGGCGACGACGTTCGACCACGACAACCGGGTAACCGTAGATATTTCACAGCAGCTTGTGCCCGTCGACGTCGCGTGGGCGAACTATCCGCTCGGCGTGGCAGGGGGGCTGATCGACGCCGGCGTGGCGTTGCCAGGCTGCGAGCTTCTGTTCGGTAGCAACGTGCCAGTCGGCTCAGGTCTGAGCAGCTCAGCGGCCCTGGAGGTCGCGACGGCCATGGCCCTGCTGGCAGCGGCGGGTGCGATGCTGGAGGATCGCGACCTGGCCCTGCTCTGTCAGAAGGCTGAGAACACCTTCGCCGGCGCGCCCTGCGGGATCATGGACCAGTCCATTGCGGTCATGGGCAAACCCGGCCAGGCGCTGCTGCTGGACTGCCGGAACGGCTCGACCCGGCTGGTTCCGTTCGACGATCCCCGAGGCGTGCTGCTCGTCGTCGACACGGAGGTCGAGCACTCGATCGGGGGCGGAGAGTACGGCAGGCGGCGGGCAACGTGCGAAGTCGCGGCCAGGGCGATGGGCATCGACGCCCTGCGCGACGCGACGGAGCAGCAGGTCCAGGCCGCTCTGGCCGACGGCACGCTCGATGACCTCCAGGCCCGCCGGGCACGCCACGTCACCACGGAAATCGCCCGTACGCTCCAGGCGGTCGACGCTCTCGAAGCCGGTGGTCTCGCGGAGTTTGGCCGGCTGATGTTCGCCTCCCACGAAAGCCTGCGCGACGACTACGAAGTCTCCTGCAGCGAGCTGGACGAAGTCGTCGCCTCGGCCCGGCGGTGCGACGGCGTCTACGGCGCGCGGATGACCGGCGGGGGCTTCGGCGGATGCGCGATCGTTCTCGTCGAAGCCGACTGTGTAGAAGACGTCACGAAACGCATCCAGGCCGACTTCGAAAAACTCTTCGGACGACGCCCGCCGGTGTTTTCCACCCGCCCCGCGGAGGGCGCGATGGTGTGTAGCTCAGCCGTTCAGCGGTGAACTGGCCGACCCGCCCCGGCTGAAAAGAAACGTGTTGATCAGGAAAGTGCAGTTTGTTTCGGTTTCCCAAGGAACTCTCACAGTCCAGAGCGGCTGTGCCACACGATGAACGACCTTTCAGGCAGATCGCAGCTCCGAGCATGGCCGGGGCGAATAGAGTAAGGTTCGTTGTCTGGGTTTCTGCTTGCGCGGGAACGAAAAGACAACCACCGGTGCCATCAACAAACCATGGAACTGAACATACAACTCGAGCAGCCGGACCAGGCCGGCGTTCTGTTCGGCCCGGGCGACGCGCACCTGCGGATGCTCCGCGAGGCGATGGGCGTGCAGCTCTTCGCGCGGGGCGGGCAGATCCGCCTGACCGGAGCGAGCAAGAACGTCACTCGCGCCGCAGCCGTGATCGAGGAATTCCAGCGCCGCCTCCGCCGCAACGAGGACATCACCGCCCAGACCGTCGCCGACGCCATCGGCTCAGCCGCCAACGCAGCCGCCGAGCCGGACGGCTCAGCCGCCCTGGACGTCTACGTCGCCGGGCAACTCGTCAAGCCCCAGACGCCCGGGCAGGAGCAGTACCTCCAGGCCGTTCGCACGAAGGACCTCGTCTTCTGCATGGGGCCGGCCGGGACGGGCAAGACCTACCTCGCCGTGGCCATGGCCGTGCACATGCTCAAGCACCATCAGGCGAAGCGGCTCGTCCTCGTCCGCCCCGCCGTCGAGGCCGGCGAGAAGCTCGGCTTCCTGCCGGGCGACATGCAGGCGAAGGTCAACCCCTACCTCCGCCCGCTCTTCGACGCCCTGCACGACATGATGGAGTACGACCAGATCCGCCGATTCATGGTCAACGACCTCATCGAGGTCATCCCGCTGGCGTTCATGCGCGGGCGGACGCTCAACGAATCGGTCATCATCCTCGACGAAGCCCAGAACACCACACCGGGGCAGATGCTGATGTTCCTGACCCGCATGGGCCAGGGCAGCAAGATGATCGTCACCGGCGACGACAGCCAGGTCGACCTCGAACCGGACCAGCCCAGCGGACTGGTCGACGCGACGCGTCGACTGACGGGCATCAAGGGCCTTGCGATCGTCCGCCTCGACAAGGCGGACATCGTGCGACACCGACTGGTGCAGAACATCGTCGACGCCTACGGACAGAACCAGGGCTGAGGTGGGCGTAACGCGCAGCCGACAGGCGTGCAGCCGACAGGGCGGTTCGCCAAAACGGTCCGGGCCTTTCGCTTCGCACGAGGCGGGGTGTTGGGAAGAATCCCGCAGGGTCCGGCTGAAACCGTATAGCTCACTCGCCCTCGGCTGAGAAGGTTGCTGCAGCGGTCGACGTGTTAACGGGTTCGGTGGGCAGGTCGAGTCGCATTTTCCAGCCGTCGCGTCCGAGTCCGTAGTAGTTTCGCAGGAGTCGGCTTCTCGCGAAGCCGGCCCGTTCGTAGAGTCCGATGGCGGGTGCGTTGTCGGCTGCGACTTCCAGGAGGACCGCGCGGAGGTGTTCGCTGTGTGCGGCGGCGAGGCAGGTTTCCAGGAGGGATCGGCCGAGGTCCTGTCGGCGGAAGTGTTCGTCGACGGCGAGGCTGTAGAGTCGTCCGACTTTCCCGGCGGGGGTGGCGCGTCGCGTGAGGATGGCCGCCGCTGCGATGATCCCGCCCCGTCGGATCACGTGGACCGAGGCCCGCTGGTTGCGCAGCAGATCGCGCATCTGTCTCCGGGACAGGGCCAGTTCGGGCGCGAAGCTGCGTCGTTCAAGGTCCAGCAGGGCGGGCAGGTCGTTTCGGCCGGCGCGGTCGGGCAGAGGGTCCTGCGGGGTCGGCAGCGTCAGACCGGCCACGCTGCAGGTCGGGGCGGGCAGGACGCACCACTTCTCCAGTCGGCGGACGGGGCGGTAGCTCAGCTTCGTCCACGCCAGCGAGGGAACGTCCCAGTCGTCGCCGGCGTTGCAGTAGAGCGTATCGGGGAAGTCTTCGCGGCAGAAGGCGCTGAAGATGTACTGGGCCGAACCCTTGAGCGTCAGGTCTGTTTTTTCGATGAGGACTGAGCAGGTCTGCCCGTCGAGCCGTTCGCCGAAAGTGAATCCCGCCAGTTGGCCGTCGGCCCAGAGGACCCGTCCGGTCAGCCCCAGCGCGGCGTGGTGTCGGAGGGCGTCGGCTGTGGCGATTGCGTCCTTGTTGCGTTTGACCGCGACGGTTCCGCCTCCGGACGGGTCCGGGGTGTGCAGGCGGTCCCAGCGGGCCAGCAGGTCCAGGCAGGCTGGTGCGTGGGCGTCGGCGAAGGGCTCGGTGCGGACGTCGTGGTTTCGCGCGAAGCGATTTCGGTCGTGGCGTTTGCTGGCCAGGTCGCCCCCGGCCAGGTCGATCATGCGGGCGGTGAGGTAGACGTAGTCGCCGCTCATCGGCTGGGCGGTGAACTCGCCGGGCATGGCGGCAAGGGCGTCGGCGGAGACGTACTCGACCCTCGGCAGCTCGCAGTAGCCATGCTCGGCGTTCCAGGCCCGGCAGAGGTCGAGAGCCTCGGGCAGGGCCCGGCGAACGTCGCCTCCCATCGGCGGCAGCAGTAGGGTCAACCCCCCCGTGCCGTTGGCGAAGACGCAGAGGCAATCGGCCAGCAGGCCCCATCGCAAGCAGGCCGTGTCGCGCCAGATGAACGTGTTTGCGAAAGTGTAGTCGCTGAGTTTTTCCGATAGGTTCTCAAAGCGGTCATCGAAGACGGGTCTGTCGTCCAGCGACACAGGACGAAGCCCGGATGATCCGAAAGGATCGTCGTCGGACATGATGGATCGGGTGATCTCCCTCGGCGGGCCCGTCCATGGTCCCGGTGCCAACACCGAAAACAGGCCTTGCCTGTCACCCAGGGCGGGGGCTTCACCGAACAAGGGTGTATTGTACCACGCCCATTACGGCGTCAAGACTCTGCCGGGGCCTGGTGAAAGTTTTTTTGATGCTCGGAGGTGGCCTGTTGCCCGTTCCTTTTTGTCTGCTGCCTGCTGCCTTCTCAGACCAGGTCGCAGGCTTCGGCGGGCATCCAGTGCTCGTCGCGGTTTTTCCACTTGACGTTGCAGCCGATCGGGTTGGTCATGGGCGTGCGGACCTCGCGCCCGGCCAGCAGGTCATCGAGGGCGTCGCGGAGTTCGCGGGTGGTTTCCTTGCCGGGCTCGCGAGGGTTGTCGTCCATCCGACCGGTGTAGCGCAGGATGCGCTGGCGGTCGAAGACGAAGAAGTGCGGCGTCCGGAGCGCGCCGTAGGCCCGGGCGACCGACTGATCCTCGTCGCGTAGGTAGGCAAAGTCGAAGCCCTTCTCCTTCGCCCGCCGGACCATGTGGTCGAAGTCGTCGGTCGGATGGTTGTCGGTTTCGTTGGAGTTGATAGCGACCATCTCGACGTCTTTGGGGCGGTAGTCGGCGAGGAGTTGTTTCATCCGCTCCTCGCTGCCGACGACGTAGGGACAGTGGTTGCAACTGAAGACGACGATGAGCACGTCCGCATCGCCGAAATCGGCGAGGCTGTGGGTCTTGCCGTCCACGCCGGGGAGCTGGAAGTCCGGGGCATGCTGGCCGATCTGAAGTGTAAAAGCCATGGGAAGTCTCCTTTCGGTCCATTTTTTCGGGGCCGGTTTCTTTGAATTGTAGGCGGCAGAACGTGTAGAATTCCCGCAACCCGCGAAAACGACCTTTCCGAACGGCAAGGAGCGACAAGAACCACGCCGCCGGGCCGGAAAATACCAATGGACGGGGCTTTCCGGTTCCCGGCCGTGTGTCCGGGCATAGGTCCATTGCCCCTTCTTCGACAGGAGATCACGGATGAATCGACGAACGTTTCTAAAGATCACGGGCGGCGTGACGGCCGCGGCTGTGCTGGGCCCGGTCCGCAGGCTGCTGGCAGCGAGCAGCACCGGCGGAGGAAAGGCGGAGTTCAGTTTCGTCCACCTCACGGACACGCACTTCGGCTGCGAGAAAAAGTACAACCCCGTCGGCCGCAACCGGAAGATCGTCGAGGCGATCAACAAACTCCCCATGGACATCGCCTGCGTCGTCCACGGCGGAGACGTCTTCAGCGACTGCATCGACAAGCCCGACGATCGCAAACGCGCCCAGGACGTCCTCGGGAAGATCGATCGGCCGCTGTATTACCTCCCCGGCAACCACGACATCCTCAACATCGGCGGGCAGACCCGTAGGGAACGAACGGCCGGGCTGTTCGCCGAACACTTCGGCCCGCTGGCGACCCGTCACGAGCACCACGGAGTCGTCTTCCTGACGCTCTACACTGACGGGTTCGTCAAGGGCTACGAACTGCCGGACTATGACCCGATGGACTGGCTTGAAAAGGAACTGAAACGCGCCGGCGAGAGGCCCGTCCTGGTCTTCCACCACCGGCCCTGCGTGCTGGACTTCTACCACAACAAGATGCACGACCCCTGGACACAGAAGAAACGCGACCGCTGGGTGAAGCTGCTGAACTCCGCCAACGTCCAGGGCGTCATCGCCGGGCATTTCCACCGGTCTGAGCAGCACTGGCTCGAAAAGGTGCCGATGTTCGTGACCTCCAGCATCGCCGGCTTCTGGGGCAGGCAGGCCTGCTTCCGCATCTACACCTACGACCGCGGGAGCCTCTCCCAGCGGACCGTCTACATCGAAAGCCCCAACAACCACGACTGACCGGTCGCACAAACCGGTCGGGTCACAGTGTGAAAAGGATCGTCCACATGCCCGAAGCACTCGCCGTTCGTGAAATGTACTGTCCGGCCCATTTCGGCAATACCTACGAATGCGCCCTGGCCGGTGAAATGACCGATCTCCTCGCAGAGGCGAGGCACTGGGGCTTTAACCGCTACGCCGACTGGTTCGACACGATCGACCTCTACGACCTCTACGCCCGGCAGAGCCGACTTTTTAACATGCCCGAGGCCCTCTGGGCGCGGAAGTTCATCAACTACCGCTGCGCAGCGGACCTGGGCTACGGCCTCGGGCTGGTCGTCACGCCTAACCACGTCTTTGCCGACCAGGTCACGCCCGCCACCGCAGCCGAGACCTGCGAGAACCACCGATACTTCGGCCAACTCGTCTGCCCGAGCAAGCCCGGCGTGGCCGAGATGATCCTAGGCAATTATCGAAACCTGCTCAAGGACTTTGCCCGCCGCGGGCTGAAGCTCGATGCGATCTCCGGCGGGGCGTACGACTACGGCGGGTGCGGCTGCGAGAGCTGTCGACCCTGGATCGTGACGTTCGGCAAGCTGTTCCGGCAGATTGCGGACCTGGCGAGCGAGGTCTTCGGTGAGATTGAGGCCAGCCTCTGGGGCTGGTGGTGGACGGACGAGGACCACCAGCAGTTCACCGATTGGGCCGACGACGAGGCCAAGGGCTACTTTCAGGCCGTCGCCTACCATCTTCCGTACGGGCGGACGGACTACGACCTCCGACCCATCCCTGCCGGTGCGAAGGAAAGGGCATTCGTCCACGCCAGCTACGGCGAAAAAGAGGCGAAGGATTCCTACGGCCAGTTCGGGCCGACCATCGCTCCGCAACGCCTCGAACAGACCGTTGCGTTCCTCCGGCAGCGCGGGGCGGAAGGCTTTCTCGCCTACACCGAGGGCGACTGCGACGAGATCAACAAGGCGATTCTCGGGGGGCTTGCCAGCGGTCAATTCGACACCGGCCGGGCTGTTCTGGAAGCCTACGCCGAGCGATACTTCGGAAACGACCCGGCCGGGTGGGCGGAGTTGTTGTCGGCGATGGGCGATTACTTCACGCTCGACGCCCCCGCCTGCCGGGCGCGGTGGGAGAATCTCGCCCCAGGCGCGAAGGCGTCGTGGCGACTCCAGGCGGTGGGCGAACGACTGGCGATGGCAGAGGCCGATGCCGCGGCCTCGGCCGAGGCCGACTGGACCCCGCAGCGCCTCGCCGCCGCCAGGGGCTTCATCGACGCCAAGGAACGCCTCTACCGCCGAGTCTGGCGTCTGGGGCTGCAGAGGCATATTTTTCAGGTCGAGCTGCCCGCCCGCATGCCCGCGTGGTACCCGGGGTACCTCCAGCAGACCGGGCAGGTCGTCGAGGACCGGAGGCTTGAAAAAGAAGCCTAAGACGGCGCGGGGGCGAAGCCCACGCCCTCTACCGCCGGTGGGTTCTTGTCATGTTTCCATTTTACATTCGACCTGTATTCTTCGTTTTTGAGGGAACCGCGTGGAAGCAGACACGTCCAACCGGATAGTGGACGAAGCGAAGCCGACGGGCGGCGCAACGGCAGCGGTCTCGCTGGAGGCCGAAGCTGACCTCCTCCGCCGGGCGCGGGCGGGCCAGGCCGACGCCTTCAGCGAACTGGTGGTCCGCTACCAGGACCGCGTCTACAATTTGATGGTACGGATGGCCGGCGTGGACCAGGCCGAGGAACTCGCCCAGGAGGTATTCCTGCGGGCTTTCGAGAAGCTCGACCGCTTCCGTGGAGAAAGCCGATTTTATACCTGGATTTTCCGGATCGCCGCAAACCTGGCGATCTCGCAGCGGAGGCGGAAACGGCGGATTGCGTTCACGTCGCTGACGCGCCGCAGAGAGGGTGAGGACGACCGCCAGGCTGACGAGGCCACGGCGGAACTGGCCTCGCGACGCACGCCGGCTCCGGACGCGAACCTGCTGGCCGGCGAGCGGGCCGACCGCATCGCCGCCGCCCTGGACGAACTCGACGAGGACTTCCGCGTCGTGGTCGTCCTGCGGGACATCGAAGACATGGACTACGCCGAGATCGGCGAGGTGCTCCACCTGCCCCCGGGGACCGTCAAGAGCCGACTCCACCGGGCGAGGAAACTGCTGCAAGACAAACTGGCCGACCTGATCGGCCCGGAACGATGAACGAGAACACCAACATGTCCGAGCAGTTGTCTGCCTACCTGGACGGGGAACTGTCCGAAGCTGAGACTCGTGAGGTCGAACGGGCGGTGGCGAAGGCCCCGTCGCTGGCCGCGGAGCTGGAATCGCTGCGTGCGACGCGCTCGCTGCTGCGCCAGATCGCGCCGGTCCGTCCGGCTTCGAATTTCGCCGGGCAGGTCGTCGAGACGGCCCGCCGGCGCGGGCTGCTGCGGTCGCGTGCCGACGGCCGGGGCAGGCGGATCGGTCTGGGGCGCGGGCTGCGATGGTGGGTCTGGGCGTCTGCGGCGGTGGTGCTCATCGCCGTGGGCGTCGGCCTGATGGTGATCGTGCCCGGACTGCAGCGCCAGCAGGGCCGGCAAACCGAATGGGCCGGCGAAATCCCGGCCACGAAGCCCGCCGACGGGGCCGGCGAGACCAGTCTGGCGAGGGCGGAGAAGAGGCCCGTTCAGCCCCGATCGGCAGCAGGCCGCCTTGCCGAAGAAGCCGGTGCCGTAACCGACGACGTTTCCCAACCGCTGGCGGTGCAACCCGAAGCCATGTCCGTCGAGACGCTCTATCGGCAGGCGGCGGTCAACGAGGTGATCTGGACGGACGATCTGCCGACCGAGTTGCGGAACGTCGAACGGCTGCTGCAGAGCAACGCCATCGCCGTCGTCCCCGCGCCCCGCGAATCCCCAACGGAACCGACCGGGCAGAAGTTGCTGCTGAATCAGGCGGCGAACGTCAACGAATCGCTCGGCGCAAAGCAAAGCCGGACCCTCGCCCCAGCGGACACCGGCGGGCAGGTGCAGTTTGTGGTCTACGGAACCGAAGAACAACTGAGCCGGCTGCGGAAGCAACTGGACCGGCAGGTCCGCGCGAGGCAGGCCGTCTCCCAGGCACCGGCGGAGCGGGAATCCCAACGGGCGGCCGACGCGGAAGCGAACCCGCCGCACGGGCTGGCGATGATGCAGCAGAGCCGGCGCGGGTTGCAGGACCGGGACGAAAAACCCAAAGGTCAATTCGACACGCCCATGAGCCGGCAGAAGCCCATACCGGAGAACGCCGGGTCGGCCGACGGGGCGAAAGCCGACATCGAGCCGGCCGCCGGGTCGGGGCGACAACCGCCGGCCGCCGCACCGGAACCGGTCAAGGGCCTCGAAGGCACACAGTCCCGGGAGAGCAAAATTCAGCAGGGCGTTCCAGCAGAGCGGGTCCTGCTGATTACGCTCCGTCACCGCTCACGGGAGATCGCTCCGTCCACCCGTCCTGCCAGTGGACCCTCCGAGGAATAACCCCGGGCATGCGCGGGGCTAGGACTTGATTTTCTCCGGCTTGCAGAGGTCGGATTTCTTTTTGGAGACCGCGTCGCATTTCTTGCAGCGGAATCGGCCTGGCTTGGGCTTGTTCTTGTTCTTGCCTTTCAGACAGCTCATGGCGGGTCCTTTCGGATGTTAGCCCATTGTAGGCGCACGCCGAGCCCGGGTTGCAGGGAATGGTGTTGAGGCGTTTTTGGCCTGGAGGACTACCAGCGGAAGGTCAGTTCGTAGCGGAGCATGACGGACGGATCGTTGCGGGTGTTGTCGTAGTAGTCGCCCGGGAAGAACGCCTCGCCCAGCAGGTGGCCCGAGATGAAGTCGTTGAACTTGTAACGAAGGATGGCAGTGGCGAGCTGGCCTCGCACGCAGCCGCTCTTGCTGAACCCGGGCCGATCCCGATAGGTATTCTGTCCGGCGAAGAGGAAGTGGTAGTTCAGGCAGAATTCCCAGTCCTTGATCGGGTCGGTGATCCAGCCCAGCCCGATGCGGTGAAGGTTGGTCACGTCGGCGATGCGGGTCTCGCCGGCATAGGCGTAGATGTACAGTTCGCTAAATTGCGGCCAGCGGCCCCAGAGGATGTCGAAGGCCTCGTTTTTCTCCGTGCCGGGGCGGTCCCCGGAGAGGTACTCGTAGCCGATGTGCAGGCGGTTCTTGTGAGCGTCGTTGAATTTGTACATCAGTCGGCTGTTGGCACCGAGGGCACAGAGGCGTCGCTTGTTCTTGTTGCCCATCTGCTTGGCGATCTCGAAGCGGTAGTCCCAGTTCTTGCCGATCTCGCCGTGGATCCGCCCGCCGACGGTATAGATGTCGCCGTCGTCGCCCCGCCAGGTGGGATGGTTCTCGTTAGGTGCTGCCGCGTCGAGGTGCTTGTAGATGAAGTATCCGTTGAGTTCCGTACCGGGCAGCGACTTGTTGCTCACCCACAGGATCGCTCCGCGTGCGTCCTGTTCTTCCAGCAATCGTTCGCGGTCGTTGAACGGCTCGATGAAGTGGTCGCTCTCGGCGAACTGGTTGATGAACATCCAGTCGACGTTGGTCTGGATGGACTTCAGTTCGTTGGTGACGCGAACGGCGTCGAAATAGATGGTTCGGCTGCCGTCCAGCGGCGTGCCGTCCAGGACCAGCCAGCCGTCACCGAGGATGATGTCCTGGCGCCCGGCGACGACGGTGGTGGGCGTCCCGAGGACGTGGGTCCATTTGACGTTCAGTTTGTCGAAGAGGGCTTCGTCGATGTCGCTTTTCCGCCGGCCGTCGGGTTTGCAGTAGTTGCGGAACTCCCAGATCAGGCGGGTGCGAATTTCGATGTCCTTGATCGGTTTGATGTTGAACCACAGTCGGCTGCGGTAGCGTTGGAAGTGGTACTCGTTGCCCGGCCCGCCACGACTGGGCGGGGGCGCGTGCTTGTCGTTGGTGATCGGGTTCTTCTGGTAGATGTCCCGCAGGCGGAGGTCGTAGCCCCAGTTCAGCCAGTCCGTGGGGTTCTTGCTGCGCTTGGCGAAACCCGACAGGCCTCGGTCCTCGGGCACCTTATCGGTATAGATGGCCTGGCGTTTTTCCGCGGGGGTCTTGACCGGTTCGGCGTCGTCGCCGGGGTCGGTCAGGGGGTCGGTCGAAGGTTCGTCGGCGACGTCCGGTTCGAGCGCGGCAGTCTCGTCGGTGGGGGCCTCCTCTGCCCCTGCAAGACCGGTAAGAAGAATCACGAGAATCCCTGCCAAAGTCGCGGTTCGCATGGTTTGTCTCTTTCCAAACAAGATTGAATCAGTCTGAATTGTCCGAACGTTACAGGTATGTCGGAGAGGAAACAACGGATTTCTCAGATTTCTGACATAAAAAACGCACGCCGGTTGAAGCCGACGTGCGTGGGAGGGACATTGCAGCGATGCTGTTGGGTTATCGATTCCGGCGGTAGCGACACAGCGCGAGCAGGCCGGCGGACAACGCGGCACAGGTCGCCGGCTCGGGGATGCCGTCGTCCCCGAAGTCGTCGCTGGACAGCCCCGCAAACCAGGCCAGGTCCTGCTTGTCGCTGGAGACCAGGATCCCCAGATCAGCCATGGCCCCGTCGGGGTCCAGCAGGTCGAACCATTCGTTGGCCAGGTCAGCGGCGTTTCGCGCCAGCCGATCGCTTGGCGAACGGTTGATCCGCCACGAACCGGTGTCCAGGACGTTGGCGGGAAGGTTATCGAGGGTCAGTACCGGCTCGTTGAGGATTTTCCAGACACCCCACTGGAACGCCACGCCTTCGACGTTTTCCCAGTCGCTGCGGGAACGTCCACGGAACTGCTGGCCGTACCAGGCCGAGAGAAGTTGGCCTTTCTCAGTCGTGAACGTCAGCGGCTGACCGTGCGAGTTCAGCGTCTGATGGCCGACGATCTCGTCGATGTCGGTCACCAGATCGTACTGCCCGGAGGAAACGAATTGCAATTCCACGGCCTGGGCTGAACAAATACTATCGATCGTTATGAGCGGTCGATACGAAGAGGGAATGATAGCCGGCCCCGTCCGGTGAGTCCTCATTCTCCAGAGCCCGTATGAAAACCGTTCTTTTTCGTGGCACCGGTATCGTGCCGGGCAGTTGCAGGCCCCTCCGGGCCCTGCGCCGCCGGCCCGCTGGGCGGGCAGGATGACCGTGAAACGCATGGCCGAGACGGCGCTGCCACGTGTTCATCCGGGTTCTCAGAGGCCTCCGCCGCTTCGGGCTGGGGTTTCGCTTCCGGGCCGAAGACGTTCTTTTGGATGACCACGTTCGCTTCGGAGAGGATTGCCTTGTCAGGATCGGTACGCCGGGCGAACCAGTTCCGTTCGATCACGGAACGTTTCAGCGGAGTTCCGCGGATGCCGATGGCCCTGCCGGTTAGGTAAAAGGTGTTGTTGACGATACGGAAGCGGGTTCCCGCGATGTCCGTTCCGTCCTTGCGGTCCCGGCCGCCATGCATGTCGAAGCTGTGGCTGATGGCATGGCCCCGGTCGACGTTGTGCCTGGCCACATACGCACAGCCCGGCCGACCCGTTCCCGCGATGGAGTGGCGGTTCCAGTCGAACAGGTTGTATTCGATTTGCGACGCAGCCTGATCGTGCGTGACCCCATAGCCCAGCCCGTGGTACTGGCAGTGGTGGATGTAGTTGTGATGAATCCGGTGGCCCTCGCCTGCCCGTAAAAAAACGCCCGTATGACCGAATCCACTGATCTGGCAGTTGTCGACTTCCAGGCGGTCGTGTTTTGTGTAGATGCCCTTCTGTACCGACAGTTTGCGATAGTAGTCTTTCCCTTTGCCGTTCTTGCCAAACGAGCGCCGGTGATGGTCCATGTGTCGTTTGGGGTTCGGCCCGCGGAGGCGGAGCCCGGTAATCCGCACCCCGGGGCCCATCGCGTGGATCAGGATGGGCGTTCTCAGCGCATCGCTGCACAGCAGGGCGCCCTTCGAACCGTTCCGCCCCCGATCGCTTGCCAGCGTCACGCCGGCGGGTACCTCAAGGACCGTTTGTTCGATGTAGATTCGACCGGTCAGATCGAGAGTGGCCTTCCCGGGAAGGAACACCACCTCGCCGGATTGGGCTTCGTTCAGCGCTGCCAACAGTTCGTCGATCGTCTCGACGACGTAATCGCCTGTGGTGACGATGTGTTGGTAGCCTCGCCCCCCGCCGATGGGTCCCTGCCCGTCGGGCCTGGCCCCGCAGACAATCCCGTCGCGAACCACCCAGGTGCGTGGTTCGACAGTCTCGCATCCTGTCCACAGGGCCAGTCCCAGCAACACAAGCGTGTATGGTTTCATCGAAATGGTACCTTTCTCAAAAGTGACGCCTCCCTCAGAACTGCCAAGAACACGCTGGGAGGACCATTT
>CAYMAP010000058.1:0-1154 GCA_964388425.1 uncultured Planctomycetaceae bacterium
ATGCGCGAAGTCGCCCGCTGCCCCAAGGCCATCCCAGCCGATCCGGATCGGCTGGTGCTGGTAGCGGACAACGAAACGGGCCTGCTGGCCATGCGGGTGATGGACGGCTACGCCGACCGCATCGCCGGGGCCGTCTTCCTCTCCGTCCTCCCCCTGCAGATGAACCCCGACGGGCCGAGCCTCTGGACGCCTCGGAAGGAACTCTGGGCGATTCCGCTGTGGGTCGTCGCGGGCACGCGCCCGGACGAGGCCGGCCCGATCCTCGAAAAGTGGCGGGTCCTGTCCGCCTCCGCCCCGCCGAACGCCTCGGTCACCGTCGACGCCCGGATTGGCCGGGGACGCGGACATCTGCTGCCCGGCGAGGCCTTCGACGACTGGCTCGGCACCCTCGCAGCCGGCCAACGACCTCAGCCCGGACCGGACCCCCAGGCCGACGCCGAGCGAAAGCAGTTCAGCCCACTGGCCGATGGACTCCGCGAAGCCGTCGAAAACACCCCCGCCGCACCGGCCGGACAGGAATACCTCAAGGAGGAAGGTCCGTTCCGCCTCCGTCTGGTCGCGCCGAAGGACTGGCTCCGCGACGAGGAAGGCGAACGCCCCTACAACCCCCGTGGCACGACCATCGACAGCCAGGGACGCTCACTGCCCGGCGTGAAAAACCCCTACGCCGAACTCTACGTCACCCCCAAGCCGCGCGGGCCTTTCTTCGCGCGTCTCTGCGCCGCCCGCTGGTCCCGCACCGGAGCCGAACTGCTGGACGATTACACCCGCCGGCTCCGCGTGAAGGGCTACCTGCCCGTCATCCTCCATCGCTGGCAAACCGGCCCGTGGACCTGCCAGGTCGCCACCGTCCAGATGATCTGGAAAAATGACTGGCACCGCTGGCTCGTCCTCTCCGCCGCCCGGGACGCCTCGGCCGAAAACCCCGCCTCCCCGCTGGTGATGGTCATGGACGCCACCGACCAGCCGGACCTCGATGCGATGGCCGCCGGTCTGAACCGGCTCATCGCCGACGCCCGCGTCGACGCACTGGTCAAATCCGCCCCGGCGCCCCAACCGCTGGAGTGACCCGCGCCCAAAACATTGGCAGTGCGACGGCGTAAACGATATGGATAAAACCTGCAGAATCCCGCAACACGAACTGCCGGCAGATG
>CAYMAP010000058.1:1254-13342 GCA_964388425.1 uncultured Planctomycetaceae bacterium
GTAAACGATATGGATAAAACCTGCAGAATCCCGCAACACGAACTGCCGGCAGATGAGGCCCGCGCCATGGAAAGCATATTCCACTTTCTCCTTGCGCGAAAACGGGCTTATTACTCTCATATCCAGAGGCTCATCATGGATTGCGAGTTGACCCATAACGGAAGCCAGTTCCACATCCAGGTCGTTTCCAGTATGTATGAAATAGAATAGGGTGGGTCGCAGCGAGCACCGTCTGAGAAGCTCTCGGCAAGCACATGCGTCCACTGCCTGCTGCCGAAAGTTCACCCCAAGCATGCCCGAAGCTATGCCGAACCGCTCATCCGTTTGGCCGGCGAGCGAGGTTAGGCGTCTTTTTCGCCGGTCGTTTTCCCGCGTTGCATGGCAATCAGGCCGGTGCGAGCCAGTTCGCGGATGCCATAGGGCCGGACGAGGTCGATGAAAGCCTCGAGTTTGTCCTCCGGCCCGGCCAGTTCGACCATCAGGCTGGATCGGGAGACGTCCACGACCCGGCCTCGGAAAAGGTCGACGAGGGCGACGATCTCGGGGCGTTTCTCGCTGAGGGCGTGGATGCGGATCAGCAGCAGGTCTCGCTGGACGTAGTCGGTGTCCTTGAAGTCGCGCACGCGGACGGTAGTGATGAGTTTTTCCAGTTGCTTGCGGACCTGTTCGAGGATGCGGTCGTCGCCGACGACCACGATGGTCATGCGGGACAGCTCGGGGTCCTCGGTGCGTCCGACGACGAGCGAGTCGATGTTGTAGCCGCGTGCGGCGAACATACCCGCGACGTGGGCGAGGACGCCGGGCTCGTTCTGGACGATGGCGGTAATGACGTGTTTGTGTTCGGGCGTGGTGTGTGGTGACATCAGATCAACTCCCCATGGATCATGTCGTCGAGGGCTTTGCCCGCGGCGACCATCGGGTAGACGTTTTCTTCCTTGGCGACGCGGACGTGCAGGACGAACGGGCCGTCGGTTTTGAGCATCGTCTCGATGCCGACGCGGAGGTCCTTGCGGTCCTCGATTCTCGCGCCGGCTGCGCCGTAGCCTTCGGCGATTTTTACGAAGTCCGGGCACGGGTGATCGACAGCGGAGTATCGGCGGTCGTAGAACAGCTCCTGCCATTGACGGACCATTCCCAGGAAATCGTTGTCCAGCACGACGAACTTCGTGGGCTGGTTGTAGCGCACAGCGGTGATGATCTCGACCATGGTCATCGTGAAGCTCCCGTCGCCGTCGATGTCGATGACGGTCTTGCCTGGGTTCCCGAAGGATGCCCCGATGGCGGCGGGCACGCCGTAGCCCATGGTCCCCAGTCCGCCGGAGGTCAGCATCTGTCGCGGGTGCTTCCAGCCGTAGAATTGGGCGGCCCACATCTGGTGCTGCCCGACGCCGGTGGCGACGATGGCGTCATGGCCGGTCATCTCGCCGAGCAGATGGCAGACTTCCTGCGGGCGGATGTCGCCGTCCTTGGCGAAGGTCAGCGGGTGCTTTTTCCGCCAGTCGGCGATCTTCCCGAGCCATTCCGAGCGATCCTTCGTCTCGATGTGCTCGACGAGCTGTTCGAGGATGCATCGTGCGTCGCCGACCAGCGGGATGTCGACGTCGACGTTCTTGGAGATACTCGAGGGGTCGACGTCGACGTGGATGATGGTGGCGTGGGGGGCGAACTTGCTGAGGTCGCCGGTGACTCGGTCGTCGAAGCGTGCGCCGACGGCGACGAGGCAGTCGGATTGCTGGACGGCGTAATTGGCGTAGGCCGTACCGTGCATGCCCAGCATGCCCAGCGCGAGGTCGTCGGTCTCGTCGATCGCGCCCATGCCCAGCAGCGTGGTGGTGGTGGGGATTCGGCCTTTGGAGGCGACGGCGCGGAGGGCGTCGGAGCCCCCGGCGGCGATCACGCCCCCCCCGACGTACAGCACGGGCTGGGCCGATTCGTTGATGGTCTTGGCCGCGAACTGGACCTGGCGTTCGTTGCCCGGCCCGCCACGGGGCTTGTAGCCGGGCAGGTTGGGTTCGACGTTCGGCTCCTCGCCGAGGACGGCGGTGGTGGCGTCCTTGGCGATGTCGACCAGCACCGGCCCCGGCCGGCCGGTCGTGGCGATGTGGAAGGCCTGGTTGACCACGCGCCCAAGGTCCTCGACCCGCTTGACGAGGAAGTTGTGCTTGGTCACCGGACGGGTCACACCGGTGACGTCAGCCTCCTGGAAGGCGTCGTTGCCGATGAGGTGGCTGTTGACCTGCCCGGTCAAGGCCACGAGGGGGATGGAATCCATCATCGCCGTGGCCAGCCCGGTCACGAGGTTCGTCGCGCCGGGGCCGCTGGTGGCCAGCACCACGCCGCACTTGCCGGTGCTCCGCGCGTAGCCGTCGGCCATGTGGCAGGCGCCCTGCTCGTGGCGGGTCAGGACGAACTGGATGGGCGAGTCGTACAGCTCGTCGAAGATCGGCAGGACGGCTCCGCCGGGGTAGCCGAACATCACTTCGACCTGCTGCTGCTGGAGGAGGTGATGGAAGACCTGAGCGCCGTTGCGCCCGTTAAACGAAGCTGGTGTGTGGGTTCTCATAGGTGGTGTCCTTCCAACGGTCGGTTGCGGTGCATGGTGATAGCATGCCGAAGGGTCGCGAGGCAAGGGGGTTTTGGTCGTGGACATGATCGGGTTCCTTGCAGTCGGGGTTGCGGGGCAGGGACAGAGCGAAACCGTCGCGAGGGTTCGGGCAGGCCGCTGGTCCAGGAGGCAGGGAGGACGCAACGGCTAGCGTACAACGACCGGGCGGAGAGCGGGTACGAAGAGGGTGCGTAGGCCGGCCAGAACAGCCGACGCTGCCAGAAGAAGCATCCCGAGTTGGATCGTACCGGCGATCACGTTGTTGTCACTATACCCATCGGGTCGGCTGCTGTCAAGCTTGCCGGACAAAAAAATTTTGCTACAATAGCCCCCTTGTCGCCGGAGCCCCGGCAGGATCATACCCGAGACCTACCCCGCAAGACGGAGAGCAGCAGCATGGCAATGAAACTGAGTGACTTCCGCGCCGGCCAGGGCATCCAGTGGCGCAACGAAATCTGGGTGATTCAGAAGATGGAGCACGTCAAGCCCGGGAAGGGTCCGGCGTACCTCCAGACGGACCTGAAAAACCCCAAAACCGGTCAGGTTATCAGCAACCGCTTCCGCCCGGAAGAATCCGTCGAGCCGGTCCACTTCGAGACGAAGGTCTACGAGTACCTCTACTCCGACGGATCGAACCACGTGCTGATGGACCAGGAGACGTACGAGCAACTGGAGGTGGACAAGGCCGTTATCGGCGAGCAGGCGGTCTACCTCACGCCGAACTGCCCCATCCAGATCGTGACCGTCGAGGGCGGGATCATCTCCGCCGAGCTGCCGAACACCGTGGAACTGACGATCGAGGACACCCCGCCGCAGGTCAAGGGCGCCACGGCGACGAACCAGGCCAAGGACGCCGTCTGCGAAGGCGGAGCCAAAATCAAGGTCCCGCCGTTCATCGAAAACGGCGAGGTCGTCAAAGTCGACACGCGGACCGGAGAATACCTCGGGCGGGCGTGAGGGGGCGATTCACACGCATACCGTTCACCGGAGCAACACATGAACAATTTGTCGAAAATCAAGCAACAAGCGGTCATGTTGGCGAGGGAAAATTGTCAAACCGAGGAAACCGTAACAGCAGTCTATTGGTTTCCGCATGAGACGGAAGTCCGGCTTGTGGAGGTTGACACCACGGTTCCGGTCAGTCCTGACGGCAAGATTCATCCCTACCGTTTTCGTCCGTCACCGACGGACGACATGCCCGCGCCTTCGGACATCGCGTTGATCAGTCCCGAGGAGGTTCGCAAGGCTGAATTGCCCGAAGGTTGGGGAACTTGGGACCAGGCTGAGAAACTTTAGGAGGCGGGCATGGATTGGCGATCGGCGTTCCTTAAGCAAGCTCGAAGCGATAATGCAATCCGCAAACGACTGAACAGGGACCCTGAGGTCGAGTTTTCACATGAACTGCACTACCTGCAGATGACGACCGAAAAGCTCGCCCGAGGTTATCAGGCCGATCCACGCGAAGAGCCTCGGCATACTCATAAAGGGTTTTCCGCCTTTCTGAAAACGCTTAAACACAATCCCGAAATTCGCAGACAATTGGGATACGCCGATAAGAAGGAGGCTTTTGCTTCGTACATCAAGGCGTTGGAACCCCTTGCAGAGCAGATTGAAAAACTGGCTCCTTCCTTGACCCCTGCTGGACCCAATGCAGAATACCCGTGGTGGAATCCAGGAATGCAGAGTGTCCTGGCTCCTGCGGAATTCGATTTTCGCTCGATCAGGAGTCAAGGAAATGACACCCTGGCCAGATTGGACAAATTGCTCGATGGTTTACTGGTTTTTGCCGGTTAAGGTTGTACGACATGTCCGTCACGGTCATCATCCCCGCTCGCTACGCATCGACCCGGCTGCCGGGCAAACCGTTGCTGTCTGAGACGGGCAAGCCGTTGATTCTGCACGTCGTCGAGGCGGTGCGGGGGGCGCAGTACGTCGACCGGGTGGTCGTCGCGACGGACGACAAGCGGATCGCCCAGGTCGTCTGGGGCGCCGGCTACGAGGCGGTCATGACCCGCCCGGACCACCCCAGCGGGACCGACCGCATCGCCGAGGCCGCCGAACTGCTCTGCCTGCCCGACGACGACGTGATCGTCAACGTCCAGGGCGACGAACCGGAAATCCCCGACGTGCTCGTCAGTGAGCTGGTCGTGACGCTGGGCAACAGCGGATACCCGATGGCTACGCTCTGCTCCCCCCTGCCGACCGAATTGGCCAGCAACCCCAACAAGGTCAAGGTCGTCTTCAACGACGCCGGGCGGGCGATGTATTTCTCCCGAGCTCCGATCCCCTTCGACCGCGACGGAGCAGGCCAGGCCCGCCATTACCTGCACCTGGGCATCTACGCCTACAAGGTCTGGTTCGTCCGGGAGTTCGCCGCCCTGCCCCCCACCCCGCTGGAGAAGACCGAGAGGCTCGAACAACTCCGCGCCCTCGAGCACGACACCGCCATTGCCATCCAGGTCGTGCAATACGAAGGTCACGGCATCGACACGCCGGAGGATTACCGCCTGTTCTGCCAGCGGGAAGGTCAACGGGCGGGCGGTTCGGACTGATCCCCAGACGAAACGGAAGGGTCACTCCCCACCGAGCGGATCGCCTTCCTCCGGGCGTTCTGGTCGACCGTGTCCCGGCCGATGCCGGCGGGCGCGGCGCATCCAAGCGGGCCTTTCGCCGGAGAGAATATCCTCCAACCGGTCGGTGATGATCTTCTCGCGATGCTCGCTGCGGTGTTTCAGTTCGTCCTTGAGTCGCTGGAGCTGTTCTTCGAGCTGTTCGAGCCGATGGGCCTGGAGCTTCTGCTCGATGTCGAACTGCTCGGCGAGGAGATCGTGAAGCTGCCGGCGGAACTGGAGTTTCTGGCCCTCGCTGTCGGCGGACTGGTAGGCGCGGGTGGTCTTGTAAATCTGGACCTTGAGCTTGACCTCACGAAGGTGGGCTTTTCGGGTGGCTTCGGGCATGGCCTGGAGCTTCTGCACCCTCGGGCGAAGGAACCGCAGCGTGATCCGATACCGCCTGGGATGGGTGTCGCGCAGGTCGATGAGCCGGTCGTAGTGCTGGGACATGTAGGTCTTGACGAACTCGACGATCTGACGCTCCTCGGTGGCGGTGACGGGGCCGTTGCGGCGCGGGCCGTGCTCGGCGGGGACCGGTTCGGCGGATCGGCCTTCGGCCGGGGGGGCACCCTTGGGTCCGGAGGCATTCTCCGCGGCGTGCAGTAGCAAGGGCATCGTCACCAGTTCGATCGCGACAATCCAGCCCAGCGTCCGTTTCCGTTCGATGCGCATGTCTTCCACTCTCCTTACCGATGTCGGCCCAGTCGTGTCGTTCGCCCTGTGGTATCTCGAGCAGCGTCTCAGCCGGCCGAGTCCCGCACCGGCCAGAGCAGGTCCGTTTTGTTGTCGTCCGCCCAGAAGCGGTCGATTTTTTCCTGCAGGTCGTCGACGGCGGTTTCCTGCGTATCGTCGCCGGAGGCGAGCTTCGGCTCGGCCTGGGCCTGTTCGATCTGCCCGGCCAGCAGTTCCAGCTCGAGATCGAGGTCGCTGGAGCTTTCGACGCTCTGCATGAGCACGTCCGTCGGTACGTGGACGGTCTCGACGACCATGCCGTCCGGCAGGGACGGATTCCAGAAAACCTGGACCGCCAGCAGCACCACCGCCGCGGCCGCGGCCACCGACCCGGCCAGCGCGACGAACCGCAGCGACCGCCGGGGCCGGGCCGACACGGCCGCGTATAGCCTGCGCTGCGCCCGGCGACGCGCCGCAGCCGTGCAACGCACGTCCAGGTCGGCTGCGAGAAATCCCTCGCCGGCGCGGAGTTCGTCCGCCAGGGCCCGCTCGTCGGCCGACAGCTCGACCCGCTCGCCGTCGAGGTATCGCGCGACCCGCTCGTGTTGTGTCTCCTGGGTGGTCATGGTTCCGTCACGCTCGATTCCAGCGAGGTCCGCAGGGCCTTGAGCCCGCGATGCACCCTCGCCAAGGCCGTCCCCAGCGGACACCCGCAGAGGTCGGCAATGTCCTTGAAACTCATCTCGCCGAAATGTCTCAGCAGAATCATCTGCCGCGTCGTCTCGTCCAACTCCGCCAGCGCTCGCTGGAGAGTCTCGGACCTCTCGGCACCCATCAGCCCGACGTCGACGCTTGGCGAGTCGGCCGGCAGGTCGTCGCCGAGGCTGCTGCCGTCGTCCGACCCGGCGGCCAGACTCATCGCCCCAGGCCGGGCCTTGCGACGACGGATGCGGTCCCGCACCAGGTTCGCCGCGATCCGGAACAGCCAGGGCTCGAATCGGCCCTGGTGGCGGTACTTCGGCAACTGCCGAACCAGCCGAAGGGACATCTCGCTGAGCAGATCCTCGGCCTCGTGGTGATTGCCGACAGCACGATAAAAAAATCCGTACAGCCTGTTGCCGTAAGCGGTTAACAGATTCTCAAAGGCTTCGGCCTGGCCGGCCTGCGCCCGCGCAATGTCCTGCCGAAGCTCCGAATTGTCCATGGTTCCGTAGTCCGTTTAACGCCCGCTCCGACCGGGTATTGCAGGGAATTTCACCAAAAACCTGTCGATCTCCACGCAGGCGGTCTTACGATCACCAAAAGAGCCTGGCTGGAATTCATACGCCGTCCGAAGCGCGGGTACCGTGACGAATGAAGACCGTCACCTCGTCCAGAGCATCGTACGGGGTGGGAACGAGATCGGCAATATGGAGTCCAATCGAATCGACCGGGAGGTTTACCCCGTCAGTTCCTGCTGGAGTGTTCGCAGCAGTTCCAGGGCCTGCATGGGGGTGAGGTTGTCGAGGTCGGCGTGTTTGAGTTCGCCGGCGACGCGGTCGGCAGGTGTGGCGAAGAGGTCCATCTGGGCGGCGGCCTGCTGGGCCCGGCGGGCGAGTTCGGGCATGTCCAGCCCGCGGGCGAGGTGGGCCTGGAGCTGG
Organism: uncultured Planctomycetaceae bacterium; assembly: GCA_964388425.1. Classification (GTDB taxonomy): domain Bacteria; phylum Planctomycetota; class Phycisphaerae; order SM23-33; family SM23-33; genus CAYMAP01. Next base: position 8,784 of record CAYMAP010000058.1, read on the forward strand.
GGCAACAACTGGCGTGCGCGGTCGATGACGTCCCGCGGAACGCCGGCGAGGCGAGCCACATGCACGCCGTAAGATTGGTCGGTCCGGCCGGGTTCGATCTTGTGCAGAAAGACGACCTCGTCGTTCCACTCGCGGACCTTGACGTTGAGGTTCGTGGTCCCGTCGAGGAGGCTTTCCAGTTCGGTCAGTTCGTGGTAGTGGGTGGCGAAGAGGGTTCGGCAGCGGACGTGGAGGGCGATGTACTCGCAGATCGCCCAGGCCAGCGAGAGTCCGTCGCAGGTGCTCGTGCCGCGTCCCACTTCGTCGAGGATGACCAGGCTGCGGGGGGTAGCGTTGTTGAGGATGTTGGCGGTTTCGACCATTTCGAGCATGAAGGTGCTCAGTCCGCGGGTCAATTCGTCGGCGGCACCGACGCGGGTGAAGATCCGGTCGGTCAATCCGACGGTGGCCTCGGCGGCGGGGACGAAGCTGCCCGTCTGAGCCAGCAGCACCAGCAGGGCGACCTGGCGGATGTAGGTGCTCTTGCCGGCCATGTTCGGCCCGGTGATGATCAGCAACCGATCGTCGCGGGCCTTCATGGTCACGTCGTTGGGGACGAACTGCTCGCGGAGCTGCTCGGCGAGCACGGGGTGTCGGCCTTCGACGATGCGGAGGACGTTGTCCTGGGTGACGGTCGGGCGGACGTAGCCGCGGGTCGCGGCGAGATCGGCCAGCCCAGTCAGCACGTCCAGCGTCGCCAGGGCCCGGCCGGCCTGCTGCATGGAATCGAGGTGGCCCAGCAGCTCCAGCCGAACACGCTCGAAAAGCCCCGCCTCAAGGTCCCGCGCGCGGTCGGCGGCGGTGAGGACTTCCGACTCGTATCGCTTCAGTTCGTCGGTGATGTAGCGTTCGGCGTTCTTGAGCGTCTGCTTGCGGTGGTAGTCCGGCGGGGTCTTCTGGCGGTGGACGTTGGAGACCTCGATGTAGTAGCCGAAGACCTTGTTGAAGCCGATCTTCAGCGGGATACCCGTGCGGTCGGCCTGTTGCTTCTGGTAATCGGCCAGCCAGCTTTCCCCTTCCGTGCCGACGGAGCGGAGGCGGTCGAGGTCCTCGTCAAAGCCGGTCGTGATCACCCCGCCGTCGCGGAGGGTGTTGGGGCAGTCGGGGTCGATGGCCCGGCCGATGAGGTCGGCTGCCGCGTCGAGGCCCAGCAAGTCGTCGCGTCTCTCGGCCAGCAGGGCCGGCATGTCCGGAGCGTCGAGCTGGCCGGCAAGGTCGGGCAGGGCGCGGAGCGTCGTGCCCAGCGCGACGAGTTCGCGCGGGCGGACGCGGGACATGGCGATGTTGGTGGCGATGCGGTCGATCTGGGCGCAGTCGGCGAGTCGTTCGCGGATGGCCGCCAGTCGCGGGCGGTCGTCGACGACGCGTTGCACGGCGTCCTGGCGGGCGAGGATGGACGAGTAGCTGACCAGCGGGAAGGTCAGCCATCGCTCCAGCAGGCGAGCGCCCATGCCGGTGACGGTCCGGTCGACGCACGCCAGCAGGCTGCCCGAACGCTGCCGGTTGCGGAGGGTGCGGTGGATTTCCAGGCATCGCAACGTGTTGCCGTCGATGGCCATGTGCTCCTCGCGCTCGAACCGCCCGAGCGCGCGGATGTGCGCCAACGCAGACCGCTGGGTCTCGGCGAGGTACTCCAGCACCGCACCGGCGGCCGCGAGGGCCGGTTCCCACGACGCGAACCCGAAGCCCTCCAGCGTGCTGACGCCGAAATGCTTGCGGAGCGTCTCGTCGGCGGCGTGGTGTTCGAACGCCCAGGCGGGCCGGGCTGAGACCGCCGCGGCCAGCGCCTCACGGACCTCCTCCCGCCAGGGCTTGTCGTCGAATCGCGAGCCTTCAGGCAGCAGCAGCTCCGCCGGCCGGATGCGGACAAGTTCGTCGAGGGCTGAGTCGGCGGGGACGGTCATCGCCTGGAAGGCCCCGCTGGACAGCTCGACCCAGGCCAACCCGACCGTGCCGTCTTTTTCCGGCCCCGGGGCGACGGCGGCGAGGTAGTTGCCCTCCCGCTGTTCGAGCAGGGTTTCGTCCGTCAGCGTCCCGGGCGTGACCAGCCGGGTTACGTCGCGCTTCACGACGCCCTTGGCGTCCTTGGGGTTCTCGACCTGCTGGCAGATCGCGACGCGATGGCCCGCGCGGATCAGCCGGGCGAGGTAATTGTCCAGGGCGTGGATCGGGATGCCCGCCAGGGGGATGGCCGACTCGCCCTTGGATCGACTGGTCAGGGCCAGGCCCAGAACGCGCGAGGCGGTCTTCGCATCGTCGTAGAACGTTTCGTAGAAGTCGCCCATCTGGAACAGCAGCAGATAGTCGGGGTACTGCTGCCTGAAGGCGTGGTACTGCTTCATCGCGGGGGTGTCCGACGGGCCGGTCTGTTGTGCGGTCGGGGCCATGAACCGGCGATCATACGCGCCGCCCTCGCCCGGAGCAAGCGGGGTGGTACACACGGCCGCGGACTTCTGGACCTGGCCAAGGCCCGTCGGCCGGGCCAGGAACAGAATCGCGTCAGCGTGGCCTTTCCCGAGTGGATGATTCATTCCCTGGAGCACTGAGGCCCGTCCTCTGAGCGTGCCGCGACAGTCGCTAATCCAAATGGTCATCGCCGACACATCGAGAGACGGCCAGCCTGAACAGTCCGGCCGGTGCGCCACGATCCCCGGTCTCCCGCCCGCGCTTCGGGGGCGCAATTACGCTGCAGATCGCAAGCTTACGCAAGCAGAAGCTTGGCAGAGAAGAGAGGACCCGTCAGGGGGCTGATCGAGTCGCCGGAGAACTCGTCGGCCGGGTCGAGGGGCTGTCGAAATCCTCGGGGATGGGCTGGCGGAACCAGCGGAGGTAGAGGGCGGCGCGAAGTTTGTTCCACTTCGGCCACTGGCCTTCGGTGAGGGTCCGCTTCATGTGCTGATCGAGGATGCGAAACTCCTGCTGGTACTTCGGGACGATCTGCTGGTAGATCTCGGCGGTGTTTTCGAGCCGCTTTCGGACAACGGGCTTGAGCTGTTCCTGCTGCTCGGGCGTGAGGTCCATGGCTTCGGAGAACCGGTCGGTCATCCGCTGGACGCGTTCGTCCATGCTGGGCCGGGGTCTGGGCCAGGGTCGGGTCTGTTCGTAGACGACATAACCCGCTACGCCGATGACCACCCCGGACAGGAAGATCACCGCGCAGAGCAGCAGGCTCAGCCAGTTGGGCCTGCGGGGAGGCGGGCTGAGTTTGCTGATGTCCTCGGGTTGTCGGTCGGGTTGGTCGGTCATCTCAGGTCAGGGAGGCGATCATGGGGGGCATGAAGTCGATGCCGGCCTCGGCCTGCTGGGCAACGAGCCAAGCCGCGAGTGCGGCGACGAAGGCGGCCGCTGCAGAGCTGGCGCCCGCGAACGCCCAGAGCAGCCAGTTGGGCCTGGGCTGCCGCTGGAGTCGCTTCATCACCAGCGGTCGGACGTCGACCAGAGGCGGGCGGGCGTCTCGAGCCCGCTCGGCAAGTACGTCGAGAAGGTTGTCGTGGTCCGGAGTCATGGTGCCTTCGCCTTTCTGTCTGTATTGTCCTCGCCGGGGGACTTGTTTTCCAGTCGCCGGCGGAGTTTCTTCCGTGCCCGGTGGGCCTGTACTTTTACCATCGACTCGCTCCAGCCGGTCTGTTCGGCAATTTCCGCGACGGACAATTCGTCGAGGTACATCAGCGTCAGGACCAGCCGATCCCTGGGCGGAAGCTCTTCGAGCATCCGGTGGAGTTCTCGGGCGGCTTCGGTGGCTTCGAGCCGGCGAGCCGCGTCGATCTCGATGGGCTGGTCCCAGTCCTGCAGGGGCGTTTCGCGCTGTTGTTTCTTTCGGCGCCGCTTCCAGAAGCGGTAGCCGGTGCGTGTGGCGATCTTGGAGAGCCAATGGCTCCACGGGGCGTCACCCCGGTAGTTGCCCAGGGAGGTGTAGGCCTGGACAAAAACCTCGGCGACAAGTTCATCCAGTTCGCGCCGATCGCGCGTGAATCGCCACATCCGTTTCGCGACGGTCTGCTGGTGGCGATCAACCAGCCGGGCGTACGCCTGGGCGTCGCCGGCGAGGGTCGCCTGGATGTCCGTATTGTCCCGGGGGTCCACGGACCCATGATGCACTTTCGGCGGAGGCGGTGCAATGCTCACCTCGTCCGCCAAGGGGTCGGTACCCCGGGCTGGAAAGAGGTTACAGTTTTTTTTCGGGAAAATCCCTTTCGGGTGTAACCGCACCGCGCGGGCCGATCACGGTCCTGCTGCACGCGAGAATCAATCGTATCCTCCAACCCGAAAGGCAAGGTGCACCATGACGAGAAGCAAGATGATACTGACCCTGGCGGTGATCGGGGCAGCTTCGGTACTGCTGGTCCCGACCCGGGAAACGCAGGCCGGGGGCTGGAGTGTGAGTATCGGGGGCATCAGCTTCGGTTCCAGCGGTCATGACCGCTACGGATCGAGGTCCTACCATCACGGCCGACGGCATTACCGGTCGAGGTCCTACCATCACGGCCGACGGCATTACCGGTCGCGGTCGTATTATCGCG
>CAYMAP010000059.1:0-9087 GCA_964388425.1 uncultured Planctomycetaceae bacterium
CAGCAGGACACCCTCATGGGCGACCTCAACCGGGACGGGACCGTCAACGACGACGACCGGAACATCATGCTCGAAAACTACGGCCTGACGACGGGCGCAACCTGGGCTCAGGGCGACCTGTCCGGGGACGGAAAAGTCGATCACGTGGATTATCAGCTCCTGATGGAGCATTACGGCGAGACCCTCGACGGCGAGGGCGGCAGCGGCGGTACGAACGCCTAGGTACAAGAACCACCCTACCCATTCCGATGTACACCAGCAAGAGGAACCAACGATGAGCAATGCACTACTAGCCGGAGTCAGTGGACTGAAGTCGCACCAGCAGATGATCGACGTGGCGGGTAACAACCTGGCCAACGTCAATACGGTCGCCTTCAAATCCAGTCGCGTCACCTTTGCGGAAATGCTTTCCAAGACACTCAAGGACGCCTCCGCACCGACGACCAACCTCGGCGGTATCAACCCGATGCAGGTCGGCAGCGGCGTGATCGTCGGGTCCGTCGACCGCAACATGGGACAGGGCACCCTCGAATTCACCGGCAACCCGCTGGACGTCGCCATCGAGGGCAACGGGTACTTCGTCCTCAACGACGGCCTGGGCGACCGCTACACCCGCGTCGGCCAGTTCGCCGTCGACAGCGAGTACTACCTCGTCGACCCCCGCACCGGCTACCGCGTCCAGCGCGTCGGTTCGGAAGGCACGACGGAAGGTTTCCAGGACCCGACCAGCAACTCCATCCGCATCCCCTACGACATCGCACTGCCGGCCCAGGAAACCAGCACCATCCGCTTTGCCGGCAACCTCTCGGGCAACAAGAACGAACCGACCAAAAACCTCCTGACGACCTCACTGAAGTACACCAACGACGACGGTTCCATCGCCTCCTACCCCTCCTCCCTCAGCGGACTGGCCCAGGTCAGCAACCTGACCCACGGCGATACCATGCACGTCTCCGGGACCACCAAGAGCAACGACGTCGTCGACTTCTACTACGAGTACAACGACGGCACGGGGCGGAACGAAACCCTCCGGCTCGACTGCGGCAACGCCGTGCGGGACCTGGCGTCCAACCCGAACTTTCTGACCAATACCGACGGCGGGGCGGCCCATGACCTGGAATTTCACTTCGGAGCGACGGTCGTGACCGTCACCATCCCGGCCGGAACCACCTGGACGGCCAGCGACTTCAAGACCGCCTTCGACGCCGCCGCCGGCGGCTCGCACGTCGCCGACTACGCCGCCACCCCCGGCAACCAGATGGTCATCAAGTCCGCCGCCCTTGGCGCCACGGGCAACAGCTTCCAGCTCGTCGACGTCGACAGCCAGATCAAGTGGGGCGACGGCGCCGCCGACCGCGCCTACGTCGGCGACAAACAGGATTACCACTACTTCGACGGCGTCAACCCCGGCGACGACGACACGATGGAAGAGTTTCTCAATTACCTCTCCGCGGCCTTCGACGAGCAAGGACAATCCACCAGCACCGCCAAAATCGTCAACGGCGTCCTCCGGCTGGAAGACAACCAGGCCGGATACAGCCGGGCCTACATCGACGGCCTGACCTTCGACGACGTAGACACCTCCGGCAGTACCTTCAATCTACCCTCGAAATTCGACATCATCACCGCCGGGGGCGAGTACGAAAAGCCCATCAACGTCGAGGTCTTCGACGAACAGGGCAACAACTACACCATCGCCGGCGCCTTCGTCCGCACCGACACGACCAACATCTGGGACTTCGTCGTCAAGAGTATCGGCGGAGAGACCCAGGTCGTCGACCGTCGGTGTAACGGCATCAAGTTCCAGGTCAACGGTTCGTTCGGCGAGATGGAAGGCTCCGACACCATGACCGTCACGGTGGCCTACCCCTCGAATCCCGGGGTCTACAAATCCATTGACCTGGACATGGGCACGCTGGGCGAGCTGGACGGCCTGACGCAGTTCGGCGGGCCCAGCACGGCCGCGACCAGCGGGCAGGACGGGTACGCGGCCGGCTGGCTGTCCACCATGTCCGTCAGCCGGGAAGGCACGATCGTCGGCGTGTTCTCCAACGGCGTCCGCCGAGACGTCGCCGCCCTGAAAATCGCCACCTTCCAGAACGCCGCCGGTCTGAAATCCATCGGCAACAACTACTTCGCACCGACCGCCAACTCCGGTGACCCGGTGCCCAACAAGGCCACCGAAGGTGGTGCCGGTATCTGCCAGGGCGGCGCGGTCGAGAAGTCCAACGTCGAAGTCGCCGAGGAATTTGTCAAACTCATCACCGCCCAGAACGGCTACCAGGCTTCGGCGAGGTCCATCAAAGTCGCCAACGAAATGCTGCAGGAACTGACCAACCTCATCCGCTAACCCGCAAGGGGGTTCTGACATGACATGGATGCACATCATCTCGACGCTGGACGGGCTGCTGGCCAAAAGCTCCGCCGTTCAACGCTGGCAGGGCGCGAAAAACGCTCCGGAGTGGCACTTCGGTTGGGAATGGATGACCGGGCTGGGCCTGGCGATGTTCATCGTCATCGCCGGAGTGGGTTTGATCGGCTTCCTGCGAACCCGCAAAAAACTCGGCAAGATGACCGAGGACTGGTACGAGCAGACCCGCAAACTCTCCGGCGAAGAGATCGAACTGCTGACCCGGCTCATCCAGCAGTCGGGGCTGATTCGCACCGAACCGCGGTTCACCCTCCACCACGCCTTCCAGACCGGGATGAACAACTACCTCAGCAGCGAGACCTTCTGCGACCAGGCCCCCGAAGATCAAATCGCCATTCGCCGGGCCATCAACGAACTCCGCCGGAAACTCGCCATCGACCTGGCCGAACGCGACGATAGCCCGGGGACCCAGCGCATCCCCGTCGGATCGATCCTGACGGTCATGAATCTGCCCGAGCCGGAGGAAATCAACATCCGCGTCGAAGGCAAGGGCGAGGATGGACTGCTGGTCGAACCGACGACACCGGTCGACGTCAAGATCGGGCGGGCGCTGCTCATCCGACATTTCGACGGCGAGCGGGTCTGGGAAATCAACACCCGCGTCTCCCATCGCGTCGAAGGGATGTGGCTGATCGAACATGACCCCTCGATACGCCCCATCAACGTCAGGCGATTCGTGCGCGTGCCCATCCAGCAGCGTGCACTGGTCGGCGTCTTCCCCTTCCATACCGACGAAGCCACCGTCAGCCAAATGACCCCGCCATCCTTCGTCAACGCCCTGCTGATGGAAATCGCCGGCCCCGGGCTGATGCTGGAAGTCGATCTCGAACTCAAGGTCGGGCAGCGTATCCTGGTGGTCTTCGAGCTGGACAACAAACGGCAGATTCAGAGCGTCGGTCGCGTCCGGCGGGTCAATTACCAGTCCAACCCCATGCGGTATGGCGTGGAACTGGTCGGGCTCAAACCTTCGCAGATCGCCGAACTCATGAACATCACCAACACACGAGCCATCGAACACCACAAACAGGAAGAAGACCAAAGCGGGCCCGAAAACGCAGAACGCACCGGGGCGGAGACAGCCGAACACGACGACGAACAGGCGGGCGACCGCGACATGGCAGTGGCCTCGGCATAACACGCTGAACCGCGAAAGGATCACGATCGATGATCGAAGGCCTGGAAACCACCTCGACGAATCTCAACGCCCTGCGCGACCAGTACCGCGCGATTGCCAACAACCTCGCGAACGTCAACACCATCGGCTACAAGCGCGAGGTCAGCGCCTTTCGCGCCCTGCTCGCCAATGCCCACCAGCAACTCGCAGGCCGGGGCGCGGACGGAACGTCCCCGCACCACATCAGCCACACAATCAACCGGGATTTTCTCCAGGGATCGTTCGTCCAGACCGGCCGAACCCTCGACGTCGCCCTTGACGGGCCTGGGTTCCTGGCCATCGAAACCCCCGACGGCGTGCGGTATACCCGGAACGGATCGCTGCGGGCCAACGAACGCGGCCAGCTCGTCGACGGGGCGGGTCGGCTGCTGGCCGGCCGGAACGGCCCCATCACCATCCCCCAGGATGTCAGCGTTCAGGACCTCGCCATCGCACGTGACGGGACGGTCTCGGCCGGCGAAGAGACGTTCGGGAAACTCAAGGTCGTCGAGTTCCCCGACCGGAACAACCTCGTCCCGGTCGGGCAGGGCTGCTACGTCTACGAGGGCAAGGACAAACCGCAACCCGCCGAGAACACCGACCTCTGCCAGGGCTACCAGGAACGATCCAACGTCCAGGCCGTCGAGGAACTCATCAAGCTCCTCCAGGTCAGCCACCTGTACTCCGCCAACATCAAGAGCGTCAATTCCCACGACGAACGACTCAAGGAACTGCTCCGCGTAGCGGGCGGTTAGACACACGAAGACACACCCCTCCAACGGGCCGGGCAGCCCGCGGAGGGCTCAGACAACCGAAAATAGGATGAGGAGATAGCATGTTACGGGCATTTTCCACGTCAGCGACGGGCATGACGGCGCAGCAGCAGATCGTCGACGTCATCGCCAACAACCTCGCCAACATCAACACCACCGGGTTCAAGCGAAGTCAGATGGACTTCCAGGATCTGATGTACATCAAGCTCCGACCGGCCGGCACGCCCGTCGAAGACGGCACGAACAGCCCCACCGGGCTGGAGATCGGCTCCGGCGTCCACGCCGCCAGCACCCTGAAGGTCTACACCCCCGGCGAGCTGGAAAACACCGGCCGCTCCCTCGACATCGCCATCGAAGGCGACGGTTTTTTCCAGGTTCAGATCGGCGACGGCTCGACACGCTACACACGCGACGGCTCGCTCCGCATGGATGCCGAGGGCAACCTCGTCACCGCCAGCGGCTACATGATCCAGCCCGGTATCACCATCCCCGCCAACGCCAAAAGCGTCCAGGTCGGACGCGACGGGACGGTTTCGGTCATGCTTCCGGGGCAGGAAGCGCCCTCCCAGGTCGGACAAATCCAGCTCGCCCGATTCGTCAACCCCTCCGGACTCAGCAGCGAGGGCGGGAACCTCTTCTCCGCCACCGCCGCCAGCGGCGACGCGGTCGTCGGCACGCCGGGCAACGACGGGATCGGGCTGATGCTCCAGGGCCACCTCGAACGCTCCAACGTCCAGATGGTCCACGAACTCGTCCGACTCATCACCGCCCAACGGGCCTACGAAATCAACTCCCGCGCCATCAAGGCCGGCGACGAAATGCTCACCACCGCCAACCAGTTGATCCGTTAGGAGGCTGACCATGCCAAGGCGCGACATTCCATTCCTTCTCCTGCTGGGACTGACGATCGGCTCGGCCAGTCTCGCCGAGCAGGCCCCGACGCCCCGGCTGCGGATTTACCTGCCACGCAACCGCACCGTCGAAGGGCAGGTGCTCCTGCTGGGCGATGTCGCCATGCTTGTCGGGGACGGCCCACTCGCCCAGCGGGCAGGGCAGGTCAAGCTCGGCCGGACGCCCTTCCCGGGCGAAACACTCACCCTCGACCGCAGGACCCTCCTCGCGCGACTTGCCGCCGAGGGCATCCATCCCGAACACGTCGAGCTGACCGGCTCGAAGGACGTCGCCCTGCAACGGGACGGCAAGGTGCTCGAAGGCAAGGACATCGTCCACCGGGCCGAGCTGTACCTCCGGCAGCACCCCCCCAGCGATGTCCAGCAATGGGAGGTCATCCGCCATCCCCAGCCGATCGAAATGCCCGGATCGACCCCGCCGGTGGTACGCTGCGAGCCCGATCCCTCACCCCCCGCCGGCCATGCCGGCGTGATCGTGCACGTCACCGACGGCGGGAACTTTCACAAAACACGCCGCGTCCTGTTCAAACTGCTCTACCGCTGCGTCCGCGCGGTGGCCACCCGGACCATCGCCCAGGGCCAGCCGTTGACGCGCGACAACATCACACTGGAATCCGTCCTCCGCCAGCGCCCCCCCGAGCCGGATTGGACCCCACCCTTCGGCGCCGTCGCCGTCCGTACCCTTCAGAAAGGCGCGGAAATTACCGAAACCCTGGTCCGTCGCCCCGCCCCGCCCCTTCTGGTCAAACGCAACCAGATGGTCCGTATCACCATCCAGGGACCGACCTGGAAAATCACCGCCCTCGGCAAGGCCCTCGATGAGGGACGGGCCGGCGAACTCGTCCGCGTCCGAAACGTCGACAGCAACAAAGTCATCACCGCGCGCGTCAACCGGCAAGGCGATGTCGTGCCCCTGGCACGAAAATGAGGTGCTCCATGCAACGAATCCTCCGTGAAACCACGATCCTGACGTTGACGAGCCTGATGATCTGCTCACCCCTGCTGGGCGGGTCCATCTGGGGACGCTCCCGCGGAAAGACCCACGAGGCCAGCCTCTTCGCCGACGACAAGGCCAGCGGACTCGGCGACGTCCTGACCATCCAGATCGACGAAGGCGGAAAAGTCGAAACCAAAAAGAAAGTCACCCGCGAAAAAACCAACAACAACTCCGGGCAGGGCGGGGGATGGTTCAACCTCGGCGATATGCTGCCCGGCATCGCACCTCGCATCGACAAAATCTTCCGCCTTCCCGACTACAACTACGACAACACCACCGCAGCCAAACTCGACGGCAAGGCCGACGTGACCGACGAACAGAAATACACCGACCACATCTCCGTCGTCGTTGAAGACGTCATGCCCAACGGCAACCTGCTGGTCCTCGGCAAGCGGACCCGCGAAGTCACCGGCAACAAGCAGGTCATCCAGGCCAGCGGAATCGTCAGGCCCAGCGACATCGACGCCAACAACATCGTCCAGAGCACCCGCGTCGCCAACTTCCACATCGTGTACATCAACCGAGGCCAGGACAACAACTACCTCCGCCCGGGCTGGCTGACGCGAATCTGGAATCTTGTCAATCCGTTCTAGGCAACAGAGAACAGGCAGTCGGCAGAAGGCGGTAGGCAGAAACAAGACAAGTCAGGTTCGCACGAGCTTGCCATCGGTCGCGACAACCTTTCGCGTGCTCTTTTCAAACAGAAATCCGAAATCTCAGTCCGATATAGACCAGCCATGAAACACAAGACAATCATCCTCCGCAGCGTACTGCTCCTGGCCGTCCTGGCGGGCTTGGCCCTGCCGGTCTCGGCCGAGCGCGTCAAGGACATCACCACCATCAAGGGCGAACGCAGCAACCAGCTTCACGGCGTGGGGCTGGTCGTCGGGCTCGACGGGACGGGCGACAACTCTGCTGTCACCCGCAGGCTCCTGACGAGCTACTACCGCCGCCAGAACATGGCCTTCGATCCGGCCAACGTCGACGCCGCCAACGCCGCGGCCGTCATCGTCACCGCCCACCTCGGACCCTTCGACCGCAACGGATCGACGATCGACGTGACCGTCTCGACCACCGGCGGAGCCGGCAGCCTCCAGGGCGGCACGCTCGTGATGACTCCCCTCCACGGGGCCGACGGGCGCGTCTACGCCGTCGCCCAAGGGTCGATCATCCTCGGCGGGTTCGGCGCCAGCGGCAACAACGCCGCCATCATCCAGGGACACCTTACCAGCGGCGCCATCCCCGACGGCGCCACCGTCGAGCGCGAAGAAATCGCCAAGATCGTCGAGAACGGCGAGGTCACCCTCCTGCTGAAAAACCCCGACCACACCACCGCACAGGACGTCGCAGCCGTCGTCAACAACCGCTGGCCCGGCACCGCCCACGCCGCGGACGCAGGGACCATCCATATCGCCCTGCCCTTCCAGAAAAAGACATTCAAACGTGGCGACGTCAACCAATTCCTCTCCGAAATCGGACACCTCCAGGTCAAAGTCGACCAACCCGCCGTCGTCGTCATCAACGAAAAAACCGGCACGGTCATCGTCGGGCAGAACGTGACCATCTCCACCGTCGCCATCGCGCACGGCAACCTGACGATCACCACCGAAGAAAAAAACTACGTCGTTCAGCCCGGACCCTTCAGCGGTGACAACGCCACCACCCAACAGGAACAGCGAACCAGCATCAAGGCCTCGACCGGATCGGGCAGGCTGCACGTTGTACCCAAACAACTGACCGTCACCCAACTGGCCCAGGCGCTGAACCAGATGGGCCTGACCCCACGCGATATGATCGCCATTTTCCAGGCCCTCAAACGCGCTGGCGCCCTCCAGGCCGAACTGAGAACCATGTAGCGAGGACAGCATGAGCGACATGAACATCTCCAGCTTCCAGCCCGTTGCCCCGCCGGCAACCCAGCCGGACGTCCAGGCCTTGCGAAGCCGGTTCCAGGCCCTCCACGGCCAGGCCGCGCCCTGCCACGAGGAGATTCGCGAGATGGCCCGCGACTTCGAGGGCGTCCTGCTGGGCAAGCTCATGGACGAGATGAAAAAGACCATTCCCGATTCAGGCCTGCTTTCCAGCCCGACCACAAAACAGCTCCACGGGCTGTTCTGGTCCAAGCTCGCCGACGCCGTCGCCGAGCAGGGGGGCATTGGGCTGGCCGACCAGCTCTACACCGATTTCTGCCACGCCGCCAACATCCAGCCGCAACCCACACCGGCTCGCGTAGCGATCTACCAACCCGGGGAAACCGACTCCTCGCCCCGCATGGAGTGTGAACGATGAGACCCGACCTGCCAGACATTCGCCGCTTCTCGGACGAACTGCACCACGTCCTCGACGAGGAAATCCGCCTGCTCCACGAGAGGACCCGCCAGTTCGACGAACTCTACGACGCCATCCTCCATCGGCACAACGAACGGATGGAAACGCTCCTGGGCGAGATGACCGCCACCCAGCAGGAGCAGGCGAAGGTCGACACCAGCCTTGACGCCCTCCGCCAACTCTTCGCCAAAAGCCTTCGCTGCCGACCCGCAGAGATCAAGCTCTCCGAACTGGCCGACCACGTCGACCACCCCGACGGCGTGCTGCACAAACGCGAACAGATCATCCTCCTCTCGGAGGCGCTGAAGAAAAAACACCTCCGGACCGCTGTCCTGCTGACCGAGTGCTCGCGGATTAACCGCGCCCTGCTCGACGGACTCCTGCCCGAGAACGAACCGTCCCTGACGACCTACGGCCACGAGGGCTCGAACCCCTGGCGGGCCAACACCGGCCTGGTCGACGCAGAGTTTTAACATGAATTCCTTTCAACCATC
>CAYMAP010000059.1:9187-13320 GCA_964388425.1 uncultured Planctomycetaceae bacterium
GGCAGGACTTCAAGCCGTGGACAACACGCAGAGCGTTAACATGAATTCCTTTCAACCATCGGCAGGACTTCAAGCCGTGGACAACACGCAGAGCGTTAACATGAATTCCTTTCAAGTACCGACTGGCGTCGCAGCCAACCGACGTCACGGAGTCGCAGCATGAACCTATCCATCGCACTGACAGGTCTCAAAGCCGCCCAGCGGGCCATGGAACTGGTCGGCACGAACCTCGCCAACGCCTCGACCGAGGGCTACCATCGCCAGCGCATCGACCTGGCTGCCCTCGACGTCGGGGGCGGGAGTACCAAGGCCTCCATCGGCGGCGTGGAGGTGCTCGGCTCGACGAGGCAGTACAACGTCCTGCTCGAGCGCGAACAGCTTCGCATGAAACCGGAGTTCGGCAAGGTCGAACAGGAACTCCAGGCCCTCAACAGCATCGAAGCCGTCATGGGCAACATCGACGGCGACCCGCTCGGGGAGAGCCTCGGGGAATTCTTCGCCGCCCTCAACGACCTCGCCGCCGACCCGACCCAGCTCGCCTACGCCCAGCAGGTCGTCTGGTCCGCCGACGCGATGTGCACCAACTTCCGCGCCCTGTCGGACTTTCTGGTCAAAATAAAGGAACAACTCAAGGAACAGGCCTCCCACATCATCGAGGAGGTCAACAACTACGCCGCCAGCGCCGCCGAACTAAACAAGGAAATCGAACTGGCCCTCCGCCGGGGCACCAGCCCCAACCTCCTCCAGGACCATCGCGACCAGGCCATCTCCCAAATGGCCGAACGCGCCGACGTCACCGTCAGCGGCATGAGCAGCGAGGACGGACAGGTCAACGCCTTCGCCTGGGGCACGCCCCTGGTCCTCAGCGAGCAATACCAGGAAATGGAGGTCGGCCTGACCGATGACGGAAAACTCGGCGTCAGCGTCAAGGGCCTCAGCAGCTATTCCACCTACGCCGACGGCGGGAAGATCGGAGCCCTCATCAACCTCCACAACGAGGTCATCCCCAAGCTCCAGAACCGGCTGAACACCATGGCTGAGCAGGTCATCAACCAGATCAACGGACAGCACGCCCAAGGACTGGGACCCAACGGGTCGTTCACCGAACTCCAGGGCATCCCCATCAACCGTACCCTGGAACTGGACCAGTACAACCCTCCGATCGGCAAAGGGACGGTCCACCTCCGGCTGACCGACGACGCGGGCAACGTCACGGTCCACGACATCCACATCGACCCCAACCAGACCATCCAGAGCGTGATCGACCAGATCAACGCCTTCTCACCGGGGAACCTCTCGGCGAGCATCGTCAACGGCTGCCTCTACATCCAGGCCGACAACGACTACAAGTTCGACTTCGTGCCCGATTACACGGTCCAGACCGCCAATCAGCCCGAAATCATGCTCGGGCCGGCGGTGCTGGGCGGCACGGCCTCGTATCTCGCCGGCGACGCCGCCGGTGACGAACTGGTCTTCGACCTCGGCACGACCGCGGCAGAAGAACTGACCTATACCATCGGCTCGGGCATCAAGACCCTCAACGACGTCGTCACGGACATCAACGCCCTGTCCAATGCCGCCCACGCCGGCTGGAACGCCGCCTCCATCGAAACCGACCCGGCGACCGGGTACAAGCGGCTCAAACTCACCGCCTATGACGACGAGGGCTATCACCAAATCGACATGACCAACAACGGCGCGGTCCGATGGGCCCAATCCGACAAGGTCGTCCAGGTCGACGATGACCACGACCTCGCATTCCAACGCAAGGTCGGATGGGCAGGCCTCCAGGCCGGCTCGCCCACCGTCACCGTCGACGGGCTCTACCGGGGCGAGAACCAGACCTACCGATTCGAGGTCACCGGTCCGGATGGAGAGGTCGGCATCGACCCGGGCCTGGAAATCAAGGTCTACAACGGCAACAACGAACTGGTCAAAACCCTCCGGCCCGGACTCAACTACGCCGCGGGCGATCCCATCGACATCGAAAACGGCATGCGGGTGTACTTCTCCACCGGCGAACTGAGAAGCGGCGACAGCTTCGCCATCGAAGCCCGAAGCTCCAGCGACGACAGCGGCGTACTGAACTCGACCGGCATGAACACCTTCTTCTCCGGCGCCGACGCCAGCGACATCGAGGTCCGCGGCGACTACTACGACGACCCATTCCTGTTCGCCTCCGGCATCAGCCCGGACAGCAAGGACAACTTCAACATCCAGATCATGAGCGAACTCCAGAACACCCGCCTGGAGGAACTGGGCGGGACCACACTGGCGGACTACTTCAACGACACCGTCACCGACGTCGGCCAACAGGTCGCCCTCCGCGAGGCCCGGCACACTTCGCTGGAGAGCGTCATGCGAGAACTGGCCAACCAGCGCGACCTCGTCAGCGGCGTCGACCCCAACGAGGAAGTCGCCAGCATGCTGGTTTTCGAGAAAATGTTTCAGGCCATGAGCCGATTCCTCAATACACAGAACAACATGATGGAAACCCTCATGCAGGTTCTCTAACCCCCCCGAGGTGAACCATGGGCAGTTGGGGCGCGATCTACAACAACACGCTGTTCGGCATCCGCTACCACACGCGGAACATGACCCGGCTCCAGGAGCAGGCGGCCACCGGCTCGCGCGTCGTCCGCTCCAGCGACGACCCCGCCGACGCCAGCCGAATCATGAGCCTACAGGACGACTCGCTGAAACTCACCAACTACACCAACAACCTCACCGAAGTCGAATTGAGCCTCCAGGAAGGCGCCAACGCCGTCCAGACCATCGCTGAACTCTTCACCCGCGTCGACGTCCTCGTCACCCAGGCCTCCAGCGGGACCTACATGGAGGACAACCGCGAAGCCATCGGCGAGGAAATCGACCAGATTCTCCAGCAGACCCTCAGCCTCGCCAACCACTCCGTGATGGGGCGGTTCATCTTCGGCGGGGCGGACAGTTGGGACAAACCCTACGAGGCCACCGTCGAAAACAACCGGCTCGTCAACGTCCGCTACGCCGGCAGCCGGGACGAACAGCCCGTCCCCGTCGGGCCGGGTATCACCATGTCCGGGCAGATGGTCGGCGAGCACATCTTTCGCAACGACCAACGCCAGCCCCCCGTCATCACCGGCCAGACCGGCGCGAGGCCCGGAACCGGCACGAGCACCGCACGCGGCGACCAGTGGCTGACGCTCACCCATACCCTCACCACCTACCAAGCCGGCAGCGGACTGGCCATGGGCACCGGTGGAGCCGCGGGCGACACCATCCTCGGCAACGCCCACACCATCACCGTCGACACCGCCTCACAGACCCTCAAACTCGACAACGGCCAGACCGTCACCTACAACGGCACGGAAACCGACCTCCGCGTCGAAAACGAACACGGAGACGTCATCTACGTGGACACCACCGGAGCGCTGGCCGACGGAATCTGGACCATCGAAGCCGAGGGCGAAATCCAGATCGGCGACGGACCCGGAGTGGCCCTGACGGACTTCACCGAAGACAACCTCGCCGTTCCCGACCCTTTCGAACCCGATCGTTTCCTCTATGTCAACTGCATCGACATCCAGCGGATCGGGACCGATTCCGTCCAGATCCCCGGTACGCACGACGTCTTCGGCGCCCTCATCCACATCCGCGACCTGCTGCTCAATGATCGCGACCTCGCCACCCAGGAGCAACTGGAGGCCCTGAGCCGATCCGGCGAAGCCGTCCGGAGCATCGGCGAAGGCTTCCGCCAGCGGATGACCATTATCGGCGGTCGGCTCGGGGGGGTCGACTCTCTCCGCAAGACACTCGACGACCTGAAGTTCAACACCGACTCCGAAGCCACCGCCATCCAGCAGGCCGACATCACCGAAGTCGCCACCGACCTCGCCAGAACCCAGACGCTCTACCAGATGAGCATTCAGATCGCCGCCAAAACCATCAACCTGACACTGCTGGATTTCATCCGGTAGTAATGATCGACTACAGGGTACCTTGAAACATTCGATTTGCGAGATCGCGCCGAGACTTTGCTTGCTGCCAAGGAACGAAAATCGGTGCATATTCTGAAATATTCGCCGGTTTTTGTGACGCAGGCAGCGGGCAACAAGATCAAGCAATGTCGTGAATCCAATGTTTCAAGGTGCCCT
>CAYMAP010000060.1:0-12879 GCA_964388425.1 uncultured Planctomycetaceae bacterium
CCGCACGTGGCGATGACGCTGGGGGGCGTGGGACAGCTCGACGAGGCCGGTGAACCGATCGTCCACAACGAGCCGGTCCTGGTCCGCGTCCACAGCGAGTGCCTCACCGGCGACGTGCTGGGGTCGCTCCGCTGCGACTGCGGGCCGCAACTGCACACCGCCCTCGAACAGATCGCCCGGGTCGGCAAGGGCGCGCTGGTCTACATGCGGCAGGAAGGACGCGGCATTGGACTGGTCAACAAGCTCCGGGCCTACAAACTCCAGATCGAACAGGGCATGGATACCGTCGAAGCCAACGTCCACCTCGGCTTTCAGCCCGATCAGCGGGATTACGGGGTAGGCAACCAGATTCTACGCAATCTCGGACTCCGCAAGCTCCGCCTGCTGACCAACAACCCCCGCAAGGTCTACGGGCTGGAAGGGTTCGGGCTGGAGATCGCCGAGCGCGTCGGCCTTCAGATTCCCCCCTGCGACCACTCGGCGGCCTACCTGCAGACCAAGAAACGCAAACTCGGGCACCTGCTGGACGACCTGTGAAAGGAGGAATGAGGAGATTGGACCCGAAGATCAAGACAAGATTGGATCGTGGGGTGGCGATACCGGCCAGTCCGCTGGCGCTGAACGCCGGGCGAAAGCTTGACGAGCGGAGGCAGCGGGCGTTGTGGCGGTACTATCTCGACGCCGGTGCCGGCGGGATTGCCGTCGGCGTACACACGACGCAGTTCGCGATTCGCGAACCGCAGGTCGGTCTCTTCCAGCCGATCCTGGAGCTGGCGGCTGAGGAATTCGACCGGGCCGACCGTCATGCCAAGACTCCGGCCGTGCGTGTGGTGGGGATTTGCGGGCAAACGGAACAGGCGGTGGCCGAAGCGTCGCTCGCGCGCGACCTGGGCTACCACGCGGGGTTGTTGAGTCTGGCGGCGATGGCGGAGGCCGACGAGGAGCGGGCGGTCGACCACTGCCGGGCCGTCGCCGAGGTCCTGCCGTTGATCGGCTTTTACCTCCAGCCCGCGGCGGGAGGCCGGCGGCTGGGGTATTCGTTCTGGCGTCGGTTCGCGACGATTCCGAACGTGGTGGCCGTCAAGATCGCGCCGTTCAACCGCTACGCGACGCTGGACGTGGTCCGCGCCGTGGCCGAGTCCGGGCGTGAGGACATCGCGCTGTACACGGGCAACGATGACAATATCGTGCTGGACCTGCTGACGCCGTTTCGCTTCGAGGTGGACGGCGAGCGGGTCGAGCGGCGGATCGCCGGCGGGCTGCTGGGCCACTGGGCGGCCTGGACGAAGCGGGCGGTGGAGCTGCTGGATCGCTGCCATACCGTCCTCGACCAGGGCGGATCGGTCGGGGCGGATCTGCTGGGACTTTCCGTGGAGGTCACCGACTGCAACGCGGCCTTCTTCGACGTGGCGAACGGCTTCGCCGGGTGCATCGCGGGCATGCACGAAGTGCTCCGCCGGCAGGGCCTGCTGGAGGGCACGTGGTGCCTGAATCCCGCCGAGACTCTCAGCCCGGGTCAGAAAAAACAAATAGACCGTGTCTACGCGGCCTATCCGCACCTCAACGACGACGAGTTCGTCCGGGAGAATCTCGACCGCTGGCTGGCGTGAGGGGGTCGCAGGGAGTCACGCGCGTTCGGCCTGGCGGTGGAGGTCGTCGAGCAGTTCGAGGGTGTGGAGGACTTCGGGCAGGCTCAGCAGGGGAGGCGGCGGGGGATGGTCCGGGTCCGGGAAGGTCGCGTAGAGGATGAAGTCGACCAGTTCGTCCTTGATCTGGTTGTTGAGGGGTTCGATGTAGCCGGGAACTTCGCAGGCGATGGGCTGGTCGTTTCGGCGGAGTTGCTTATTGACGAAGTCGCCCCGCCAGCAGTCGCTTCCGGCGCGGAGTTCCAGACGGCGTGTCTTGTCGCGTTCGACCAGCCAGGAGACGAGCAGTTCCCCGCGAGTGCCGTTTTCGTGTTCGACGTCCAGGCGGGTCTGAAAGACCCGGCCGTTGCGTCGCTGGAGGTCGCGGAGGGTCGCCCGCCGGATGGGGCCGAAGAAAAACACCGCCAGGTCCAGGTCATGGACGGCCTTGTCAGTGATGATGTCGTCGGGAATGCGCGGGTCGTGGGGCTGGGCGCGGTGGAAGGCGTAGGTTGCTTCGGCGAGGTTCCGGCCGGCGAGATCCCGCCGAAGTTTGATCGCGACGGGGTTGTAGCGTTCGACGTGAGCGGCGAGCAGTTTCAGACCGGCCTGCCGTGCGCGATCGGCGAGTTGCCGGGCCCTCTCGGCGGTGTCGGTGAGCGGTTTTTCCACAAAGGTGTGGACCCCGCGATCCAGGGCCAGTCCCGCCAGTTCGAAATGCGTGCGCGTCGGCGCGGTGACCACGAGCAGGTGCGGCCCGGCGGCGTCGAACAGGTCGGGCAGGTTCGCGAAGCCGGGCAGGTCCCCCACATCCGCCAGCCGATCCGGGTCCGGGTCGCAGACCGCGACGACGCGAAGCTTGCAGAGGGTTTCGTCGGCGTGTCCCTTGTAGTAGGGTTCGTACTGACCGCCGGCGAGTTGGCGTAGGGCGCGGAGGTGGAGGTGTCCCATCTTGCCCATGCCGGCAATGGCGACGCGGACGGCCTCGACGTCGCGTGGAATCCGGCGGTCGGGGGCAGTCACGGGCGGACCTCCGCGGGACGGGCCTCGATCCGTGATCGGCCGTCGAGGTCGGAGGGAACCGGCTTGTCGAGCAGGTGCAGGAGGGTCGGCAGGAGGTCGACGGTGCGCGCGGCGTCGAGGCGGGCGTTCGGCACGCCGGGGCCGGCGAGGATGAGGGGGACAAGCATGTCCTGCTCAGCCCGCAGGCCGCCGTGCCCGCCGCGGTGGTGTCGGCCGAAGTCCCAGCCGGGCGTGGCGAAGAGGGCCAGGTCGCCGGAGCGGTCCGCGCGGAAGTAGGCCGACAGTTGAACGGGGGCGTCGGGGTAGTCGGTCCGGGTCGTGCGTTCGAGCCAGTCCTGCCGGGAGAGCGTGACGCTTCGTGGCAGGTCGTAGCCGAGAGGCTGTTCGCCTGCGGTGACGGTCAGGGTGATGTCCCCGCCGGGCCCGCCGGGCTGGGTCAGCAGCGCGCTGCCAAGCCGGGTCCGGACGCGGACGGCGTGGGGGCCGGCGGGGAAGGCGACGACGTCGACGGCGGGATGTTCGAGCAGCCCGGCCGGGAGGTCGACGGTGTTTCCCGGCGCGACGGGGTATGCCTGAAGGTCCTCTGCGGAAGGCCGATCCGACCAGTCGGCAGCGCCGGGGCGCTTGAGGTAGATTGCGGCGTAGCGTTCGCCCGAGCCGGTCAGGACGCAGTCGAATCGTTCGTAGTAGTCCCGCCGATTGTGTGGTGAGGTTTCCTCGGCGAGGTGGTCGGAGGCGACGGCCAGTCCGCGGTCTTCGAGCCAGTCGGCGAGGTCGAGATGGCCGGTGACGTCGGAATGGCTGTGGTCGGAAACCAGGGCGAGGACCAGCTTGTCCAACGCACCGACGCGGTCGAGGTCGCCCAGGACGCGCCCGATCTGGCGGTCGGCATGGCGGATGGAACGGCGGTACACGTCGTTGGAGATTCCGTGGCCGTAGGCGGCGAAGTCGGGCCAGAGCAGGTAGGCCACCACCACCCGAGGCCAGCGGTTGCCGTCGCGGGCGAGGTCCATCATCTCCCCGAGGCGAAACAGCGTCAGACGGTCGACGAAGTCGTACCAGCCCAGCCCGAAGGCGGGTCCGGCCGATAGCCAGTTCTCGAAGAACTTGCTCGCCCCGCGGTGGGGCTGGAAGAACAGGCTGACGGTGAACTCGTCGGGGAAGTACTCGAAGATCAGCGGCGTGTCGTGGTCGCCGTCGAGGGTGTTTTTCTGGGCGATGGTGGCGTAGTCGCGCCAGAGGTGCGTCCGTCGGTCGAAGTGGTTGATTCCGGTGATGTCGCAGTGGCCGGGGAACGTGCCGGCCGCGACGGCGGTGAGATTGGCCAGCGTGACGGAGGGGACGCTGGCGACGGCGGCGGGGCAGTAGAGCCCGCGGTCGACGAAGTAGCGTTGGATGTTGGGCAGTTCGCCGGCACGGAGGAGTTCGTTGAACAGGCGGGCGTTGAGCCCGTCGACGACGAAGACGAAACAGCCCGCCGGTTCCGTGCCGGTCGGGGGTGTGAAGTCGATGCCGTAGGTGTCCGACGGCCCGTCGGGGCCGGGCACGCCGCAGCCGACCGGAAGCAGAGCGAACAGCAGGAACAGGAGCGAGCCGGAGGTACGGGCCAGGCCTGCTCGGGCTTGAGGGGAGGTCGCCTCCCCCGGGCCGTGCGGGCCTGACCCGGAGCGTCGATTCGGCCAACTGCCCCGTCGCGACGTCATGGGGGTCAGTCCTGTTCGGGCGGGGTGATGCCGACGGCTGCGGGGGTGAAGTCGTCCTCGGTGAGTCCGACGTTGAACTTCACGTTGTTGTATTCGTAGTCGCTGTCGAACTCTCCGTCGAAGCCGACGGAGCGGATTTTCACGGGCATGAGCGAGTCGGTATCGACGTAGGTGGTGGTGACTTTGGCGGGGTAGTCGCTTCGGCGTCTGGTGAGGGTGCGTTCGAGGACGAGACAGGTCCGCCCGCCGACGTCGGCCGTGCCTTTGTAGGCCTCTTTGAGTTCACCCCGCTCGTCGGCGAGTTTGTAGATTTCGATGAGACTTTGGAGGTTGTTCTCGAAGCCGAACATCGTGATGGGCCGAAGCGTCGCCTGCATGGCCTGGGGGCTGGTGGGGGTTCGCAGGACGCTTTTGCCCACGAGCATCTGCGCGAAGCTGCCCTTGGGGCGGACGAGCATCCGGCTGACGCCGTCGTCGTTTTGAAACTTGCCCTCGACGTAGAGCAACCTGTCGCCGAGGGGCGGATTGTTCGTCCAGACCATGGCGACGCTGAAGGGTTTGTCGAGGAATTTGCACTCGACGGTCTGGGGCTGCTGGACGATGCCACGGATGCGTTCCTGCTTGGTGAACGTGCAGGTGTAGTCGTTGACGGGCAGAACATGGTAGCGTTCCAGGCCGTTGGTCAGCAGGGCGACGTGATTCGTTTCGGCGAGTTTGCGGAGTCCTGGAGGAGCGGCGTCGCTGTGGGGCCGGACGGCTACGTCCTGGACGGGCTGGTGGCAGCCGACCGCCAGGGCAAGGAGAACCGGCGGGCTGAGCAGGACAGGGAACAGGATTGTTTTCATGGAGTCTCTCCGCTGACCGGGATTCGTGAGGCTAACAAAAAGCCCCTCGTCAAGGGGCTTGTTTGTATCGAGCGTGGGGGCGGTGTTCTACTGCCCCTTGACCTTGATGTCGTTGGCCTGGGGGGTGAAGTCGCTTTCGTCGAGTTCGGGGTCGAACGTGATATTCGTGAAACGGTAGTCGCAGACCAGTTTGTCGTTCCAGTCCCAGCCGATGACCCGCACGGGCAGAAGCAGTTCGGTGTCGATAAAGAGGCGGGTTTTCCAGGCGGGGTAGAGATCGGGTTTGTTGGGCAGGACGCGTTCGATAACGACGCACTCGCGCCCGTCGACATCGGCGTAGCCGATGAACTTTTCGACGCACTCGTTGTGTTCGCCGGCGGTGCGGTAGACCTCGAGGAGGCTGTTGAGGCTTTTGCGGAACCCGAAGGCGGTGCAGGGGCGGAGGGTGTTCCGCATGGCGTCGGGGCCGTCGGGGAGTTTCTGGACGGACCCGCCCGTCAGCCGCTGGAAGAGGGGATTGGTGGGCCGGACGAGCATCTGGCTCCGTCCGTCTGCGTCTTTGCGTTTGCCCTCGACGAAAATCAGCGCGTCGCCCATGGGCGGATGGGTCTGCCAGGTCATGGCGATACTGAAGGGTTTTTCCATGAATTTGACGGCGATACGCTGGGGCTGACCGAGCTGGCCGCGGATGCGCTCCTGCTTGGTGAAGGTGCAGGTGTACTTGCCTCGGGGGCGGGCGTCGAATTCCGCGAGACAATTTTCCAGGAGAGTCACATGGTCGGTCCGCGCGAGCCGGACGAGTTCGGACTCCTCGCCGGGGTCGTCGGGTGCGGTGCGGATGGCCGGTCGGGAACTGTCGGACGTCGCCACGGACTGCGTGACCTGGATGGCCAGCAGACAGACCAGCAGAAGTCCGACCAGAACGCGGACAGAACGGTTGGTCGGGTGGAACAGTCGTTTGAACAGAATCTTCATGAATCCATCCTTGCGGACGGTCCGTGTCCACGATTCCAGCCGGAGCGGCTGTTTGAAGGCTCCGGTGCGGGTTCGTAAGGTTGTATCGGCGATCCAGTCGAGTGTACTGCAATCCCGGTCGGCCTGTGTCGCGCCCGCCCGGTCGGTTTCGGACCGCTTTACGTTCCGGCCTGTGTGTAGCGCGTCATGGTAAGCATTCAGGTCCATGATTTCACCAAAAATTTTCATTTCGGGGGCGTCGGGCGTCTTTCCACGTACCCGACCGAAAGGCAGGAAGCCACCTTTCGGGACGGTGCAAACAGCGTTCCAGCACGGTATGCAAGAGCCAAAACCGCTCCCAGAAAACACGAGCCGAATCGACGCAACCCGCTTCTTCTTTTCTGGTAAAGAATTGCGCCTTCTCCGTCCAGCGGGCAGCGGCAAACTGTCTTGACTCGGGGTTGGTGCTGGGCGTAGAGTGTCCGCGAATCGATCGGCCGGGAAGAACCGGCTGGGCAGTTGTCTTACACAATCAGAAAGTCGGACGAATGAATTTAGTCACCGGAGCAACCGGACTGCTGGGCAGCCATATCGTCGAGAAACTTCGCGAGCAGGGCCTACCCGTTCGCGCCCTGGTGCGCAAGGACAGCGACACGCGGGTGCTGGACGCCTGGGAGGTCGAGCAGGCCACGGGCGACGTGACGGACCCGGCCAGCCTGGCCGAAGCCTGCAAGGGCGTGGAAACGGTCTACCACTCCGCGGCTGCGGTGGGAGATTGGGGCAGTTGGGAGAACTACTTCGTCCCGGTGACGATCGAGGGCACGCGGAACATGCTCGAGGCGGCCCGCGATGCCGGCGTGAAGCGGTTCCTGCACATCAGCAGCATCTCGGCCTACGGGCACCCCAACGAGGAGGGACTGGTCTTGGACGAGTCGGCTCCGCTGGGCGTGGGGCTGCACAAGTGGAGCTACTACAGCCGGGCCAAGGTCGAGGCTGAGAAACTCGCCTGGGCTGCCCACCAGCGAGGCGACGTCCCGGTGACGGTCGTCAAGCCGTCCTGGCTGTACGGCCCGCGGGACCGGGCGTCCATGCCGCGGATCATCCGCGCCCTCCGCGCCGGCAAGAGCAAGATCATCGGCGACGGAACGAACCGCCTGAACCTCACCTACGCCGCCAACGAAGCCGAGGGCTGCATCCTTGCGGCCACGACCGACAAAGCCGTCGGCGAGAGCTACAACCTCTCCTGCGACGGGCACGTCACCCAGGCGGAGTATTTCAACAAGATCGCCGAAGCCCTCGGCTGCCCGCCGGTGAAAAAACACGTGCCGTACTGGCTGGCGTACAACGCGGCGTTCTGGATGGAAGTCTTCGGCCATGCCGTCGGGAAGAAAAAACCGCCCCTCGTGACACGGTACAGCGTCTGGCTGATCGGGCGGAAGTGCTTCTTCAGCGAGGAAAAGGCCCGTCGTGAACTCGGCTGGGAAACGACCGTCGACTACGACGAGGGCATCCAGCGAGCCGTGCGGTGGTGCCTCGAGAACGTCGAGTCGCTCAAGAGCTGACGGCCCGGAAGTTTGTTGTCGCGACCTGTCGCGAACAACAAAGAACGGTCCGCACTCGTTGCCGTGTGTGCTCGGCTGGTTGACCGTCCGCTCACGCCGCGGGCCAGGACAGCCCGTCGTTGAGGAAGGGCAGGTCGCTGCCTTTGCCGGGGTCGCGGTGGAGCTGGAGCATGAACTCTTCGATGTCCCAGGCCAGGAACAGCTCGACGAGACCGGCGTCGAACTGCCTGCCCGCGCAGCGCTGGATTTCCTCCCGTGCCCGGTCGATGCTCAACGCCCCGCGGTAGGTTCGATGGCTGGTCATGGCGTCCCAACTGTCGGCGAGCCCGAGGATCCGGCCCTCCAGGGGGATGTCCTGGCCGGCCAGCCCGTCGGGGTAGCCTCGCCCGTCGATGCGTTCGTGGTGGTGGAGGACGCCGGCGATGATGGGCTTGAAATTGCGGATACGCTGGAGGATGCGGGCGCCGATGCCCGGATGCTGCTTGATGACCTCGTACTCCTCGTCGGTGAGTTTGCCGTCCTTGCAGAGGATCGCCTCGGGAATGCCGATCTTGCCCACGTCGTGGAGCAGCCCGGCGAGGTAGACCTGCTGGACTCGCTCGGCCGGTAGATTCAGCCCCACCGCCAGTCGGCGGGCGATCTGCGACACCCGCCGGCTGTGGCCGCAGGTGTAGGGGTCCTTGGCGTCGATGGACTCCGTCAGGGAGTACAGCACGCCCATCAGCAGGTCCTCGACTTCCTGGTACATCCGCCGGTTGGCCAGGAAGACGGACATCTGGTTGGCGATGGACCCGAGGAGCTTGGCGTCGTAGCTGTCGAAGTCGGCGTTGAATTTGTTCACCGCCAGCAGCACGCCGACGGCGTCGGATTCGATCTGGAGCGGGACGGCCAGGACGTTGCGGATGCCCGAACCGAAGTGCAGGTCCTCCTCGAGCCGGAAGTGGTTCTCCAGCAGGGAATGGTTTTCCTGCTGGAGCTGGGGCACGACGTGCCGGGCTGCCAGCAGGCGGATTTCGGCCGGGCTGACGTCCTCGCCGCCGGCCTGGACGACGATGTCTTCTTCGAGGTCGGTCCGCTCGTCGTAGACCACCGCCGCTGCCAGTTCGACGTTGATGACGTCCAGGAGGTCCTCGCAGATATCCTGGACGAACAGGCGGGTGCGTTTGGAGACCTTCATGGACCCGCTGATGCGGTAGAGCAGGGAGAGTTCCTCGTAGGTGCTGGCGAGGTTGGTCGAGAGGCTGGTCAGGGCCTGGCTGGCGTCCTGGGCGGCCTGTCGGTCGCGGAGGATGATCTCGAACATCCGCTGCAGTCGGGGTGCCTCGGCTGCGGAGAATCGGCAGGCCTGGCGGGCGTAGTCGGTCATGACCTGCCGATCGAGCTGGTAGGCGTCGCAGAGTCGGGCGAGGTGTTCCTCGTCGAGCATCTCGCGGGTGGGGTAGTCCAGGACGACCGCGCCGATAAGCCGGCGGTGGTCGAGCACGGGCAGGGCCAGCAGGCAGCAGCCGGCCGGGCCGGTCGAGCGGGTGGGCTGCTCGCGGGTCAGGACGAAGTTCGCCAGCTCCTGCCTGGATGAGAGGCACTGTCGGCAGGTCTGTTCGAGCATCTGGCAGAAGGCCGACCCCGACGGGGCGGTCGCGATGAGCTGGCCCGAGGCGTCCCAGGCGGACAGGCCCAGGCCCAGTTCTTCGGTCTTGCTGCGCAGGTCCTCGACGATGGCCTGCATGACGGCCGATCGTCGCGAGCGGGTTGTCTTGGCGGTCAACATAAACAGGTACTCACGGGTTGGGGGCTTCAGGAAGCCCGGGCGGTTTGTTGCAGGCGGGTTCGCGCCAGCAGGTCCTCGACGTATCGGATGACCTGGCGGGGACTGAAGGGCTTGGCGAGCACGAGGTCCGGCCGGGGCGCGTCGGCGTCGGTTTCGGGCAGCTCGAACTCCCTGGCGGTAATCAGGATGCTGGGCGGGCGATGACCGGTCCGGTGGGCCAGCTCGCGCAGGACCTCCGGGCCGGTCAGATAGGGCATCTGGAAATCGGTGATGATCAGATCGGGTTGTTCCACCAGGGCCAGTTGCAAGGCTTCCTCGCCGTCGGCGGCGGTGAGGGTCTCGTAGTCGGCGTTGCGCAGCTTGATGGCCAGGACGTGGATGATGTACGCCTCGTCGTCGGCGATCAGGACGGTCGGAGATTTCTGGTTCATGGTTCCTCCGGGGTCACTGCATCAAGGGCAGTTCGAAGCTGAAGCTGCTGCCCTGCCCGGGATCGCTGGTCACGGAGAGTTTTCCGCCGTGAACTGTCTCGACGATGTACTTGACCAGGGGCAGGCCCAGGCCCGTGCCCGGCGCCATCTTCACGTTGGCGTGGACGCGGTAGAATTTCTCGAAGATGTGGGAGAACTCTTCCGGCGCGATCCCGATCCCGGTATCCCTCACGTCGATCACCGCCACGCCGCGACGATCCTCGACGCTGACCGAAAACGTCACCGTCCCGCCCTCCGGGGTGTACTTGACGGCGTTGGTCAGGAGATTGAGGATGGCCTGGCAGAGTAGGTCGTAGTCGGCGACTACCTGGTAGTAGACCGGCGGGAGATGTTCCTCGACGGTCAGGTTTTTGGCCTGGGCCTGGGGGGTGATGACGACCATGACCTGCCTGGCCACTGCGGTCATGCTGACCGGCTCGCGGACGACCCGCGTCGTGCCGGACTCGATTCGCGAGATGTTCAACACCCGCCCGATCATGCGGTCGAGTCGCTCGGCTTCGCTGGCGATGATGCGGTGGAAGTCCGTCATCTGCTCGACGTCGCGGACTTCCCCGTCCAGCAGCATTTCGGTATACGCCTTGATCGACGACAGCGGGGTCTTCAATTCGTGGGAGACCTGCGAGAGAAACTCGGTCTTGTTCTGTTCGAGATGCTTCTCGCGGGTGATGTCGCGGAAGACCATCAGCACGCCGTGGAGTTTGCCGTTCGGGCGGAACAGGCTGTGCAGCATGACCGAGAAGGTCCGGGGCTGGTCGGTGGCGAAGGTATGCTCGACAAGTCGACGGGGCTGGTTGCTGCCGTGCTTGCGGGCGTCGCGAATGTGGCGGATCAGCGAGCCGTCCTGGAGGACGTCGTTGATGTTCCTCCGCCGGACCGTCGGTAGCTGGAAGCCCAGGAGTTGCTCGGCCTCGCCGTTGGCAAAGACGATCTCGTCGTAGTTGTTGGTGATCATGACGGCATCCGAGACGAGCTTGAGGACCTGCTCGAACTGCTGGATGCGGTCGTCGGCGAGTCGGCTGCGGACCCGGAGCGTCCGGTTGGCCTGCTGGAGGGCGTCGCACTGCTGGAGCATCTGCACGAGGGAATCGTTCAGGGGGCGGGTGTCCTGGCCCAGCGCGGGCGTGCGGTCCATCAGAACCCGGCCTCGCTCGTCGGCGTCCTCGACCTGGTCGAGTTGCCTCCGTAGCAGGCGTAGGGATCGGCTGATGGTCCGGCGGTAGGCCCACAGGGCCGCGATCGTCGCCGCCGTCAGCGTCAGCAGGCAGAGGTACTTGATATCCGCCGCCGGGTCGGACCTGTGCGAATGTCCCGCCGCCCACGCCGCCAGACCCACCGCGAAGGTCAGCCCCGCCAGGACGAGGATATCGAGTTTCCGCCGCAATGTCCGGATCACGCCTCGTCCTCCTGCTGGCTGAAACACAGTTCTCCCCCGAACAGCGTCTCGTCGACCGACCCGCCCGGCCCGGCAACGGCCCAGCACGCCAGGCCCATGCAGTGCGTCCAGTCGCTCAGCACGGTCCGCCGATCCCCGAAGAACGGGCAGTGCGAGGTGTCCACGTCGTGCAGCGGAGCGGCCGCACCGCACTTCAGACCGAAATGCTGTCCCAGCAGCAGCACCAGCGAGGGGTCCCACGCCCCCGTGCCGGTCAGCGTCACGTGTTCGATCTTCGGACACCCGAACGTCGTCGAGCAGTATCGCAGGCAAAGCCCGATCTCGTTGACGATCCGGTCGACCTCAGCCCGGACGGCGTCGTGAACCGTCCACCAGATCGAGTCGTCGCATTGCTTCATCGCCAGGTCCGGCTGGGCCATTCGCCCGCCCCTGGAGTGCTCGGCGTAATCGTTCATGATCTGCCGACGGAGCTGCGCCGTGTCCTCGAAGGTCAGCCCCAACTGGTCGGCCGTCGCACGCGTCAAATCGTCCTCGCCGAAAGGCAGGTGCTTGAGAAACAGAATATGCGCGCCCTGGGCGACGATCACCACGCAGCCCGTCCGGGCGACCTCGACGACCGCCGAGACCAGGTGCCGGTCCGAATCCCGCCGACGAAGCCGGCGGAATGCGCGGAACATCGCCATCGGCTCGAGGTCCAGATGAATTACCCGCAGCCCCAGGGCCTCCAGCGCATCCTGCCGTCGGCGGATCGCGTCGTTGGGCACAGCCAGCAGAATGACCTCCCGGCAGGAATCGTCCCCGGAAATCACGTGACCCGACTGCAACGCCTGCAGCTTGCTGACCGACAGGTCGAAATCGTACACCTCGTGCGCCTGGGCCTGGACCATGCAGGCCAGTTCCTCGGGCCCCATTTCCGGCAGCCGAATCGTCCGGACATGCACGTCGTCCATCGGAATCGAGGCAATGACCTTCTGGCCGTCGAAGGCGCCGGCGTCGAGAATCTCCGAGACGGCCGCCGTGGCGGACTGACGATCCAACTCGACGTTCAGCCCCTCCGGACCCGCCAGCCACTGCGCGCCGGCCTGTACGAACAGACGCGAATTTCCAGACTGCAACTGCAGCATGCGAATACCGTCGCCGCCCACATCCAGTCCGATCGGCCAGGTGCGATGTTTGTGGAGAAAGTCCAACATCATGTCATCATCGTCCATCCCCCAGCGCGACGGAAACCGCCTCAGCCTGCCACGCCACGGGTCCATCTACTCCATCGGCGCGGTCAGGGGATGACTTTCGTAAGCAACGGTCGCGATGAACGATCTTCACTGAACGCACTGTCCGAAGCTTACGCCTTCGCCTCACGCATCAGGACAGAAAGCCCGGCGAGTCACCGACAGGAAACACTCCATCCTGCCGAATATCGCAGGAAAAAAGTCCCCCTCGTTTGATATTCCCCGCCACCGGCGCTACAAAGCAGTACGAACGAAACGAACACAACACGCCGGTTGCGTAAAACAA
>CAYMAP010000061.1:0-12724 GCA_964388425.1 uncultured Planctomycetaceae bacterium
CACATCGCATCAAGGAGGAATTATGGACGATCGAGTACTGGAGATCGGGAACCGACTCGAGCCGTTCTGGGACACCGCACTGATCGGCCAACTCGACGGGGCTCGCCTGACCCTGCACGCCCCGCGACCCGAGGAGGTCCTCCTCCGCTTCGAGAAGCCCTGGGAGGGCCGCTTCAGCGGCTATTGCACGGTGCTTCAAGACGGCGCTCGCTACCGCCTGTACTATCGCGGCTGGCCCGGCGGGCCCCACGCCAATGCGTGTACCTGCCTGGCCGAGAGCGACGATGGCATCCACTTCCAGCGCCCAATGCTGGGCCTGTGCGAACTCGCGGGCTGCACCGACAATAACGCCATCCTCGCCGGGGCAGCCGGGACGGCCAACTTCGCGCCGTTCATCGACACCAACCCCGACTGCCATCCCGATTGTCGCTACAAGGCCATCGCCCGCGCCGGGGCCGACGATACCGACGGCATGTTCGCCTACGCTTCGCCCGACGGTGTGCACTGGCGTAAGCTCGCCGAGGAGCCCGTGCTGACCGATCCGCCGTTCGATTCCCACAACGTTGCGTTCTGGTCCCAGCGGGCGGGCTGTTACGAGTGCTACGTGCGACACTGGATGCCGCCGTATGCCGAGCCGGGCAACCCCATCCGCGGCATCCGCGGCATTGCCCGGCGGACGTCGCCCGACTTCCTCCACTGGTCGGATCGCACCGCCATGGAATACGGCGACGCGCCGAGCGAGGAACTCTACACCAACGCCACGCAGCCGTACTTCCGCGCGCCGCATCTCTACCTCGCCCTGCCCAAACGATACGTACCCGGCGTCTGCCCGCTCAGCGAGCAGGAAGTCTCCAATCTCCAAGTCAGCCCGAACATGCTCTCGGCCGTCTCCGAGGCCGTGTTCATGACCTCCCGCGCCCCCCACCGCTACGACCGCACCTTCATGGAGGCGATGATCCGCCCCGGGCTCGACCGACGGAACTGGATCGCACGCACGAACCTACCCGCCTGGGGCGTCGTGCCCACCGGCGAGGCCGAGATGTCCATGTACGTCACCGAGCACTATACCCAGCCAACGTACGGGCTGCGGCGATACTCCCTGCGGACCGACGGCTTCGCCTCGCTCCAGGCGGGGTATGCCGGCGGCGAGGCGATTACACGCACGTTGCGTTTCGCCGGCTCGGCGCTGACGTTGAACGTCTCGACCTCGGCGGCCGGTTCGGTTCGCGTGGAGGTGCAGGACGCCGACGGTCAGCCGTTGCCGGGGCGGTCGCTGGCCGACGCCGACATCCTCCGCGGCGACGCGATCGAACGCGTTGTCTCGTGGGGCGGGTCCAGCGATCTCTCCGAGTGGGCGGGCCGGCCCGTCCGCCTGCACTTCGAGTTGAAAGACGCGGACCTTTACTCGTTTCAATTCACCACCGCAGAGACGCAGAGACAACAACAGCGTGCCTGAGTGCCTGAATTCTAAATCCGAAATCCGTCCATTCGGACGTTCGTATGGGCCTGCCCGTATGGGCGAAAAGCCGAAATGTTGCCTTCTAGATTCTAGCTGGCAGGCTGGGTAACGGATCAATCGGGCAGGAAGAAGAACGGTTTTCCCGCAGGCTCTCAGAACGACACCTGCGGAGTTTCGCGTTGCTCGGGAACCTCGATCTCGAACATGTCGCGTTTGGAAAAGCCCATCGGACCGGCCAGGAGGTTGTTGGGGAATTTCTGGATGGCGATGTCGTAGACCGCCACCGAGTCGTTGTAGTGCTGGCGGGCGAAGGCGATCTTGTTTTCCGTGCTGGTCAGTTCTTCCTGGAGGCGGGCGAAGTTCTCGTTGGCCTTGAGGTTCGGGTAGGCTTCGGACAGCGCGAAGAGCTTGTTCAGCGCGCCGGTGAGCATGTTCTCCGCGCCGGCCTGCTCCTGAACGCTGCCGGCGCTGATGGCCTGGTTCCGCGCGGCGATGACGTTCTCGAGCGTTTCCTTCTCGTGGGCGGCGTAGCCCTTGACGGTCTCGACGAGGTTGGGGATCAGGTCGTAGCGTCGTTTGAGTTGAACGTCGATCTGACTCCAGGCTTCGTCGCAGCGGACGCGTTTGGTCACGAGTCCGTTGTACAGTGCGATGGCGAAGGCCACCAGCACTACCGCGATACCGATCAGAATGTACAATGCGATCATGGCAGGGTTCCTTTCCCGTCCGTCATCCGGGCCGAACCCGGACCGACTCGACTTCGAGACAGCATACCTCCGGTACAGCCCGGGGTGCAAGCCTCCGCTCGCTCGGCGATAAGGGCTGGCCAGCCGACGCCTCAGACGTTATCGTGGCGGGGGAACCAGCATCGGGAGATTCCATGAGCGGCTACCTGCGCATCCTCGTGACCGGCGGGGCGGGCCTGATCGGCCAGCACCTCTGCAAGCGCCTTCTCGACGAAGGCCACGACGTCATCTGTCTCGACAGCTTCTTCACCAGCCAGAAGCGCGACATCGCCCACC
Organism: uncultured Planctomycetaceae bacterium; assembly: GCA_964388425.1. GTDB lineage: Bacteria > Planctomycetota > Phycisphaerae > SM23-33 > SM23-33 > CAYMAP01. The sequence goes on from CAYMAP010000061.1 coordinate 2,482, forward strand.
TGCTGGACTACCGCAATTTCGAGCTGATCCGCCACGACATCACCCAGCCGATCTGGCTGGAGGTCGACCGGATCTACAACCTCGCCTGCCCGGCCTCGCCGGTGCATTACCAGTTCAATCCGATCATGACGCTGCAGACCTCCATCGCCGGGGCGATGCACCTGCTGGGCCTGGCCGACCGGACCAAGGCCCGCATCCTCCAGGCCTCGACCAGCGAGGTCTACGGCGACCCGGACGTCTCGCCCCAGCCGGAAACCTACCGCGGGCGAGTCAACCCGATCGGCCCGCGGGCGTGCTACGACGAGGGCAAGCGCTGCGCCGAGACGCTCTTCTTCGATTACCACCGCATGCGCGGGGTCGACATCCGCGTGGTGCGCATCTTCAACACCTACGGTCCCGGCCAGCACCCCTACGACGGGCGGGTCGTGAGCAACTTCATTCTCCAGGCCCTGGCCGGGCAGGATCTGACGCTCTACGGCCGGGGCGAGCAGACCCGCAGCTTCTGCTACGTCACCGACACCGTCGACGCCCTCGTGCGAATGATGAACAACGAGGACGATTTCCACGGGCCGGTCAACGTCGGCAACCCGGAGGAGATCACCATCCGGCAACTCGCCGAGACCGTCCTCGATCTGACCGGCTCGACGTCCGGGCTGACGCACCGCCCCCTGCCGGCCGACGACCCCACGCAACGAAGGCCCGAGATCGCCCTGGCGCAGGAGAAGCTCTCCTGGCAGCCGACCACCGCACTTCGCGACGGACTGGAACGAACCATCAACTACTTCCGCCAACTCGACCTGGACAATTACAACCCGCCCACGAAAAATACAATCCGCTGAACCATGACCCAGCCCACTTCCATCGATCTGTTCGTCTCCAGCGATCTGCCGTTGAAAAAGGGCGTGGGCAGTCAGGGCGACGGCACCGCGCAGTTCGTTGCTCGGTCGCCCGACTCCGCGACGAAGCGATCGCAAGATCGAGGAACGGTTTGAGACGTTGAAATGCTTCCCATTGAGCATCGACGGGCGAGGGGCGGGCCATGGCTGAGCCGGTCCTCACTGCCGTGGTTCCCGTGGCAGGTCGGGGCACCCGGCTGCGACCCTGGAGCTACGCCGCCCCCAAGGCCCTGCTGCCGTTGGTCGACGCCGGCGGGCACGTGCGTCCGGTAGTGCATCACATCCTCGCCCGTCGCCGGCAGCGCGGGGAACTGCAACTGGCCGACGCGCAGAGCCTCCTGCTCGAGCGGCAACCGGAGCGGTATTTTCTCCGCGAGATCCTCGGCCGGGCGTGGGACGTGGGCACGCCGGCCGGGTACGCCGGAACCTTACCACGCCTTCGGCAACGGGGCGTAGCTCAACCTTGACCGGCTGCGTCGTTGTCGGCCCCGGGGCGTCCGTGGCTGAGAAACCACTGGTAGAGCTTGGGATTGTCGTAGGTCGGCTTCCAGCACTGGTGGCCGAGGTCGGGGTAGACGAACAATTCGACCCGCCCGCCGACGCTTTTGAGGACCGCGGCCATCTGCTTGGCCATCCCGACGGGTACGGAGCGGTCGTTCTGGCCGTGGAAAATCCGCGTCGGGATGTGCCGGACACGCTGGGCGAGGTACGGGTTGCCCCCCCCGCAGACCGGCGCGAGGGCCGCCCAGCGGTCGGGATACTGCTCGGCGAGGTTCCAGACGCCGAACCCGCCCATGCTCAAGCCCGTCAGGTAGATGCGGTCCGGGTCAACGAGATACGTCTCGCTGACGGTCTCCAGCAGGGCCATGACCGACTGGGTGACGTCTACGTCAGTCCACCACTTGCCCTTCGGGCACAGCGGAGCGAGGACGATGAAGGGAAAGCCTCTCTGTTGCTGGCTGACGCGGACCGGGCCGAAGTTCCGCAGCGCGTTGAGATTTCCCCGCTCCCCCGACCCGTGCAGAAACAAGATCAGCGGCAGCTTGGCGTCGTTTCGACCGTAGTGCTCGGGCAGGTACAACAGATACTTGCCTCCCACCGGCGTCGTGACCTTCCGCTGAAACGAGTGCGTCGTCAGTCCGGTGCGAACGTCGTCCCGAGGGGATGGAGTTGATGCCGGCTGCTGGGCCCACAAGACCCCCGCGGTGATGCAACCGGCCGTCAGTAACACTGCTCCAATCCATCGCATAGGTGCGCTCCTTGGGTTCTTGAGCCTACTTGCAACCCGCCCCGGACGCAAGCGGGCCTGGCCGATCCGATTTGCCGGCGGGGTTTTTTCCATCGTATTATTCATGCAGTCGACCGTCCACGACGATAACACGCATGGACAAGAGATGATGCGCCCATGGCGCGGCGGGAGGCGAGTTGCGCTCGACCGCTCGCATGCCAGGGATCCACAACCTCTCACGTTCGGGACGATTCGTCAGCCCCTGGCTGCGGTTCCGTCCCGACGGACAGGCGTGCCGTAACGGCCGCCGCGCGGAGATGAGCGCCCGCCGGCGCGGTCCGGTTTCTCTCCTCCTCCGGACGTCGTTGCAGGCTCCCGGCTTGACCGGACCTGTCCAAAGGCGAAGGGCGATATGCGCAGCCTTGAGCAAGTTGCGTGATCGCCCCTTTTTTTGCCCCCCCCCGAGCCAATTGCGGTTCGCACGCCCGGACCGTGCGTAAAAAAAGCCGGGCCCTCGAGAGGCCCGGCCGGGAGAATCACAACCCTCGTTGGGTTACGCATCAACGGTTTGCAAGCCCACCGCGACGGTCCAGTACCACTCCGACCGCCCCACCGATAAGAATCACAAACAGGCTGGTCGGCTCGGGGGTGTGGTACGCCTGGGCCAGCACGGAGACGCCCTGTCCGAGGTCCGCGTAGCCGTCGGCGTAGATCACGCCGCTGACCGTGCTGTTCTGCCCGATCTCCACTCCGTCGTCGAGGGCGAGGATATCCGCCTGGAGCGTGTTGTCGTTGCCGAACGTTGCCCAGCCCCCGACCCGCAGGTCCATGCAGACCAGGTCCGGGTCGGAGAGCATCTGCACATCGTTGCCGAACTCCAGGCCGTCCTCGACGTTGAGGACCGTCACGCCGGGTGTGTCGGCGAGGACTTGCCCGCCGTGGCCGATATTCAGCGAATCGAAGTTGTACTCGCCCGGCGCGGTGAGGTGAATCACGACGTCGTTGCCGAAATCAAGATACCCGTAGTCGCCGGGGTCGAGGTAGACTTCCTCGCCGCTGCCGTACCACCGGTAGTCGCTGACGCTGCTGGACGGCGAGGGGAAGTCGGGCGCCTGGTACGTCCAGTCGTCGATAACGGGCTTCTGGTCGATGTCGATGAACTCTCCGTCCACCGTCGCGGAGTTATGCTTCCCATACCCCTGACGATGGTAGACGTCGCCGTGGACGGTCGCGTTCTGCTGGATGTCCAACCAACCGCCGACGGACAGGTCGCCGTGGACGGTCATGTTCTTAGCCACCCCGACGTAGCCGCGCGCACGGACCGCGCCGGTCTGTACGCCCTGGGAAAAATCGATACCCTGCCCGGAATCGATCGCACCGGTCGAGGCGTTCTTGCCCAGCCCGAGGCCGTCCTCGGCGATGATCCGCCCGCCGATCGTGCCGTTCTGGCCGATATCGATGTACTGCCTGCCAAACATACCCCCCGAAACAGACCCATTCTTCTCCAACCCGATATACCCTGCGGAACCTACATTTCCGGCAATCCATACGTTTTTACCCATGTTGATCCCGCCCCCGGCGTACACCGCCAGATCGCGGGACCCGAACACGATGGCGTCGGCCGGGGCGTTCCCGGCAGCCCATCCAGTCAGACACATCGCAAACGTCAAAGCACACATTGCGGTCGGTCGGCTCATGATGCCCTCCTTCCAGCCCGGTTTTTCAGCCACTTCCGATGCAGTGAAAAAACACCGCCGGGCTACCTGAACTATGAGAAATAAACGGGAGGAAGGCAAATAACGTGGAGAAAATTTCTACAATCGGGTCTCGCAAAAAGATACGGAGTATTCCGATTTTTGCGGCGTCCTGCACGCCCTTGCCTTCCTTCGCCTTTGTAATACGCCCTTCGCTGTGGGAAGGTTCGGAATGATTCGATTCGGCCCCCGGGGCCGCAGGTAACCCATGGTTTACGCCTCCCTCAGAATTACCAAGAACGCGGTTGTAAGACCATTTTGGGGACGTAACTCTATTCTTTGCGTTGACGAATCGCTCTGCTTTTTCGTTCCTTCGATTTTTGAGGGAGGCGTCATGGTTGGGCGTGCGATACCGCCCCTACTCCCGCTTACCGGGAAGTATGCGCGGGCGGAGCGATGTGCTATAATGCAACGTACCCCGTGCGACCTGCCGGTCGGCGGGAATCGACCAGAACCCAGCAGAAAGGGCCATTCCCATGGAACAGCAGGTCAAAGAAGTCATTGAGCATATTCGTCCGCTCCTCCAGGCAGACGGTGGTGACATCGAGTTCGTGAGTGTCGAGGAAGACAGCGGCAAGGTGTCCGTCCGTCTCCAGGGGGCGTGCAAGGGCTGTCCGGGGGCGCAGATGACCTTGAAAATGGGCGTCGAGCGTCACCTCAAGGAAAAGGTTCCCGCCGTCAGCGAAGTCGTCGCCGTCGAGTAGCCCGCCTTCGTTTGCCGGAATCCCGCCGGACTGCCGACACGGGGGAAGTGCGAAGTGCCCGGACCGTTCTGACATCGTCTTCTGGGAGACCAGCCGGGCGGTTCAGTCTTCGTCGAAGGCCGGCTCGACGTGGATGGTGAGTTGCCCGTCATCGACGACGACGTCTTTGATCCGACGAACTCGTTTGGACCCGAACCGCATGGTGGCCGGGAGGGGGCCTTCCCCGACGGCGGCGAGAACGCCGGCAAGGATGGTATCGAGGTCCTGGGCGGCGGTTTCATCGAGGGTGCTCAGGTCCCCCACGCCGCGTTTGAGGGTTTCCAGCCCTCCTTCGACGAAGCTGCGGGGCACGGGCATGTGCCCGATGCGAACCTGCTTCAGCACGATCTGGATGTGATCGTTGTCGGGGAACTCAAAGGCCAGGTCCATGGAGGCGACCTTGTTGCTTCGCTGGGTACGGACCATGACGGTCAGGATTCCGTCGTCCATGGCCACCACGGGATCGGCGAGGCCGGCTTTGTCCATGGCCTCGTAGACCTCGCCTGACTTCTGCCGGTTGCCCCGCCGGGCGGGCTTGAGGTAGGCGATTTCATCGAGGCTGGCGAGGTAGAGGTTCATGTCCTGCTCGGTGAGCGTATGGCTGAAGGGCTGATTGACGCGGATGTTCTCGACGAGTTTCGCACCGTGTCTTCCGACGAAGTCGATGGCGGCGTCTTTGCGTTCCTTCTGGGTCAACTGGAAGGGCTTGTACTCGTCCGGGACGGAGCTGGCCAGCAGGAACACGACGGCTGCGGCGAACATCAGAACGAACAGGAGGGTGATGCCCAGTCCGACGAACAGTCGTTTTTTGGAGGAGGCGGTCATGGATACCTCGGTCGGGGGACGTGGGCGACAGTGTGCCCGATCGGCCGGTCCGGTGCAAGGGGAATCATCGGCTGGGTGTGTGCAGGGAGCGGGCGACCTGATCGAGCAACTGGCCCATCTGGAAAGGTTTCGGGAGGAACCCGACGTCTTCGGTAATGCCGAGTTGCCTTCGGGTATCGTTCTCATCGTATCCGCTGCAGAGGAAGACCGCTGCCTTGGGGAGGGCTTTGCGGATCGCGGGCAGGGCCTCTAGGCCGTTCATGACGGGCATGGAGACGTCGAGGAGGACGACGTCGATGTCGGGGTGCTGTCCGGCGAGGTCGAGGGCTTGCCGGCCGTCGGTCGCGGTGAGGACGTCGTAGCCGGCCCGTTCGAGCATGGTCCTGCCGAGTTGGAGGATGGCGGCTTCATCGTCGGCCAGCAGGATGGTGGGGCAGCGGTCGGCGGGGAGTTCGTCGGCTGGTTGCGGGGGTGAGGGGTCCGTGCTTGGCGTGACGGGCAGCAGGACGCGAACGGTCGTGCCCGCGCCCGGACGGGAGTCCAGCAGGATACCGCCCCGGTGCCCGCGGACGATGCCCTGCACGGCGGCCAGGCCCAGTCCCCGGCCGATGAATTTCGTGGTGAAGAACGGCTCGAAAATGCGATCCAGCGTCCCGGCGTCCATCCCGCAGCCGGTGTCGGTGATTTCCAGGCAGACGTACTCGCCGGCGGGCAGGGCCTCGACCGTACCGGTGGGGGTCGCACGGGCACGTTCACCTTCGTCCGGACGTTCCAGGGAGGTCCGCACGACGATCCGGCCGGGGTGGTCGCCGATGGATTCCCCGGCGTTGAGCAAGAGGTTCATGACGACCTGGTTCATCTGGGAGGGGTCGGCCTGGACGGCCGGGAGGTCTTTGTCGAGATCGCAGATCACTTCGACGCGCCGAGAGACGCTCGCACGGAGCAGATCGCCCATCTCCCTGATGAGAGAATTCAGCAGGATCGGCTGGACGGCGGCGTGGCCCTGCCCGGAGAAGGCCCGCATCTGGTTGCTGAGTTTGGCGGCCTGCTGGGCGGCCTTCTTGATTTCCTGGAGGCATTCGTGAACCGCTCCTTCGGGGCGGGCGTCCATCATCGCCAGGTCCACGTTGCCGGTGATGACCATCAGAAGGTTGTTGAAGTCGTGGGCCACCCCCCCGGCGAGGATGCCGAGCGATTCCATTTTCTGACTTTGCTGGAGTTGCTGTTCCACCTCGCGACGATTGGCTTCGGCACGAAGTCGCCCGAGGTAGTTGCCGAGGGTCTCGGCGACCGTACGGAGCATGCGGACGTCCTCGCTGCTCCACGTTCGAAGCTGGGGTGCGTCGAAGCCGATGAATCCGATCCACTCGCCCCCGGCGAAGATGGGCAGGACCAAAATGGAGACAATCCCCTGGGCCTGGAGAATCTCCCGCTCCGAGGGAGGAAAGTCGGCCACGTCCCCGCCGATGTGCCCGCCCTCGGAGAACACGTCCCGCCAGCGGTCGAAGCCTTCGGCATAGGGCAGGGCCTGGAGGTCGGGATTGTCGAGTTCCGGTTTCACGCCGGGGGCGACCACCTCGTGGGTCTGGCTCATGCACAGTCCCCGTTGCGTGTCGTAGCTATTCTGAAAGACGTAGATGCGTCCGGCGCTGGAGGTCTCCAGGAGTTGGCCCAGGGCGTTGTGCAGGACGTCGTCGGGGGAACCTTCGGCGACGAGGGCGCGTGTGCAGGCGGCAAGGGCGGCCTCGCCGGTCAGGCGAGCCTGTAGCTGCTGCTGGTACTTCTTGCAATCGGTGATATCCAGAATCGCCCCGATGATGCCCCCGACCGACCCGTCGGACTTCTGGAAGGTGGCCTTGTGGAACACGACGTGCCGCAACTGCCCGTCGCGGGTGGTCACGGACGACTCGTAAACCTGCTCGCCGGGGCTGTCCAGCAGGTCCTTGTCGCGCCGGTGGTAGTTTTCGGCCAGCTCGGGCGGAGCGATATCGAAGACGCTCCGGCCGATCAATTCGTCCCGTTTCAGTTGGATATACTCCTCGAAGGCCCCGTTGCAGCCGAGGTAGCGGCCGTCGGCATCCTTGTAGAAGACGGGGACGGGGATGGCATCCAGCAGGATCTGCAGAAAATCTTCGGATGACGTCCCCGAAACGGGCTTTTTGGAATCGCAGTGCGCGGACATGGAACCTGGTCGATGTTGATCCGGGCCGATCGGATGCGGCTGGTTCCGGGCGCCGGAGTGGTTCAGCCGGTCTCGCCGGATTCCGCCTTTTTCTGGCGAACCCGTTCGAGACACTGGCGGGTGTCGCGGAAGTTGAAGTCGATCTGGGCGACGGCTGAGAACTGTTCTTCGGCCTCGGCCAGTTTCCCCAGTTGTTCCAGACACTGGGCGAGGTAATATCGGATTTCCTTGGCGCGATCTTCAGACAGGTCGCCCTGGAGGAGGCGGTTGAAGGTGTCGACAGCCTCCTGCCACCACTGTTTTTTCATGAACGCCTGCCCGAGATAGCTCATGCAGGTCACGTGCCTTCGCGGGTCGCGCTGGGCCTGCTGGAACATGCCGATCGCGTCGTCGTACTTGCCGGCCACGAACAGTCTGCGACCCAGTTCGTACTTCAGCCCCAACTCGGTCGGATAGTTCTTGACGCGCTCGGCGTATTCCTGGATTTCAAAAGCCAACTGCTTGCGGGCGATCCGTTTGGCTTCTTCCGTCTTGCCGGCGTCGCGGAGCTGACGGAACCGGCGCGACAACTGGCGGATGCGGATGTCGCCGATGCGCATCTTGAACTGGTACGCACCGGCGTCCTTCCAGGCTTTTTCGAGGACCTGGACGGCCTGGTTTTCGTATTCGTCTTCCTCGAACTTCAGCAGGGCGTCGACGTAGGCGTTGACCTTGCCCGTGACCTCGGGGCTTTGCTCATATTCCTTGCGGGCCTTTTCGATCTGCTGCTTAAGGTGGTCCTTGCCCTTGACGATCGAGTCTTTCTGCAACAGTTCCTTCTGCTTGTCAAAGTCCTTGATGCCCTTGGTAAAGTCGCCCTCCTGGCCGTACTGGCCCTTCTGGAGGGTGTACCGGGCCCCGAGGTCCCCGAGTCGGCCTTCCAGTTCGGCGTTACCCGGGGAAGCCTGCAGCGCCAGCCCGCACGCGCCGACGGCCCGCTTGTACATCTCGAAGGCCTCGAAGGCGTCGATCAGCGACACGCAGATGCGCTTGTTGGGCTTGGCGGCCTGCCGCTGGACCTCCATCATGATCTCGCCGATCCACAGCAGAACATCCGGGAGATTGGCTTTCCACGCCGCCGAAAGAAGTTGTTCCATGACCCCGTTGTTGCCCGGGTCTTTGGCGAAGAGGAACGCGGCGTTGGCAAGGTTGTCGACCGGTTCCTTGGTGTTGGTCGGGTGCTTGCGTTTGTCCCCAAAGCCCGGCCCCTTGCCCCCCCGGGCCTTACGCTTCAAAGCCACGTCACGCAGCTTCTTGAAGCCCCGCTCGATGTTCTCCGGGTCGCGACGGATGCCTTCGGAGTACATCTCGATGGCGTAGTCCCAGTTGCCGGTCTCTGCGACCTGATCCGCCTGGTCGAAAAACGCCTTGGCCTTGCTGTTGGTCTCGGTCATTCGGCTGCCTTATGGTTCTGCATCAGGGGAAACGAACCCGCTCAGGATACACCAATCCGATCCAGCTCCGCAAGTATCGTTCGGCTGAGGTGTCCATCGGCTGAGGGAACCGGAGATGCCGAATGGCGGGGATTGAAACAGGACACTACCTGTCGAGCGACGTCTGTTCGCTTTCAATCCGGAATCCCGAATCCAACATCGCATTGCCCATCGCACACCAGGCCTCGGGGGGGATTTCGTCGGCCCTGCGCGTCGGGTCGATCCGCGCCTGCTCAAGCCCCGCCGACCAGACGTCGACGGAAAACGGGCAGCCACGGGCGCGGGGGACCTTGCCGACGTGCTTGCGTCTCTGGGTAAAGGCAGCCCGCAGGAGAGCCTGGAGGGTCGGCAGGTCGCGGACCCGACCAGCCTGACCGGGGTCGAAGTCGATCCGAACAAGCCTGCTGGTAACTTTCGGAGCCGGCCAGAACGCCCCCGGGGAAATCACCGGCCCGAGCTGGACAGCCCCCAGCAGACGCACCAGCACACTGACGATGCCGTACTCCGAGCCGCCCGTCGAAGCCAGTCGATCCGCAACCTCGCGTTGAACCGTGAACGTCAGCCGACCGAACCGAACCGCTTCGGGGGCCTGAGGGGACCGCAGGGACCGCCAGGCGCTGCTGAGGCACTCAGCCACCAGCGGGGTGGCGATGTGGTAGGGCAGGTTCGCCACCAGCTCCGCCGACGGCTCCAGGGCGGCGAGGACCTCCGGTGCGAGCGCGTGCTTGCCCGCCAGGGCATCGGTCGCGAGGATCCTCACCCCCCCGTCCTCCGCGAAGCGTCTCCGCAGCAGCTCCGCCAGGGCCCGGTCGACCTCGACGGCAACGACCCGGCCCGCCCGCTCACGGAGGGCCTCGGTCAGCGAACCGGTTCCCGCGCCGACTTCCAGGACGCAGGCGTCGGCTGCCACCTCCGCCAGCTCCAACAGACGCTCCATGTAACGCAGATCGACCAGAAAGTGCTGCCCCAGACGACGTTGCGGCTTCTGGCCCACCGAATCCAACAAGGCCGAAATGTCCCTGCGCGTCTGCAATGGAAGCTCCCGATGCAGGGCGATGGCCCTATCTCGCTGCCTGGTAATACCTTGTAAGACGCCTCCCTCAGAACTGCCAAGAACACGCTGGGAGGACCATTTTGGGGATG
>CAYMAP010000062.1:0-12641 GCA_964388425.1 uncultured Planctomycetaceae bacterium
ACAATCAGAACCCAACAAGATGCGCCCCTCAAAAGTCGACGGAACGGAACATCAGAGCGATTCGTCAACGCAAAGAATAGAGTGACATCCCCAAAACGGTCCTCCCTGCGTGTTCTTGGCAGTTCTGAGGGAGGCGTCAACAAGGAAAACGAACATGAAAACGACATTTCGCATGACGGTGCTGCTGGTAGGGTTGGCGTTTCTGTTGGGCGGGGGGCTGGCCTGCGAAAAGGTCGACTGGGGGCTCGGCAAGGACAAGGACTCCCCCAACCCGGGCCGAATGAACAAGTCCCGCGCGATCGACATCGCCGAGCGTGTCGCCAAGAACGAGAAGCTCAACCCGGAGAACTACGAGGCCAACACCCGCGAGGTCGACGGCGCCTGGTGGGTGCTGTTCGACCACAAGCTGCACGGGTACAAGCTGGGCTTTCCGTACCACTTCGCCGTCCACGTCACGCCCGACGGCAAGAGCGTCTTGTTCAAGAACCGGTAGGAGGCCTTTCATGACGATCTCCCAGAAAGAACGCGACGTACTTCGAGGCCTGGCGGAGCGGGTCGCCGAAGCCGCCGCGGCCCCCTCCCAGGAAGCATTTCGCGACGATGCCGAGGCCTTACGGTACCTGGCGGAAATCCAGTTCGGCCTGTTTCCATTTGACATTCGACATTCCAGGAGACGCCCATGCGAACTTCACCTGCGATACTTATGTTGTTGAGCCTACTGCTGGCTGCGATGTTGCTCCCGGCGTGCGTGAACGTCGAGGCCCCCAAGGAGATCAAGGTTGACGGCCGACCGAAGCGCGACCGCGACGACCATCGGCCTGACCTCTACGACGAGGATTACGACGAGGACCGGGACGACCGGGGCGACCGCCGAGACGAGCGGGTCGGCAAGGACGACGCCTATACCATCGCCAAGCGTCTGGCCCGCGACGCCGGCGGGACCCCGCAGGACTACGACATTCACGACAAGGAAATCGACGGGGTGTACTGGGTGCTCTTCGAGCACGAGCGTCCACGGCGGGGGCTGGGCTGGCGGAACGCGTTCTGCGTCCGCGTCGGTCGGCGGGGACGGGCGAAGCTCTACGAGGGCCAGCCCCGCGGGCGCGTCCAGCCCAGGCGGGGCGAGGACAAGCTCTCCAAGGACGACGCCTACGACGTCGCTTACCGCATCGCCCGCGAGATGGGCGTCTCCCGGCGGGACTACGACGTCCATGACAAGGGCATCGACGACGACCGGTGGGTGCTCTTCGAGCACAAGTACCCGCGGCACGGCGGGGGGTGGAAAAACGCCTTCGCCATCCGCGTCGGCAAGCGCGGGCGGGTCAGCGTCTACGCGGAATAGCGACTGGGACCGGCTGTCGTTCGTCGGGTCCGCACACCACAAGCGGGCTCGATGTGGGTCGCGGCCGGCGGTGGGTCAATAGGCTTCGAAGATGCCCGAGCCGGGATAGTAGAACTGGAGGATGGCTTCGGCGGAGGTGCCCTGTTTGGCTTTGTCTTGGGCGCCCCACTGGCTGAGTCCCACGCCGTGCCCGAAGCCTCGACCGTTGCGGAATTCGACGGCCTCTCCGACGTCCACAACGTCGCAGTGCATGGACTTCAGACCCTCCGCGGCGGGCAGGCCCGAGCGGAGCAGGGCCAGGCGGAGGTTCTCGGCGCGGAGGCGGGCGGACTTCCCGGCCGTGCTGGTCAGCTCGAGCCAGACCGGTCGGCCGTAGTCGGTCGCCTCGGCGACGCGGATCTTCTGGAGGTCACCGAGTCGGCGGACCCTGTCGTACCGGTCGGCCAGGGCGCGGTAGAGGTCACCCTTGGGGATACTGACGGTGGGCCAGGTCCAGTAGGGGCAACTCTTGCCGTCCGGATCGCGATGTCCGCCGCGGAGCGGTTCGATGGGGCTGTCGATGTCGCGGAGGACGTGGGCGCCGTTGACGACCCCGCCGTTGCAGGCGGAGAACTGGGTGAGGAAGATTTTTTCCTGTCCCGGCGGGCCGTAGGCGAGAACCCACGCGTGGGTGGAGCGAACGGCGTGCCAGCTCTGGGAGGTTTCGGCAGCGTGTCCGCCGTAGACCTGCGAGCGCTGGGAGTCCCAGACGTCGAAGGAGTGGTTCTGCCCGCGGGTGAACATTTCGTAGAGGGCGTAAGTTCGTGCGGCGACGGCCTGGGCGCGGTAGCACTCCTCGTGCCAGCCGGGGTAGAGTTCCTTGGCGACGACGCTGGCGAGGTAGCTTTCCATGTCGACGTGGTTGTGGACGTAAAACCGGTCCGATCCGTCGGCGAGGAAGACCAGGCTGCCGCGGTAACGGTTGGGGCCGAATCCGACGAGGCCTTCGACGGCAGTGAGTTCCAGTCGCTGGCTGGTCGCGGTGAGCATGCCGAGCTTCCATTTGCCTTCGCTTCGGGTGAGGGTGGTTTTGGGCAAGGAGGCGTTGGCGTTGGCGACCTGCCGGTCGCCGGCCAGGACGCGGTAGGGTCCGGTGGTCATGACTTCGACCGAGGCCAGTGGCCTGGGCTCGAGCCGGACGCGGACGGTCGGAACCCCGTCGAGGTCGAGGGGTCGCTGGAGGACGGCTTCGGTGCGGGCCGCTTGCGGCCCGCAGCCGGAAAGAATCTGCGAGGCGACCCATCCCGCCAGCAGCCACATTACCAGGGGGATGGCGGGTGCACAGCGTCGCAAGGTTGCATGGACCATGATGACTCCTGCATCGTTTGTCGGCGTCCCTGCCAGCGGCATGCGGGCCGCGAGGTTACTGTGAATCCCGGAACGCCAGGCCGTGCTCGGTGAGACGCTGGCGCATTTCCTGCAGACTGGTCTGTCCGAAGTTTTTCTGTCCCATTAATTCCGCCTCGGACTTCTGGGCAAGTTCGCCGATGGTGTGGACGTTGAGCTGTTCCAGCACGCGTCGTGCGCGGACGGATAACTCGATCTGGTCGATGGGGATGGACCGGGTGGCGTCCTCGGGGTCTTCCTCTTCGAGTTCGGCGTTTTCGGTCTCGTACCCTTCGGCGCCGTCCTCGGAGGCCAGGCCGAGCCGAAGCCCCTTGGCGGCGAGCATTTCCTTGATTTCCTTCAGGGAGGTCTCGCCAAAGTTCTTGTAGCCCAGAAGTTCGGCTTCGGAGGTCCGAACCAGGTCGCCGAGGGTAAGGATGTCCATTTTTTTCAGGCAGTTTCTCGCGCGGACGCTGAGTTCGAAGTCGGTGACGGGGATGTCGAGGACGGCATTGTGTTTGGCGATTCGGCGGGCCTGTTCCTCGTCGTAGTACATGTCGGTCGAGGCGATGACGTCGCGGAGGAACAGTTGCGCGCGGGGGTGGTTCGGGCAGGCTTTCAAAAGCCTGTGCAGGCAGTGGGCGGCCTGTTCGTACTCGCCGTCGTCTTCGAGGAGCACGGCCATGTTCAACAGGGCGTGGGTGTGGACGGGGGGCTGGTCGATGCACTCTTCATACAGTGCCATCGCCTCCTGCTCGTCGCCGTGCAGGTCGAGGTAGTACGCCAGCCGGAACGTCGCCCGGGTGTGGTTGGTTTCCAGCTCCCTCGCGCGGGCATATTCCTCCGTGGCGGTCTCGCCCTGGCCCTGGAGTTCGGCCAGCAGTCCCCGAAGGTAGTGGGTGTCGGGGTGCTTCTCGCCGAGGGTTTTGCAGAGAGGCTCGGCGGTCTTGCCGGCGGCGGCGAGATCGCCGGCCAGGGCATGGGTTTCGGCGAGGAGGAAATCGCATTCCGGACCGTCCCAGCCCCGCGCCTTGGCACGCCCGAGTTCCTCCAGGGCCTGATCGTACTGCCGCAGGGCGAGGTAGCACTGGGCGGCGAAGTACCGGCGGTCCTTGTTGTCGGTGGCCTCGGAGAAGGCTTCCAGCGCCTCGCGGTAGCGGTTGAGTATGAACCGCCCGATGCCGATTTTCAGCGCGGCCGAACCCTTCGGACTGGGGTTGGCCGCTTCGAGATCGGCCAGCAGGTCGCGGAATTTCACGACCGGATCGGTCATCCCCGCCAGTCGATCCATCAGTGCGCGGTGTTCGTCGGCGGTCCAGGTATCCAGGCCCATCAGGTCCTGGAGGCTTTGCGATTCGGTGGTTTCCATCGAGGCGTTCTCCTGTCAGGTCGTTCGTCGCGGGCCGGCGTCTGGCCGATCCCCGCAGGAAGGACAAATTGCTACCGGCTGGGAAATCGGTATTATAACGAACCTGTGCGTGCCTGCAATGTCAATTGAACCCCAGTCCCCCGAGGTGCCGTGAATTCCAGCGACCTGCCCATCCACCTGGTGATCAATCCCCGCAGCGGATATGGCAGCCAGAAACTGATGCTCAACGATGTGCGCGCGGAACTTCGCAGGCAGAAGCTGCCTGTCGTCGAGTACGTCACCCGCTCGGCCGGAGATGCGACGCGTCGTGTCCGGCAGATTGCCCGGCAGGCGCGGGCGGTGCTGGCCTGGGGCGGGGACGGGACGGCCAACGAGTGCGCCAACGGACTCGTCGGAACCGGCACGCCGCTGCTGGTCGCCCAGGCGGGGACCGAGAACCTGCTGGCCAAGGAACTGCGCATCCCCCGCAGGCCCTGCGATCTGGTCGACGTGCTGCTCAACGGCCAGCCGCAGGACTGCGACGTGGGGCTCATCAACGGACAGATGTTCCACTCGATCCTGGGCGTGGGCTTCGACGCCGAAGTCGTCCGTCGACTCTCGGCGACGCGGACGGGGCACATCTCACACCTGAGCTACTTCTGGCCGATCTGGCGGACGTTCTGGGAGCATGACTTTCCCACTCTCCACGTCACCAGCGACGGCGAGCAGGTCTTCGACGGGCGGGGGCTGGTCTTCGTCGGCAACATCTCCCGCTACGCGACGGGGCTGAAAATCTGTAACCAGGCTCGCTTCGACGACGGGCTGCTGGACCTGGTCGTCTTCCCCTGCCGGCAGCAGACCGGCTTGATGTTCCACGCCGCCTGCACCCTCCTCCGCACGCACCCCCGGCGGGGCGAGGTGATCTACCGCAACGCCCGGCGGATTCAGGTCGATACCGACCAGCCCCAGACCTGCGAACTCGACGGCGACGTCGGGCCGGTCACCCCGCTGGAGATCTCCCTCGCACCGCAGCGCATCACCCTGCTCCTGCCGGCCAGCCGATACAACCGCTGGTCGTTCCCCCTCTGGCCCTGGAAGGGAACCACGGTATGACCACCCCCGCTCCCTGTACGATCGGCGACGTGGAATTCGGCACGGGCCGGCTGGCGATGATCGCTGGCCCCTGCATGGCCGAGAGCCTGGACCTCTGCCTCGAGGTCGCCCATACCCTCCGCGACGACTGCGCCGAACGCGGCATCGGCTACGTCTTCAAGGCCAGCTATGACAAAGCCAACCGATCGAGCGGTTCGAGCTACCGCGGACCGGGCCTCAAGCAGGGGCTGGACTGGCTGGCCGAGGTCAGGCAGCAACTCGGCGTGCCGGTGCTGACCGACGTCCACGAAGTGCACGAAGTCACGGCCGTGGCTGAGGTCGCCGACTGCCTGCAGATCCCCGCCTTCCTCTGCCGGCAGACGAACCTGCTCGTCGCGGCCGGCAAGACGGGCCTGGCGGTCAACATCAAGAAGGGCCAGTTCATGGCACCCTGGGACATGCGGCACGCGGTGGAGAAAGTCAACGCCTACATGAACCGCGGCGTGCTGCTGACCGAACGGGGGACGTTTTTCGGCTACAACCGCCTGGTCAACGACATGCGCTCGATCCCCCAGATGCAGCCGATCGCGCCCGTCGTCTTCGATGCGACGCATTCGGTTCAGCAGCCGGGCGGGCTGGGCGATGCGACCGGCGGGCAGCGCGAATTCGCCCCGAAACTCGCCCTCGCCGCCCTGGCCGTCGGTGCCGACGGGCTGTTCCTCGAAACCCACACCGACCCCGATAAGGCCCGCTCCGACGCCGCCTGCCAACTCCCCCTGGCCTCGATGCCCGATCTGCTCACGCGATGCCAGGCCGTCTTCCAGACCGTCCGGGCATGATGCCCTGGGTCTTTCAGCCGATCCGTCATGATCGATTGACGGGGTCGTCTAAAAAACCGGGTGACCAGCCGAAGTTATCGGTCCTCCGTTAAGGAAATTCAAGCGATCGGGAATATATGACCGATGTCCGTTACACCCCGTGATTCCTGAAGTTATGGGGAATTTACTGGCTTATTGCGAGATTTAATAGAATTTTTGATAGACAATGTAGGGTAAAGACAGTATGATTCCATACTGGATTCGAAACCGATGTGCCACGGAGGGCATGAGAGCGGTTCTCCCCCACAAGCATAAGCTCTTATCAGGGTTGTTGTTGAGAGTTACGACCTCACAGGCTGTTCAGCGTTCATTATGGGAGAGGGTGTTTGTCTGTTTTCTCAGGTCTCTGTGTTATTGGAGAGTATATTTGATTTTGACCACGATATTTTTGTTGTTCCCGGATCGTCTGGAAGCCTCTGCGGTTTCTTTGGAGGGGACGGCCGATCTTGCCGGCCCTCTGATCGCCCAAGCACCGATGGGCCAGGTCCTGGGCGGTAACGCGGTCGTCGTGGCCATGCTGCTGGTCATTCTTGCGCTGCTGGTGAACATCTGGCGGCGGATGCGGGTCGAGCATGCCCTGCGGGACAGCGAGAAACGCTGGCGGGCGCTGTACGAAAATCTGCCCGGGTACACCTTCGTCGTCGGGCCTGATTACACCATCCGAGACGTCAACGGCGAGCTCTGCGAGTTGACCGGCTACCGCCGGGAGGAGCTGATCGGAAAGCCCTGCGATCTGATCTGCTGCATGGGCATGTCCAGTTGTCCGGCCCATGCCTGCGAGACGGACTTCGCCGAGGAGGTCATCACCCCGAACCCGTGCAACTGCTCTGCCAACGGGCTGGCGGACAACGACGAATCGACCATTCGTACCAAGTCGGGCCAACTCGTGCCCATCCTCCGTAGCGTCCAGCGGGTTCCCCTGGACGGTCAGGACATCATCATCCAGAATTTCCAGGACCTCAGCGCTCGCAAAGAGGCTGAAGACGTCCTCCGCCGGTCGGGCCAGTCCGAACGCGCTTTTCGCGAGAGCCTCTGGGCCCTGTTCGAAGTCGAGGTCGAACTGATGCAGCAGGACTCCCTGGAAGCTCTCTGCCGACGGGCCGTCGAACTCGGTCGGGATCGGCTGGGTTTCGAGCGTCTGAGCATCTGGTTCACGGCCGATCGCCCGGGGCGACTGAAGGGTGCCTTCGGCATCGACGAGCACGGGCAGGTCCGCAATCTCCAGCAGCGTACCTGGCAGCCGAAATCCGACTCGCCGGCGCGACAGTTACTGACGGGGCAGGGACCCCGCAGCCTGTGTCGGTCTTGCGAGCTTTACGACCACCAGGGCCGGGCCATCGGACAGGGCCCGTGGGTCGGGGCTTCCATGTGGAGCCACCAGGACCTCATCGGCGTGGTCATGACCGACACGCTGCACACCGGTAAGCCCATCAGCCAGATCGACCAGAACATTCTGACGCTGCTGGCGACCAGTCTGGGCTTCCTCTGCCAGCGCCTTTCCAGCGAGGCTGAACGTGCCCGCCTCGCCCAGGCCGTCGAACAGGCCGCCGAGGGCATCATCATCACCGACGCGCGGGGCCTGGTCCTCTACGTCAACCAGGGGCTGACCCGCATGCTGAGCCGGGACGACCGCTGCAAGCCCGGCCTAGACGTGATGGACCTCTTCAGCGACGACAGCGAGACCTGCCACCGCCAGGCCCTCCGTGACGCCCTGGCCGCCGGGGAGGTCTGGTCCAGCCAACTCACGGCGCGCAATGCCGACGGAAAAGACCTCATCGTCGAGACCACCGTCTCGCCCATCCGCGACCACCGCGGGCGGGTCAGCCACTTCGCGCTGATCCTCCGCGACATGTCCAAGGAAGCCCAGCTTGAACAACAGCTCCGCCAGTCGGCTAAGATGGAAGCGGTCGGCCGACTCGCCGGGGGCATCGCCCACGACTTCAACAATCAGTTGACCGTCATCCGGGGCTACACCGACCTGCTGCTGAGCGAACCGGACCTCCAGAACGACCTCCAGAGCGGCATCGAACAGATTTCCCACGCCGCCCAGCAGGCCACGGCCCTGACCAGCCAGCTCCTGAGCTTCAGCCGAAAACAGCTCCTCCAGCCCCAGGTCACCGATACCAAACAACTGCTGACGACCATGGCCAAAAGCCTCCGCCTCGTCGGCGAGGACGTCCGGCTGGACCTGGACCTCAGGCCCGAGACGGGGAACATCTGCGTCGACCCCAACCGCCTGGAACAGGCGGTGATGAACCTCGTCATCAACGCCCGCGACGCCATGCCCGACGGCGGGCATGTCCGGATCGTTACGTCCAACGTGACCGTCTCGCCCGAACAGGCGACCCTCGCGCCCGTCGGCGAGGCCGGCCCGCACGTCATGATCGCCGTGTCCGACACCGGAACGGGTATGGACGCCGAGACCCTCGAGCGCATCTTCGAGCCGTTCTTCACCACCAAGGACAAGGGGAAAGGCACGGGGCTGGGATTGGCGATGGTGTACGGCTTCATCCAGCAGAGCCACGGCCACATCGAAGTCGACAGCCAGCCCGGCCAGGGCACGACCTTCCGCCTCTACCTGCCCCGCGTGGAAACCCCCATTGAGGAACAAGACTTCGACGGCCCCGTCACCATCGTCCACCGGGGACAGTCCGCCGTCCTGGTCGTCGAAGACGACGGCTCCGTTCGAACCCTCATCCAGCGTGTCCTCTCCGAACACGGCTACCGGACCCTCGTTGCCTCCTGCCCCGACGAAGCCCACGACCTGCTCCAGAACCACCGCGGGCCCCTCGATCTGCTGGTCAGCGACGTGGTCATGCCCGGCTGCTCGGGCCCGAACCTGCTCCGCCAGCTCCGCAACCAACGCCCACGCCTCAAGTGCCTCCTGGTCAGCGGCTACTCAGAAGAAGCCGCCCTGCACGACCATGATGGCATTGACGACGTGTCGTTCCTCCACAAACCCTTCACGCCCGACCGCCTCCTCCGTGCCGTCGCCGAGACCCTCCAACCCGCCGGACGTTCCGCCCCGCAGGACGAGCCGGGCCTCTTCCAGCGCGATCACCAACCCCCCGGAGGCAAACCTCCTCCGGCGTCTCCTGATCGGCCCGACTCGCGGGAATCTCAGCGTCCGCAGAACAGCTCGCGCTTCAGGTCCATGTAGTAGAAATAGTTCTCCTGCGAGACGTCCGGCGGGCAGCGGTGGTCGCAGAACGGGATGAACCCGCCCTTCTGAACGTGGGGCGCCAGCGACTCCATGTATTCCTTGAGCACGTCGCCGCCCCGGGCCATTTGGGTCTTGTCCACGCCGCCCATGACGCGCAGCTCCGGGCCGTACTTGTCCAGGACCTCGCCAGGGTGCCCGGACCCGTTGACCTCAAAGGGGAACATGGTATTGACCCCGCCTTCGAGGAAGCAGTGGATGATCGGTCGGATATCGCCGTCGCAGTCGATGCTCCAGAGGTCGATACCGTGTTCGCGGAGTTTTTTGCTGATGCGTTGGTATCGCGGGGTGACGACCTTTTCGTAGAAGTCGACGGTGACGATGGGCCCGTTTTTGAAGCAGATGTCCTCCCACCCGTGGGCGTAGTCGAACTGGACCTTCCCGAGGATCTGATCGAGGAAGTGTTCGACGAGTCGGCAGGAGGTTTCGACCATGTCCTCGACCATGTCGGGGTAGTCGAAGCAGGCGTAGGCGAGGCCTTCGAAGGTCAGCATGTCGCGAATTTTGCCGATCATGGACCCGCAGACAACGGCCAGGGGATAGTCGCGATCGTCGGGGTGGGCCTGGCGGATGGCCTCGACGTCGACGGTCCGGGCGGGGTCGTCGAGATGGAAGCGTTCGTCCTTGACCTTCTTCCAGTCATCGGGGGTTTTGACGGCGCTGTCGGTGAAGTGGGGGATGGTCGAGTGGTCGTCCTTGGGCAGCTCGGCGGTCAGGCCGTTGGGGTCCTGGATGATCTGCGAGGTTGCGGTTTCACGGAGGACTTTCCGCTCGAAGGCCGGTTGCATCCAGACGCATCCGCCGACCTGTCCCCACCGGTCCAGGCCGAAGACCCGATGCCCCTCGTCGTGGGTGGTGATGCCGCGCTCGATAAAAAGCGGCCATTCACTGAAAACTTCCTCCCAGTAGCCGAACTCCATGTTGAAGCATCGGTCGAAGGGCTGGTGGTGCATCTGGGCGTTGAATCGCTGGCGGTCGGTCATCTCACCGGGCCAGGGTTCTTTGACGGGCGTCAGGTCGGGCATGTCGGGGCTCCATGGTTGAGGTCGATCTGCAGGCGAGACACTGTAAAAAAGGGTTGGACGAGGGGCAATGGGAAATCGGGGAGTTCTGTCATTCCTTGTCGGCCGGGCGGCTGAGTTTCGGCAGATAGCCTCGTCGGTGGGTTTTCTTGCGGGTGTTGTACTTGAGGATGCACCACAGCGCCCGCACGCCGTCCCGCCAGCCGATCTTCTTGCCCTCGTCGAAGGTTCTCCCCTCGTAGCTGATGGCGACTTCCCAGACCCGCAGGCGGAGGGCGGCGACCTTGGCGGTGATTTCCGGCTCGAACCCGAAGCGGTCCTCCTCGATGTCGATCGCCTGGATCACATCACGCCGGAACGCCTTGAAGCATGTCTCCATGTCGCTGAGCAGCAGCCCGCTGAACACGTTCGACAGCCAGGTCAAAAACTTGTTCATCTGCGTGTGCCAGTAGGCGTGGACCTTGTGGCTCTCGGCGAAGCCGTATCGGCTACCGTAACAGACGTCCGCCTTGCCGTCGAGGATCGGCTGGATGACCTTCGGGTGCTCGCCGGGGTCGTACTCCAGGTCGGCGTCCTGGACGATGACGACCTCGCCCCGGGCGGCCTGGAAGCCCGTCCGCAACGCCGCCCCCTTGCCCTGGTTGATCTCGTGGAGCAGCACGCGGACATTCTCGGCCTGTTCGATCCGGGCCAGTTCCTCCCGCGTCCCGTCGGTCGAGTAATCGTCCACAATGACCAGTTCCTTCTCGACGGGGACAGCCTGGACGGCCTGGACGATCCGGTGGATCGTCTCCCGCTCGTTGTAGACCGGAATGACCACGGACAACTGCATGGCGGGGCTCCTGTCTGGAAAGTCCTCGGGGTCGGGTGTCACCTCGAAACGCCAGAAAATACACGCCCGTGCGATTCCTGTCCAGCGTCGGCGGGTAAAAATCTCTGGACAACGCATGGACGACGCAACCCCGAGTCCCGCCTATTTGTTGACGATGTTGACCGGCTCGCCTCTCAGGTAGCCGTGGATGTTCTCGATGGTCGTCTGGATGATCCGGCGGAGGGCTTCTTCGGAGTTGAAGGCGTTGTGGGGGGTGATGATGACATTGGGCATGCGCAGGAGGGTGTTGGACTGGATGACCCGGCGGAGGGTGTCCATGTCGTACTGCCCGCTGAGGAGTTCGGCTTCTTCGGCGACGGCTTCCTCGGCTTCGAGGACGTCGAGGGCGGCTCCGGCCAGCCGATCGTCTTTCAGCGCGTCGATCAGGGCCTGACTATCCACGATTCCGCCCCGGGCGGTGTTGACAAGGTAGGCCGTGGGTTTCATCTTCCCCAGGGCGTCGGCATCGATGAGGTGGCGGGTCTTGTCGATGAGCGGCACGTGGATGCTGAGCGCGTCGGCCTCGGCCAGCAGGGTGTCGAAGTCGACGTACCGGAACCCGAACTCGCCGGAGAGCTGTGCGTCCCGGGCGACGTCGAAGGCGATGCGGTTCATGCCGAACCCCCCGGCGATGCGCATGGCCTTGGCGCCGATGGACCCCACGCCCAGGCAGCCGAACGTCTTGCCCGCCAGGTCCGTGCCGCGCAGGCCCTCGCTGGAGAAATCGCCCTTGGCGGTGCGTTCGTAGCAGCGGTGGATTTTCCGCGTCAGAGCCAGCAGCATCCCGAAGGCGTGCTCGGCGACGGTGTGATCGCCGTAGGTCGGGACGTTCGCGACGCGGATGCCGTGATCGTTGCAGTAGTCGATGTCGATGTGGTCGAAGCCGGTCGACCGCGTGGCAATCAGGCGAAGCTCCGGAAACTGTTCAAGACGCTCGGCGGTGACGTCGGAATGAATGAACGGGCTGAGGATGTCCACGCCCTCGGGGGGCTCGTCGACCTCGCCGAGCGGTTCGCTGCGCATCCAGATGTCGCAGTGCTGCGGACAGAGGTCCGTAAGCTGGTCCTGCTCCCAGGGTTGGAGTTCGACGAAGAGGATCCTCGGCGTGTGGTCGATCTGTTCGTAGACGCAATGTTCTTCCGGCATGACGCTCTCCTGTTCCGTTGGATGGTCAGGGCATTGTATGCCTCAGTGTCGGCAGGGACGGGCAAGACCGGTCTCGATCGGCGCGAGCGACCCCGGGGGGTACCAAGCCTGTCCGTATGGGTGACCACCTGCGGACTGCGCTACACGCCGAGCGGGGCGGCGGAGGCGAGGGTGATGACGACGTTGTCCCAGACGGTTTTGGCGTTGACGTTCCGCCAGAGGAGTTGCTCGAATCGGCTGAGTTGCTGGAGGACCTCGGCGTGGCGGGCGGGGCTGAAGCGCTGGGCCAGGGCGCGGATGCAGTCGGGCTGGTCGGTGTGGACGGTCGGCTCGGCGCCGGTGGACAGGGCCATCGCG
>CAYMAP010000063.1:0-2119 GCA_964388425.1 uncultured Planctomycetaceae bacterium
TGCCTGCCCCTGCCTGCCCGGCAGGCAGGCCGCAGGCATGCTCCATTCAATGCGTCTGTAGCGGCTGGGGTTGTCCTCGCCGCCGGGGTAGATCCCGCCGAGGATGATCTTCGTGCCGCCGGGGCGATGGACCACGCGCCAGGCCGAGTCGTCGAACTCCTCGCCGAGGGTCATGTAGCCGGCGTAGTGACGGAACAGGTCAGTCGGGTCGCACTCCTGCCAGGGGGCCTCGCTGCCGGGGTGGTGCCACTTGCCGATGTTCACCGTGCGGTAGCCGGCCTGGGCGAACCGCTGGGAGAGATGCACCACGCCAGGCGGGTAGACGCCCTCCTTGCCGGCCCCGAGGTTGCTCAGGGCGTTGAGCTCCTGGGGGTATCGGCCGGTCATTTGCGAGGCCCGGCTGGGCTAACAGATGGGCGACTGACAGACGGCGGTTTCGAACCGCACGCCGCGGTCGGCGAGGCGGTCGAGGTGCGGCGTCTTGGCCCAGGGCTGATCGTAACAGCCCAGCGTGTCGGGCCGTTGCTCGTCGGTCATGATCCAGAGGATGTTGGGGCGCGACATGGCGTTACTCGATGGCGAAGGGGGTTCCGGGGGTCATGGCCTCGGCGGCAATGTCCATCTGCCGCACGGCGTCGAGGAACGGCTGGGGGTCGGCGGTGTTCTCGGCGAACAGGCCGTAGTGCATTGGGGCGGCCCGGCCGGGGCGGAGCGCTTTGACGATGTCGACCGCTTCGTCGGCGTTCATGTTGCCCAGGCGACCATTGATGCAGATCAGCACCAGGTCGATCGGCCCGCCGGCCAAGGCGGCGACGCGGTCGGCCAGGTCGGGCGCGAACTGGCTGTCGCCGGAAAGGTAGACCCGCTTGCCGCCGGCGGTGAGGATCAGCCCGACGGCGCAGGGGTCGCTGTGGATGGCGGGCGTTGCGGTGATCGTCAGCTCGCCGATGGTGGTGGTCTGGCCGGGGTCGAGCTGTTGGGTGGGCACGTCGGCCAGGCCGAGTTCGGGCAGCTTGGCGATGACGCTGGCCGGGCCGATGAAGGGCGCTTCGGGCCAGGCGCGGGCCAGCCATGTCGCGCCGATCGGGTCGAGGTGGTCGATGTGATCGTGCGTGCAGAAGACTGCCGTGGGGGCCAGTTGCTCGACCGACAGCGGCGGGTCCATCAGTCGCGTGAGGTTCTGCTTCCGTTCGACGAAGTCGCTGAGGTACGGATCGACGGCCAGTCGGGTCTCGCCGGTGGCGAAGAGGAATCCGCCCTGGCCCAGCCAGGTGATGTTCATGGGGCTCTCCTGTAATAGGGTGTGCCGCGGCTGTCGCGCCTGTTAGAGGTCGACGTCGGGGGGCATGTGTTGTGCGGTGCAGCCGCCGTCGACGACGAGTCGCGCCCCGGTGACATTGCCCGCTGCCGGCGAGGCCAGGAACATCGCAGCCCGGGCGATGTCGCTGCCCTGTGCTTCGGCGCCGAGGGGGATGTTCTTGCGCCGACGTTCGGCGTGGGCGGCCGGGAGGGTGTCCCAGCGTTCGGTGTTGATGTAGCCGGCGGCGACGACGTTGACGCGGATGTTGTGCGGGGCGAGGTCGATGGCCATCGCGCGGGTCAGGCCGTCGACGGCGGCCTTGCTGGCGCAGTAGGCGGTGCGGTGTTTGATCGCGCGGGTCGAGACGGCCGAGCCGATGTTGACGATGCTGCCCGCCCCGGCGGCGACCATGCGGCGGGCGGCCTGCTGGGCGACGTGAAACAGCCCGTTGACGTTGATGGCCATGACCTGCTGGACCTGCTGGAGCGGCGTGTCGAGGAAGTCGTGGCCGAGGCCCTGGATGACGGCGTTGGAAATCAGCACGTCGATGCGGCCGGCCTTCTCGTCGATGGTGCGGAAGATCGCCTCGACGTCGGCGGGGTTGTCGATGCAGCCGGGCGCTTCGATGGTCGTTGCGCCGGTGACCTGGGCGATGCTCGCGGCGGCCTTGGTTACCGCCTCGGCGGTCGTGCCGTTGAGGACGACCGTCGCGCCCGCTTGGGCAAAGGCCAGGGCGATCTGGTAGCCCGTGTTCCGCGTACTGCCGGTGATCAAAACAACCTGGTCGGTGAAGTCGATGTTCATGGGAGGTCCTTGCGG
>CAYMAP010000063.1:2219-12568 GCA_964388425.1 uncultured Planctomycetaceae bacterium
CGGTGATCAAAACAACCTGGTCGGTGAAGTCGATGTTCATGGGAGGTCCTTGCGGCGGATGTTGTTTATGTGGGGGCGGATGTCACAGTGGGAATTCCGAATGTCGAAGCACGAAATCCGAATGTGTTTTATTGGAAGTACGACGTTGCGTTGTCGGGGCGGATGTCGGTCAGCGAGCCGTTGTAGTGGCGCAGGTTGCGGGGCTCGTAGGGATGCTCGGCGATGGCCTGCTCGTTGAGTTCGATCCCCAGGCCGGGCCCGCTCGGAATGGCCAAACACCCACTGTTCAGCGAAAGGCGTTCGTTGGAAATCTCGCCCCGCCAGGGCACGTCGCTGGCCATGGTTTCCAGGAGATAGAAGTTGGGCGTGCAGGCGGCGAGGTGGAGCGTAGCGGCGTTGGCAACGGGCCCGGAGGGGTTGTGCGGGCAGATGGCGACGTGGTGCGTTTCGGCCATGGCGGCGATTTTCCGCAGTTCGCCGATGCCGCCGGCATGACTGACGTCCGGTTGGATGTAATCGCCGCAGCCCAGCTCGAGGAAGCGGCGTGCATCCCACCGCGTGTAGAGCCTCTCGCCTCCGGCCAGGGGCACGCGCACGCGGGGTTTGAGTTGGGCCATCGCTTCGGGATTGTCCGGCGGGAGGGGCTCTTCGAACCAGGTAATGTCGAAGTCTTCCAGCGCGCGGGCGATGCCGACGGCGGAGGGGATGTTGAATCGGCCGTGACCTTCTATGAGGATGTCGACCTCCCGGCCGACGGCATCGACGACAGCGCCGACGCACTCGACGGCGGTTTTGAGCTCGGCTTTAGTGATGTTCATGTACGCCTTGCCGAAGGGGTCCCACTTCAGGCCGCGGAAGCCCGCGGCGACGGCGTCGCGCGCTTTGGCGGCGAACTCCTCGGGCGTTTGGGCCGGGGCGAACCAGCCGTTGGCATAGCAGGGCACTTCGCTGCGGACCTTGCCGCCGAGCAACTGCCAGACCGGCGCGTCGTGGACCTTGCCCTTGATGTCCCACAGGGCCATCTCGACCCCGGCCAGGGCGCTGCTGAGCACGGGCCCGCCTCGCCAGTAGGCGTCGCGGTAGGCCTCGTGCCAGAACGCTTCGATCTCGGCGGGGTCTCGGCCGACGAGGTACCGTTTGAGTTCCTCACAGGCGGCGGCGACGGTGGTCTCGCGCATTTCGAGGGTGGCTTCGCCGACGCCGGTCAGGCCCGCGTCGGTCTCCACGAGAACGAAGACCCAGTTGGTACGGTAGGCGTGGCAGAGCAGGGTGCGGATGTCGGTGACGATCATGCGGCGGGGGCTCCGAGGTTGGGC
Organism: uncultured Planctomycetaceae bacterium; assembly: GCA_964388425.1. GTDB lineage: Bacteria > Planctomycetota > Phycisphaerae > SM23-33 > SM23-33 > CAYMAP01. The sequence goes on from CAYMAP010000063.1 coordinate 3,536, forward strand.
AGGTCGGCCCAGTCGGGCTCGGCCGGCGAGGGGGAGGAATCAGCCTTCCAGCCGAACGAGGCCGAGAGCGTCTCGGCGGCGTCGACCAGGGTGGTGAACATGTGGTGTGCGTGGGCGGGCGTGGCGCGGAAGCCGGGGCAGGCGGCGCCGATGGCGGCGATGACCTCGCCGGTGCGTGTGCGCAGGGGCAGGGCCATGGCGAGCTGGCCGCCGTCGGGCTTTCGCGTCAGCCAGGCGTGGCCGGCCGAGGCGATGGCTGAAAGTTCGCGCCGCCATCGCTTGGCGGACCATCGCGGCTGGGTCTTGCTGCCGGCGGCGATGAAGTCGTCCCAGTTGTCCGGCCGCGTCAGGGCGACCAGCACCCGCCCCGTGGCCAGGTCCAACGCTTGCGGCCAGACGCGCTGCGGAAAGTGAATCGTGACCGACTCCGTGCCGGGCACGAAGCTGATGAGGTGTGCCTCCGTGCCGACCAGGACCGTCGCCGAAGCGCACTCGCCGGTGGCCTGGGCGATGTTCTCCAGGGCCGGGCGGACGCGGTCGGGCAGGGCGGCCAGGGCGTCGAACTGTCCGGCCAGGAGCCCGGCCGCGGGGCCGAGGCGGTATTGGCCCCCATCATTGAGCAGATAGTGTCGCCCGGCTAAGGTCCGCAGGAGGTTGTGCACGGTCGCGACGTGGAGGTCGAGCTGCCGGGCGATGTCGCTCACGCCGGTCGGGCCGAGCCGGCCGAGCAGTTCGAGGATGTCCAGCGCCCGGGCGACTGACTGCACGCCGGGGGGTATTTTTTTCTTGTCGGCCATCCTTATTACAATACAATAAGGCCTATTGAAATGCAAGAAGAAGTCCGGCAACACTGGGGGAGGAGTCTCCGACCTCCGCTTGACAGCCCTGCCGCCCGCGTCTACAGTCTCGGGACCATGCGAGTCTTATCGGGCATCCAGCCTTCGGGCAAGCTGCACGTCGGAAACTATTTCGGCGCGATCAAACAGTTCCTGGATCTCCAGGACGCCGGCCACGAGTGCTTCTACTTCCTGGCCAATTATCACGCGCTGACGAGCCTCCGCGACGCCGAGATGCTCCGTGACCTGACGCTGCACCTCGCGGCGGGCTACCTCGCGCTGGGGGTGGACCCGGACCGCAGCGTGTTTTTCCTGCAGTCCGACGTCCCGCAGACCACCGAGCTGTGCTGGTTCCTCAACACCGTCTGCCCCGTCAGCCTGATGGAGAAAGCCCACAGCTACAAGGACAAGGTCGCCCGCGGGCTGCCGGCGAACATGGGACTCTTCGACTACCCCGTCCTCCAGGCCGCCGACATCGTCATCTACGATGCCGATATCGTCCCCGTCGGGCAGGACCAGAAGCAACACATCGAGATGACCCGCGACCTGGCGGGCAAGTTCAACCAGTCGTGCGGCTCGGAGGTCCTCGCCCTGCCGGAGCCGAAGATCGTCGAGGCCGTCGCCGTCGTGCCCGGCCTCGACGGGCAGAAGATGTCCAAGAGCTACAACAACACCATCGAGATTTTCCAGACCGCCAAGCAGACCCAAAAACGCTGCGGACAGATCGTCACCGACTCGACCCCGCTCGAGGATCCCAAGGATCCGGAAGGCTGCAACGTCTTCGCTCTGCTGAAACTCCTGGCCGAAGACGCCGAGCTAACCGAGATCGCCGGGAACTACCGCGCCGGCGGGTACGGTTACGGCCACGCCAAGTCGCGACTGGCCGAACTGCTCAACGAAATCTTCGCCCCAGCCCGCGATCGCTACGACCAACTGATGGCCGAGCCCGACACCGTCTGGGACATCCTCCGCAAAGGAGGACGCAAGGCCCGCGACGTCGCCGAAGCCACCCTCGCCCGCGTCCGAGAAGCCACCGGCATCGTCACGACGCATACGCCTGAGACCTGAGGTCTTTTCGTGTCTCTCCGGATACAACCTTCACCTCCGGAGTGGTGGTCTTGGCCGGCGGGTCGACCTCGACTGGGTCATGCTCGCCGGCTCCCTGACGGTCTACATCGGCTACGCCAAGCAGCCCGTCGGCTACGAAACCCGCCTCTTCGTCCAGAAGGATATCGACATCCCCGGGGCCCGAAACGCCCTGAACGACTTGCCCGACGAGATCGACCCGCTCCGCGGCGGCAAGGTTCCCACCGACGAACCCGCCCACGTTACCAAAATCCTCATTCACGTCGCAGAGTAACAACGCACAAAGGAGTTCGCGCATGATCCCCCGGACCGACAACGAGACCTCACCGGCCTGGTACGCCCTGCGGAGGACTCTGCCGACCTGGTCCCTCCGCGAGAACCTGGACGAACTGGTCCGCTGCCTGCCCGAATGGCGGATCGACGAGGTCATCGTCAAGGTCGACACCGAGGAGTTCACTCACGGGCAGGTTCCGCTGGACTGGGTGCGGGACTATCAGCCCCGGCTGCACGAAATCCGGGCCGCCCTTGAGGAAATCGGCGTGGTCTACTCGCTGAACCCCTGGATCACCGTCGGCCACTGCGACCGCGGCCGGGACAGCCGAGCCGACCTGCCCGGGCTGCGGACGATCGTCGGCCACGACGGCACGGAATGCACCTGCTGCGCCTGCCCGCTCGAGGAGACCTGGCGGGCCCACACCGCCGAAGCCTGGAGCCTCTACGCCGAGACCCGCCCGGCCGTGATCTGGGTCGAGGACGACATCCGCACCTTCAACCATCGCCCGGTCGAGTTCGGGTGCTTCTGCCCGACGCACCTGGCCCGCTTCGCCGAACGCATCGGCCGGGAGATCTCGCGCGAACAGCTCGTTACCGCCCTGCTCGCGCCCGGCGAGCCCGATCCGCTGCGGGAAGCCTGGCTGGACTTCCAGGCCGAGACCATGATCGACACCGCCCGCTTCCTCCAGCAGACCGTCCACGCCGTCAGCCCGGCCACCCGGCTCGGCCTGATGTCCTCAGGGCCGCGAAACCACTGCCTGGAGGGCAGGCAATGGAGCGACTTCGCAGCCGCTCTGGCCGGCGACCCACCCCTGCTCAGCAGGCCCCCGCTGGGCAACTATTCCGAAAGCTCCCTCCGCGGGCTGTACCACTCGGCCGACACCATCCAGTTGACCCGTCACGTCCTGCCGCCCGAAACCATCGAGCAGTCCGAGGTCGAGAACGTCCCCTTCACCCGCTACGCCAACAGCGTCCGCTTCACCTTCCTCAAGGCGGCCGTCTCCTTCGCGACCGGATGCGACGGCGTGACGATGAATCTCTTCGACCACTGTGGCACGCCCATGAGCGACGAGCCGTGGTACGGCGAAATGCTCAGCCGACGCAAGCCGATGCTCAACACCCTCGCAACGCTCGCACGCCAACCGGGCAGCTTCCGCGGCGCTCGCCTCCTCCACCACGAGCGGTCATCGTATGCCCGCCGTCTCCCGGACAACGCGGACTACCCCAACCTCGCCGAGGACGGCGAAAGGACCGTTCACGCGCTGAACGGCCTGGGCGTCCCGACGACCTACGACGCTTCGGGCGTCACCGTCGCGACCGGCCAGACACTCCGCGCCTTCGACGACGAGACGATCCGCGACCTGCTGGCTGGCGGGCTCTTCCTCGACGCCGTCGCCGCAGCGGTCCTCGCCGAACGAGGCTTCGCAGGTCAGATCGGCCTGGCGGGTCTCGAATCGCCCGTCCACCTCGATTCCCTCGGGGCCTTCTCCGCCGAGGAAGTCCACCACCCCGATTTCGGCGGCGAGGGCGTCTACCTCACGCTGACCGTCCCGGACCTCGGCGGTCGGCCGAACGTCTCGCAACTTTCGCCCTCCGAATCGGCAACGACCCTCAGCAGCCTCGTCGACCCCGACGCACGACGCCTCCTGCCGGGCATGATTCGCTGCGAAAACGACCTCGGCGGGCGCGTCGTCGTCCACGCCCTGGACTGGCGGGCGGCCGGCGTCGCCTTCCTCCACCCACACCGTCAACGCCAGCTCCACGCCGCCGTTCGCTGGCTCGCACGCGACAAACCCCCCGCGCTGCTCGACGGCGACGGCGTCTACCCTCTCGGACTGGCTAAAGACTGCGGCCCTGACGCAACGCTCCTCGCCGCCTTCAACCTCTCGCTCGATCCGTGGACGGAACTTCGCTGGCAGCTCGCCGAAGACCGCACGCCCGAAACCCTCCACCGCCTCGACCCCGCCGGACAATGGCAAAACGACGAGACGATCACCGTCGAACACTCCGCCGGCCTGCTGACCGTCACCGCCCGCACCGAACTGCCGTTCGACCAACCCCTGTTCCTGAGGCTGACCTGGCGGTAAACTCCGCTGAGTCGTCCGTCATTCGATAACGTATGGCTCAGCCGCCTCGGCTGAGGCTCCCGTACTTTTCCATTCACTAGTTGGCATTGCTCAACCCCCGGAGACACCATGACGCAACGGAATTTCCTGATCGTGATGGCCGACCACCAGCGGGCGGACACCGTCCTGCCCGAGCACCCCGCGCGGACGCCGAACCTCGACCGCTTGGTCGCCGAGGGCGTGACCTTCACCGAAAACCACTGCCCCACCCCCCACTGCTGCCCAGCCAGGGCGACGTTCTATTCTTTGCGTTGACGAATCGCCCTGATGTTCCGTTCCGTCGACGTTTGAGGGGCGCATCAATAAAAACGTCACAAAACCCAACGGAGGACGGAGGATGGGTGCTTGCACCCACGCGGTCCGTGAACACCGCGTGCCAACCTGGCCGTTGCCCGATCCCCCGAGCCTGTTACAATGCGCTCATGAGCGAATACCGCGTCAACCTGGACATCTACGCCGGTCCGCTGGACCTGCTGCTGTACCTCATCCGGCGAGACGAGGTGGACATCCACAACATCCCCATCGCGCAGATCACCGAGCAGTACCTCCAGTACGTCGAGATGCTCCAGCAGCTCGACCCGAACCTCGCGGGGGACTTCCTGGTCCTGGCGGCTTCGCTGATGGAGATCAAGGCCCGCATGCTCCTGCCCGCCCCCGAAGCCGTCGAGGAGAGCGAAGAAGGCCTGGGCATCGACCCTCGCGCGGATCTGGTGCGTCAGCTCCTGCAGTACAAGGCCTTCAAGGACGCCGCGGGGGACCTCGCCGAGGCAGCGGAGCGCCAGTCGATGCGCTTCCCCCGCCGACCCGCCGAGATCGCCGCCGACGTTGAAAAGGAAGTCGACATCGAGGACGTTCAGATCTGGGACCTCTTCGATGCCTTCCAGCAGGTCATGGACACCATCGGGCGGACCCCGCAGCAGCACGAGGTGATCTACGACGACACCCCGCTGGAACTACACCAGGAGGACATCCTGGACCGCCTGCGGCGTGAGGGGGGGATGCTATTCGGCGACATCTTCGCCGGGCGAACCGCGCGGACGGAAATCGTCGGGCTGTTCCTGGCGACGCTCGAACTGGTCCGCCTGCGGAAGGTCCTGGTTCGCCAAGGCGAGAATTTCGGCGAGATTCAGGTCGAACTCAACCCCAACCCGCCCAGCGAGGAAGAAGTCCTCGCCGAGGAAGAAGCCTTCCGCCGGCGACTTGCCGCCGCCCAGGCCGACACCGGCGAATCGCAGGAGGGCGCCGAAGCCGTCGCCGAAGAACACGACGTCGAGGACGAACCGCTCGATCCCGACCTCGCCGAGGTCGACCGTGCCCTGGACAGTATTGACGTCGACAACGAAACGCCAACGAACCACACCCCCAGCCCGAAAGCCGGCCATGACCGTTCAGCAGAAACTTGAGCAACTCGGACTTATCCTCACGCCCCCGCCTGCTCCGGTGGGCGACTACCTGCCGGCCGTGCGGGCCGGCAGCCTCGCCTGGACCTCCGGGCAACTGCCCCTGCAGCACGGCGAGATGGTCGCCACCGGCGTCGTGCCGACCGCGACCAGTCTGAACGCCGCCCGGGCGTCGGCGCGGGTGGCGTGTCTCAACGCCCTGGCCGCCCTGGCCGAGAGCGTCGAGAGCCTCGACGCCGTCCGCCGCATCGTTCGCCTGACCGTCTACGTCGCCTCCAAGCCGGACTTTCACGATCAGGCCAAGGTCGCCAACGGCGCCAGCGAACTGCTCGGCGAACTCTTCGGCGAGGCGGGAAAGCACACCCGCTGCGCCGTCGGCGTTGCCGCCCTGCCCCTCGACAGCCCCGTCGAGGTCGACCTGCTCGTCGAACTCAACGACTGATTGGGCTCATCGTCCGGAGGCCTTCCACTCGGCCAGCCGTTCCGCCGGGGCGTCCGGGAAGGGTTTGGCGCCTTTGGACGTGTCGAACTGATAGATTCGCTTCAACGCGCGGAGCAGGACATGATCGGAATCGTGGACATCGCGTGGGAAGCGGTCGGCTGGGCAGGCTGGTCCGGAGCCGGGCTGCTGGCTGCGTTGAGTGTGGGCTGGTTCGTGCTGTCCCGCCGGCGCGTGGGGAACGTCCGGCGGGCGGCGCAGTCGGCGGCACTGTTGCTGCTGGGGCTGGCCGTGCTGTCCCCGTCGGTTCGGCTGCCGGGCCAGCGCGATCCGAAGATGCTCGTGCTGCGGGACGTCTCAGCATCCGTCGAGACGCAGCTCGAGGTTCCGCTTGCGCTGCCGGAGGACCTGTCCCGGCGCGAGGTCCGCTTCGCCGGTGGGCTCTCGGCAAGCGGCGAGCTGCCCGACACGTCGCGGACGACTTTCGCGCCAGCGCTGGACTACGCCGCCGCCGAGGTTCGCGCGGGCCGGGCCGGGGGGGTCGTGCTGGTCACCGACGGGCGGTTCACGGACGACTGGCAGGCCGCCGCCGGACAGTTCGCTGCTGCGGGTGCTCCGCTCTGGATCGTCCCGCTCGACGCTCCGCCTCGGGACGGGCGGGTCGTCTCCGTCGCGGTTCAGCCGAACGGCGAGGCGAGGGACGTGACCGTCACGCTCGCCTCCAACGCGGGCATGACGCGGCGGGTGCGGGTGGTTCGGCGCTCGGCGGGGGAAAACGAGGTCGTGCTGCTCGAACGCAAGGTTCGATTGCCATCGGATCGGCCCAGGTCGATCCGGCTGACCGATCGGCCACCGTCGATCCAGGCGAATTGGCTCTGGGAGGCCGAACTCCTCCCGCCCGACGCCGTGCCGGTCAACGACTGGGACCTCGGCGTCGCTCGGCCGGAGCCCGGACGGGTTGCCTGGATTGCCGTCGAACGCCCGGCGACCTTGCCGGCCGGGGCGCGTTTCCTGTCGCCCGATGCGGTTCCGTCGGCCGGTACCGGGCTGCGGAATTTCGACGCCGTCGTGCTCCTCGACGCGGTCGGGGCGCTTCTGGGTGAGCCTCAGCGCGAGTGGCTGGCCCGGTACGTTCGTCTCGGGGGCGGGCTGGTGCTGCTGGGGGCCGGCCCGTCGCGCACGCCTGCGGATCGGGAGGACCCGCTCAACCGTGTCGCGGCCCTCGTGCCGGACCCGTTCCGCCGACGCCCGATCGATCTGGTCGTCGTGCTGGACGCCTCCGGGTCGATGGCCGGGACCAATCGGCAGCTCACGAGCCGCTTCTACCACGCCACCCAGGCCTGCCTGGCATTGCAGGACCATCTGACGGACCGCGATCGGCTGGCGGTGCTGGTTTTCAGCGATCGGCCGAACGAGGTCTATCGCAGCGACGGTCCGCCGAACTTCGCCGACCTCGCCGACGTTCTCGCTGCGGTCCGCCCGAGCGGCCCGACGCGCGTCGCCGAGGCGATCCGCCTCGCTGCCGATCAGCCGATTGCGGACGGCCGGACCGGGCTGATCCTGGTCCTCAGCGATCTGCAGGCTGCGCCCTTCGACGCCGAGAGACTCGCCGATCACCTCCGCAACGCCGGTCGCGGCCTAGCGGTGGTGGGGATCGGCGAGGGACCGGCCTCAGGCGACCTGGCGGCGCTGGCCACTCGGCTGGGCGCTGCGTTGCGGGTGCGCGACTCGCTGGAGGACCTCGCGGCGGTGTTCGGCCGACTGGTCCGCAGACACCGCGGCGGTCGGGAACGGCGAGCGCGGTTTCAAATCGAAACCGCAGGGGAATGGACTTTGCTTCGCGATCTGCCCCAGCCGATCACGCTGCTGCTGACCGCGCCGACTGCAGGGACGGACGTCCTTGCGTGGGTCCGGCCCGGCGTGGAGCCGCTGCTGGGGCTGCGACGGGTCGGGCTGGGTCGGTCGGCGACGCTTGCGCTGGCCGAGCCGACCGCCGTCCCGTCGGCGGTGGTGGAACGACTGATCTCGGGCGTCGCGCGCCCGGCCGGCGGGGGCGCGGAAGTCCGGTTGACCGTCGAGCCGAATCGCCTCGAACTCCGCGCGACGCTCCGGCCACCCTGGCGGACCGACCGGCAACTGGCGGTCGATCGCGTTCTGCTGAACGATCCGGCCGGGCGGGTCGAGTCGTTCCCGACGGAACTGACCGCCCCGGGCGAATACCGGGTCCGACTGCCCGGCAGTGACGGTCCAGCGGGGTTGAGCCTCCGCGACGAAACCGGTCGCGTCCTCTGGCGGGACGTGACCAACGCGGTGTTCGGCGCGGAAGTGGCCCGGCTCGGAGCGGACTTCCAGACCCTGCGCCGACTGGCCGAGCTGACCGGAGGGACCCTGATAGCCGCGGATCGGCTCGCGGAGGTGAATCTGCCCCATCGGCTGCAACCGCGCCGGGGCCACCTCGCGCCGGTACTGGCCGGGCTGGGGCTTGTCTTCATGCTGGGCGACTGGGTGTGGCGACGAAACAGCCCTGGACTCACTCAAGGCAAACCTCGTTCCCGAAGCGGGTTGTAGCCATAACCGCAGGTGGTCTTCGGCGTCGAGGACGCCCTGCATTCTGACAGTATGCACGCGTGGGTCGAACTGGAAGTCCACGGGCAGCGCTACGTCTTGGACCCGACCAACGGATTCGTGGCCCGGCGGGAGAACCTCTCCGGCCAAAGGCACATGCCGGTGCTCGGCCTGCCGACGGTCATGCGAAAACTCGACGAATACCGCCACCGCACCGGTGCGACGGGGATTAACGAGCACTACGAGTACGCCCTGGCCCGGCTGGAGGGAACATAAGAGACGTGTGGCTCAGCCGCCCTCGGCTGGGG
>CAYMAP010000064.1:0-12523 GCA_964388425.1 uncultured Planctomycetaceae bacterium
CGTTTCGGATGCGCTCGATAGCGGCGGTTTCGCGGGGGAACTCGGCGTCGACCCGCCGCGACCAGCCGCGGGGGAACCGTCCCGGCGAGCCGGTCAGCAGGAGCCATTCGGCGAGCCGGTCGGCCTCGGGGGATTCGCCCGATGCCTGGGCGTAAAGGTCTTCGAGCGTTTCGGTCGGCCCCGTGCCGGTTCGGATACTGACGTTCTCGCCCCTTCCGTCGAAAAGCAGAGGATTGCTGTCCCCCTCCGGCTGCCAGGCCTCGTAGCGGTCCGCGATCCGCAGCCGCTGCTGGTTACGCATCAGTTGCCCGAAGAAAAACGTCCCTGCAATGACGACCGCCAGCAGCGGGATGACCATGATGAATTCCAGCATGGCGGTTCCGTGGCGAAACGTCAGTGGATGGGGTCGTTGTGTCATGGCGGGGATCCTGTTGCGGATTTCGGATTTCCTGTTCAACCGATGAACTTGTTTTCAGTGGTTCATGAAAATATTGACCAGTTCGGGCGGCAGGCTGTCGAGGTATTCCTGGATGGCCTGGAGCTGCTGGGGATCGAGATCGGGATGGGCTGCGGGGGCGGAATCGACGGTTGCGGGCAGGCGGGCCATCCACTCTTCCCACCGCGTGACGGGCACGAGCTGGGCCTGCCAGTTCTGGGTCCAAAGGTCCCAGGAGAGGTTGTTGAAGACTTCGGCCTGGGCGACGGTGGTGACGGCGTGGGAGGGGTTGCCGTGGGTGAATCGGCTGGGCCAGACCTTCGCGGGACTTTCGTAGCTGGCGATGCCGAGGAGGGTGAAATCGCTTCGGCGGACGCCTGCGTCATGGTCGTCGGTGTAGTCCCCGGCGGTCGCATCGTAGAGCAGTGGCGTGGGCAGGTCGGTCTCGCCGTCGGGCCAGTTGCAGGGGTTGGCGACGGTGACGGCCTCGGCGACCTGGATACCGCCGAAGACGTACCAACTGCAGATGTAGAGCTTCCAGGGGATCGGCTCGCCGGTTTCGGCTGAGAGCCGGGGGTACAGGTGGACCCGGCTTTCGTGTTCGACGTCGTACTGCCTCTGCCACCGCCAGACGTGGTTGTGGGTTTTCCGGGCTTCGGGGCGCTGGACGGCAACGTCCCACCAGCCATTCGGTTCCCAGACCCACAGGCTTGCGGGTGGGTCGTCGGGGGGGTAGATGCCCCGCCCCCAGTCCCGGTTGCAGCAGTGTCCTGCCTCGCACCAGTAGGTGTCGAGGTCCTTCAGCCAGTGGGGGTGGTCCCAGGAGACGCTGGAGGTCACGACGGGTCGGTAATAACGCGTTCGCAGAATCAACCGGCGGTTGTCGAGGTTTTCTGCGAACTGCTTCGCTTCGTTGTAGTCGGTGATCCATCGGGTAATGTAGCGGATCTGCTGGGGCCGCTGGACGCCGTAGACGTACCCGAGCTTGATGTTTGCGGCGAGGTGGGTGTAATGGCTGAAGCGGGAGGTATCCAGGTCGCCGGTCCGGCTGCCGACGAGTCCGAACCGTCGGGTGACCTCGTCGAGCGCCCACCGGTAGGGGCCGTAGGTCACGAACCCTTCGAGGTCGCCGCGTTCGTACTGGCGGGAGGCGCCGACCTCCGGGTCCCCGCCCCAGCCGGGCTCGCTGGTCGGCGTCCATTCGTAGAGGTTGTGCCGCCAGCGGTGAAGCTGGGCGTAGGGGCCCAGGCGGTGGGGGTAGACGTAATCCCCGATCCCCCCGCCGGGACAGGCGTTGTGGAGATTGGCCAGGCGGGATTCCTTTTCGGTGCGTTCGGCTTCTTCCTCGTCGTAGATCAGATCGTCAAGTCCTTCCCGGGTGTCCTCGTCGCCCTCGATCTGCGTGCGGAGCTGTTCGGCGATTTCGCGGGCGGTCTGGAGGCTCGGGTCGTCGTGGTCGGCTTCGTCCCGGAGTTGCCGGAGGTACCGGTCGATGGTTTCGAGGCGTTGGCGGAGTGCGGCGAGTCGTTCGCCCTCGTCCAGGCGGGCTTCGATGTCCCCCACGAGGTTCGTGATCGCCTGGGCTTCGCGTTCCATCGCTTCGGCGATGTCGTCGATGTCTTCCCAATTCGGTGTGAGGGCGAGTTCCTCGTCGAGTTCGTCGAGTGTTTCGACGAGAACGGCTTCGTGATCGAACATCGAAGCGCAGTCGTCGAGGCTGAGGTCGAGGTTGTTGATCCGCGCCACTTCCTGGTGGATGGGCAGTTCAAGCGTCGCGCTGCCCGAATCCCCCAGGCGGACCGTGAATCTGCCGGTCAGGACGGGCGTGAAGTCTTCGAAGCTGCCGGCCCGGAAGGGGATGGCGGGTTCGCCGGGGACGAGGAAGGCGGTGGCGCCACCGCTGGTCTTGCCGAACCGTCCGGCGTTGCGTTGGGCCAAGGCGCCGGCCGATTCGACCGTCGCGCGGGAGACGTCCCGCATCGCCAGAGCGGCCTGCCAGATCGTGCCCCGTCCGCCGTCGGGTGTTTGCCAGTGGGTCGTGCCGGTGACGTCGTAGGCCCCCGGCTCGGGGTCCACTTCATCGCTGGAGTTCAGGGCTTCGTCGACGGCGAGGAGTTCCTCGTAGTCGGTCATGGAGTCCTGCCCCTCGTCGGGGAGCATTTCCCGGTGGAGTTTCTCCAGCCCGTTGCGGAAGAAGTTCGTCAGCGTCTGTTCGCGATTGCCGTCGGGGGGTGGGCCCTGGAGCGTTACGCGGACCTGGGCACTGCCGTCGACGACGGGGAACGAATATGTGCCGAGATAGATCCATGCTCCGCTGTTGCGGTTCTGGTCCGCGCCGACAACGGCGGTCCCGCCGGCGTGGGTGACGGTGTAGCGGGCGTTGTCGCAGCGGTGTACCCCGTCGCGGTCGGAGCTCCACCAGGCATAGAGGTGGTGGCGTTCGCTGTCGGCCGGCACGTCCGCGACGAATGTCGCCGTCGCGTCGGGGGCGAGGGTTTCCAGTGAACTGCCTTGGTATTCGTTGACGGCGTCGGATTCAGCCCACCCCCCCTCGGCACCGTCGGTGGTGGAAAACCCCGCCGAGCGGTTGTCGAGGACTGTTCCGTGCTGGCCGATGCGCTGCTCAACAGCGTCGAAGCCGTTGGGGTCGTCCGGTCCTCCCATACCGGGCCAGAGCGGGCTGAACAGCCCCCGGTCGACCGTGAGGACCTCCCGGTCTTGCTGGACCTCTTCGGGCAGTTCGGGCATGACGAGGATCGCGTCGGCGACGACGGCGGAGAAGCTCGCCGAGCGGGGATAAGCCTGTTCCAGTCGTGTCTCCGGCACGCCGCGGGACAACTGCGAGCCGAGCGCCTCGCCGAGGGTCTGGCCCTCCTGACGGTCGAGATCGAGTTCGACGAACGCCAATTCCGCCGCCAGCGGCACGGCGTCGAGGACCATGGCCAGGGCGATCATCTTCGCCTGCCCGGTGTTATTCATCGCCAGGACGTTCATGCTCCTGGCCATCCACGTCCCACCGGAGACGGCTGCGGAGTCCGCGGCGTTCTGCAGAACGAGACGGTTGTTGACCTGGTCGCCGAGATTGAAGACGAAGAATACAAGCCCCACCAGCAGGGCCAGCGCAACCAGCGTGACCACCAGGACGGCCCCTTTTCGTCGACGTCGTTGTTGTGCCTGCATGTCGATTCTCCGCCGATGGAGCGCTTTGCTCAGCGTTTTTTTCGTGGCGCCGGAATCTTGCCGGCGAGCCTGTCTGCGGGTAGGTGCCGAGGCTGTTTTGTTCCGTTTGGTCTTGTTGTTCCTGCTCCATCGCACGGCTGGAACGCTCGTGCCGGGTTTCAGCCGCACTCTATTCGGATCGTTCCTGTTCGGCGCGGGTCAGAAGCTCTCGGGCCTCGGGGGTGTCCATGTAGTTCAGGGCCTGCTTGAAGTTCCACCGCGCGACGGCGAAGTCCTCTTCCTGCAAGGCCTCCTTGCCCTGGGTGATGAATTTTTTGTAGTTCGTCAGGTCGATCCGTTTGGCGACCTCCGCGGTGTTGATGGTCTGCTGGGCCTGGGTGTACCAGCGGACGGCGTCCTGCCAGCGGTTGGCCTTCATGGCCTCGTCGCCTTCCTCGATGAACCGCTGGTACTGCCTCCGCGTCCGAAGCGTCAGTAGCCGGGCGTCGACGTCATCGCTGCGGGCCGGGCGAATTTCCTTCGCCCGCGCGTAGGCGGACTCGGCCTGGGGGTATAGTCCTTGCTGGACGAGCTGGTCCGCTTCGGCGAGCTTGAGTTCGAAGAGGCAGTCGGCGATCTTGGTCTTCAACGTCTCGCTGGGGCCGGTTTTGGCGGCCTGGCGGTAGAACTGCAGCGCCTTGTCGAACTCCCGGGCGGTGTAGGCCTGATCGCCCTGGCGGATGAGATCGGTCCGCTTGGCCCGGCGGTCGAGGTCGCCCAGCAGGGTGGTCGCTTCCTCGTGCTCCGGGGCGAGGGCGAGGACGCGTTTGAGCGCTTCGCGAGCCCCGGCTGTGTTGCCCTCTCCGATCAGCCGACGCGCCTTGCCCAACGCCTCCTCGATGCGCAGGTCCTTGAGGCGTTGGGTAAACTGCCGTCGCTGGGCCTGGCTGAGTGTCTCCAGTTCCAGGGCCTTCTGCAGCGCCGACCGCAGCGCGGCGGTGTCCTTGTCCTGCTCGGCCTGGGTGATGGCCTGAAGGGCCTGCTGCGTGCGGGCCCGGCCGGTAATGTCCTTTCGGCGGGTCCGGACGGTTTCGAGCAGATCGGCCCGCTGGTCCTTGCCCAGCAGGGCCACCGCGGGGTCCTCGCCCTGCAGCAGGCCGCGGGCCTGGGCGTAGGCCTGGTCGGCTTCGGTGAGGTGGCCGGCGTCGATGTGCTCGTCGCCCCGGGCGAGCAGGGCGTTGACCTGCGTGAGGACTCGCTGGCGCTCGATGCGCCGGCGGAGTTCGGCGACGGCCCGGTCCTGCTCGGGCGTCAACTCGACCCCGGCGAGGCTCAAGGCGTCCTCGAGGTTCCGCTGGATGTCACGGAAATGCTCCTCGACGCGGTCCGGCGGGACCGGCTGGGCCAGGGCCGATTCGGCGCGGGCGACGGCCTCGGCGAAGGCGCGGTAGCTGTGGCGCTTCTGGCGGATCTGCTCGATGTCGTCGAGCTTCGTGCGGGTCCAGTCGGCGACTTTCTTGTCGGCGGTCTCGGCCTGGAGAGTCTGGGTGGCCTGTTCGGCGTCGCGTTCCTCGAGCTGGGCGGTGTCCCATCGGCCGGTCTCGATCGCCAGGTGTGCCCGCGCCATCGGTGCCATCACCCTCGCCAGCCGGCCCTGGAGGGTCTGGGGATGACGGGCCAGGACGTCCTCGAAGCCCTCGCGGGCCTCGATGTAGTTCTGTTGTTTGAACTCGTCCATCGCCTGCTTGTACACGACGCCGGCGGACTGTCGGCGAGCGGCGTTGCGGGCGCGAATCTGGAGCATCCACCAGACGCCCCCGCCCAGCACGACGGCGAAAAGACCGGCGGCGACGAGGAGCAGCGCGACCTTGCGTCGTTTCGTCATGGGTTGCGGCGGCAGGGGAGCGGTGGCGGGACCTTCGGCGAGGTCGGTATGGTCTTCGCTGGCTTGGCGGGGCGTGGCGTGGAGGGGTTCGGGCTGGCCGGTTTCCTCGCCGGCGGCGGGAACCTCCAGTTCCTCGCCCTCCAGCGAGCCGATGCCCGTCGGTTCGCGGAGGCGAGAGATCGTCTCGTCTCTGGCCGAAGGTTTCGGCTGCGGGCGTGCGGGGGTTTCGGCGGGACCCTTGCGGGTCTTCGGCGAGAAACTTTTTTTGATGTCCCGCCCAAGTTCTTCCGTGCTGGCGTAACGCTGGTCGGGGTTCTTGTGGATCATGCGGTCGACGATCCGGCTCAGGGCGAGAGGGACGGCCGGGTTCACCTCGTGCAGCAGGGGGGCGGTGACCTGCTCGTTGCCGTGCCATTTCATCCAGCGGACCGCCTCGCTGTGGCGGTCGCGGACGACGTCGGCGAAGATCTCATGGAACTGCTTTCGCCCCAGCAGCATTTCGTAGACGATGAAACCCAGCGAGTAGATATCCGATCGCCCATCGACGGTGCGGTCTTCGTAGACCTCCGGGGCGAGGTATTTCGTCGTCGCCAGGGGCATGGACGCTTCTCCGCCGGTGGCGGCGGCGACGCCGAAGTCGATGATCTTGGGGCGAAGCCCCTCGGTCAGAATCACGTTGGAAGGCTTCATGTCGCGGTGGCAGATGCCCTCGCCGTGGACGTCGTGCAGCGCCGCGGCCAGACGGAACAGGATCAGCACCGTTGCCTTGACCTCGATGGGGCCGTCGGATTCCCGCAAGAGCGTCTCGAGGGTATGGCCCTCGACGAATTCCATGACGTAAAACAGTCCGCGGTCGTCTTCAATCAGCTCGTGGATGGTGACGATGGCCTCGTTTTTCTGACCCAGCCGGGCGATCTTGCGGATATTTTCCTGGAGGTCGCGGCGATAGTCTTCGTCCTGAGCGAGGTTGGGGGCGATCTGCTTGATCGCCACGAATCGGTCGAGCAGGGCGTCGTACGCCTTGTAGACGATGGCCTGGCCACCGCTGCCAAGTTGTTCGCGGATCTCGTACTTGCCGATCCGTTCGCCGGGTTTCAGTGCCCCGGCTGCGTGTGAAGACGCTTCACTCATGCTGTCTTGCCTTTCCATTCTGTCACTCCACCCGCGTGGGCAACGAGTGGGCCATCCTGCGGATTGCGGGTGGTGCAGTCGTGTCGCGTGATTTTGATTAGCGGGCACCTTGAAACATTGAATTCACGATTTTGTTTGCTCTTCTTGCTCGCTGCGGGCGTCACAAAAACCGGCGAATATCGAGGAATATGCACCAGTCTTTGTTCCTTGGCAGCAAGCAAAATCTCGGCGCGATCTCGCACATCGAATGTTTCAAGATACCCTATTCGCTGTCCGTCCCGCCCTCGCCTTCGATGGTATCCCGCACGCCTTCGTTGCTGAGGGTGCAGGGGATGTCGACGCGCAGGGCGTATTTGCCTTCGCCGAGGTCGACGGCGTGGTCGGCGTCCAGTTCGGCGAGGATGCGGTCGGCGTAGGGGACGGAAAGATACAGGTCGTGCCGCACTCGCACGGTCAGATCCTCGCGGGGCGCGTAAAACTGCAAGAAGCCCTCGTCGGCTTCCCGAAGGTAGTCGGGGTTGTCGGGCGGAGACAATTCGACGGTGGTGTGGTCCTCGGCGTAGCCGAGTTGGGCGGCGATGCGATCGCCGACCCAGTGGGGGGGCTCGAGCCCGTACTGGAGGTAGACTTCCCGGAGGTTTTCGACGAGGGCGGCGTCGTAGGGGCTCCGGCCGGCGTAGGACCCGTTGCTTACGGGCAGGACGGCCCAGGCGGCGGCGCGGTGGATGCGGGCGAGCTTCTCGGACGCGCTGCCCTCCAGGAGGGCGACGTAATTGCGCGGCTCCCCGGCGAGGTTCTCGGGGACGACGACCACGGCGGCGCGGGCGGCGGTGTAACTGGCGTAGTTGACGCAGAGGTACCCGCCCATCAGAAGCGACGACTGGGCCAGCAGCATCGCGACGATCAGCAGGATGGGGAAGATCAGGGCGAATTCGATGATGGCGGTTCCGTCCTCGCTGCCGGGCCGGGGTCGACCGGGCCTGCGGGCGCGGTAGACCAGCAGCCCGGACAGGCCCGCCAGCAGGAGCGTCGAAGCGCCCGCGACGGACGCGAACAGGCGGAACTGTCCGCCGGCCCAGACCGACGGCGTGCCGGGGCTCGGCCCGGCCCGGCCGGAACCGATGCGGACGAGAACCGCGACGGCGACCGCGCAGCCGGCCGCCACGCCCAGCCCCCAAAGCAGGGCCAGACGCCGACCCCCCCAGGCCTGTTGCGTTGTTCTGCGGGTCATGTCCGTGGGTCCGAATTGTCCTTGCGGTGCTATACGTTCAATTCCTGCATGGCGTCGGCTTGGGTCACAGACCGGCCAGGAGCAGCGCGTCCTGCGGGCCGAACAGCAATGTCAGCGTCAGCGCCACCGCCGAGCCGACGCACAGCGCAAAGCCGAACGGCAGCGTCGGACTGGTCTCCGTGGCGGGGCTTTGCGGGCGGGCCTTCATCAGCCAGAGCCACACAAACCGCCCCACCCGGCCGAGGGTGTCGCGTGCGATCCTGCGACGCAACAGAATCACCGCCGCCATCAGCACCGCGACGCCCAGTCCGTACAGCAGCGACGTCAGCGCGAAGCGCCACCCGACCAGCGCACCGACGGCGGCCATGATCTTCGCGTCGCCGCCGCCGATGCCCCCGGCCAGCCAGGCCAGCCCCAGCGGCGCGAAGCCGACCAGCAGGCCCGCCAGCGAACCGGCCAGTCCCAGGCTGGAGGCCCGCTCCGGTCCGGACACCTCGCCCCAGAACCCGCCGATCACGCCGTGCCCGATGAGTCCGATCAACATGGCCGGGTACGTCGTCCAGTTATAAATCTTGCCCGAGCGAACGTCGGTGACGGCTGCGACGATCAACACCACCGCCAGCACCGCGTACGCCCAGACCTCGACGCCCAGAGCGTCCATTCGTTGGCCTTTCGTATGCCGCTTGGCAACCCGGAGGGCTACTCGAGCGGGTTGGTCTCAGCGTCGCCTTTGACTTCGTCGTAGGACTCGCTGATCCACTCGGCCAGGTCGTTTTTGAAGTAGATGATCACGCCCAGCAGGGGCAGGGCGATAGCGGCGATGATGAGGATGTACTCGATCAGGTCCGCGCCCTGCTCGTCGCGGTGCAGTTGGCCGAGCCGGTGTTTTAGTCTCTCCAGCAGTGTCATGGTGTCACCTCGTGTGCCCCGTGGGGGCGTTGTTGTGTCCATCAGGGTAAAGGCAAGGTCAGCAGAAAGGTCATCATGCGGTAGTGGGCCGACAGCAGCGACAGCGTCAGGGCGAAAACGAAAATCATCGGTATCCCGAAGGCGGCGATGAGCAGGGTCCACTCGACGGTGGTCTGTCCGGCCTGATCGCGGTGCATCGTCTGGATGTATTGCAGAACGTATTGCATGATCGTTTATTGCCACAAGCCACCGCGAAGCACCCACGTGCAGGTCCGTTCGTTTCGGTTTGCGGTCACTTGTTGTTCGGTTTTTTTTCGTGGAACAGATCGGCGGCGTGGTTCCACTGGTGTTTGAGCAGTCGAATTTTGGGTTCATCGGCAAAGCTGGACCGCTGACCGGCGTTGACGAGCTGGCCGTGCTGGTCGGTCGCTCCGGCCAGTT
Source organism: uncultured Planctomycetaceae bacterium (assembly GCA_964388425.1). GTDB lineage: Bacteria > Planctomycetota > Phycisphaerae > SM23-33 > SM23-33 > CAYMAP01. The sequence goes on from CAYMAP010000064.1 coordinate 9,193, forward strand.
GGGTCGAGAACATCGTCTGGACGCGGTAGTGGCCGTCCTCGCCGAGGGGCAGGACCTCGGACATTTCCGTCACGCCTCGGCCCCCGTCGCTGAAGCGGGTGGTCTGGACGACCAGGTCGATCGCCGAGGCGATCTGACTCCGCAGGGCGTGGAGGGGCAGCTCGACCTTGCTCATCAGGGCGAGGGTTTCCAGGCGGTTCAGGGCGTCGAGGGCGGTGTTGGCGTGCAGCGTGCTCATGCTCCCGGCGTGGCCGGAGGTCATGGCCTGGATCATGTCCAGCGCCTCGCCGCCGCGGACCTCGCCGATGACGATCCGGTCCGGGCGGAGTCGCAGCGAACTGCGGAACAGATCGCGGATGGTCACCTCGCCCCGACCCCAGCGGTCGGGGGGGCGACTTTCCAGGCTGATGACGTGGTCCTGGGCAAGTTCCAGTTCGGCCGAGTCTTCGATCGTCACGATCCGCTGGTGTTCGGGAATGAAGCTGCTCAGGACGTTCAGCAGGCAGGTCTTGCCGCTGGAGGTTCCGCCGGCCACGAGCAGGTTTTTCTCGGCCAGTACGCCCACGCGGAGGTAGTCCATCGCCTCGGGCGTCCACGAGCCGACCTTCAGCAGGAACTCGGCGTCGAAGGTGATTTTCGCGAACTTGCGGATGGTCATGCACGTCCCGCTTCGGCAGAGCGGCGGGAGGATGACGTGGACTCTGCTGCCGTCGGGCAGTCGGGAGTCGATCAGCGGGTGCTGCTCGCTGATGCGCTTGCCGGTGTACTGCAGGACGTTGTTGACCGCGGCCCGCAGGGCGTCCTCGCTGTCGAATCGGGCGTCGGTGCGGATGAGCTTGCCCTTCTTCTCGACGTAGATTTCGTCGGGGGCGTTGACCATGATCTCGGCGACCTCCGGGTCGCGCATGTAGTCCATGATCGGGGCGAGAAAATGCTCGACGGTCGCTTCGAAAATGTTCGATCGGCTCATGTCGTTACCCTCCGGGCGGTCGGCGGAAACCGCCCGGGCGCTGTCGGTGGAGCTTAACGCTCTGCCCCAACGATTGTTGCAAAAAACCGCCGCGGATGCGAGATGATTTCGGCTGGGGAGGCTGGATCTCCAAGGTCCATCCGCGTGTCCCTCGCTCCGCTTACGGCCGGGCTTCGCTGAGGTGGAAGGTCAACTGTTCGAGGTGGGCGGTGATGTCGGCATGGCTGACGTGGACGTCCGGCGGGGTCTCGAGGGCGGGGGTGGCGAAGTTCACGATCCCCTCGATGCCGGCCGCGACGAGCCGGTCGGCCAGGGCCTGGGCAGCCTCGGCGGGGACGGCGAGGATCGCGACTCGTGCCTCGGTCCGCTCGATCACCGCCTCCAACTCGTCGACGGACTGAACCGTCACCTCCCCGAGCTGCCGGCCGATCTTGTCCGGATCCACGTCGAACGCCGCCACCAGGTTGAAGCCCCGCATCCGGAAGCCGTCGTACCGCAGCAGGGCATGGCTGAGTTCACCGGCACCAACGACCACGACCGGCCATTGACGCTGCGTGCCCAGGATCGCACGCAGCGCGGCGATGAGTTCGGTCGTCTCGTACCCCACGCCCCGTCGGCCGAACTGCCCGAACAAGGCCAGGTCCCGCCGGACCGTCGCCGCTCCGAAGTTCATGCACCCGGCCAGTGTTTCGCTGGAAACGTGCTCCACGCCGCGTGCGGCGAGGACCTCGAGCTGGCGCAGATACGCGCTGAGCCGGCGAACGGACGGGTCCGGGATGTTCTCGTTCATGCCGTCACTGCCCTTCGGTGGTTCCACTGCTACGCGGAAGGCGTATCCTAGCCGACCCGACGAAGGGCCGGCAAGACAGATCAACCCCGGCGGGGGGTTCTGGTACAATATGCCGTCAGACAAAACGTTCGCCCGAAGGATATCCCCGTGTCGCCGACGCCTTTCGAGAAGTCGAGTTTCCCGCCCGATGGGACGGTTCTGCGCTCGCCGGTCCGCGCTGCCGAGCCGGTGCTCGCTGTCGGTGCGGAACTCAAGAACGCCCCCTGCCTGCTGGTCGGGGACGAGGCGAGGCTCTGCGATGACCTCGGGCCGATGGATGATCCGAGGACGTATCGGCGGTTCCTGTCGGCGGTCGATCGGTTGTACGCGCTGGCCGAGCCGGCTGTCGTCGCCTGCGACGCCCACCCGGCCTATGCGGCCACGCGGCATGCGCGCACGCTGCCCGGTCGGCGGGTCGAGGTCCAGCACCACCACGCCCACGTCGTGGCCTGCCTGGCCGAGCACGGGCTGACGGGCGAGGTCGTGAGCATCGCCGCTGACGGCACGGGCTGGGGAGACGACGGGACCGTCTGGGGAGGCGAGGTTCTGCTGGCCGACGAGCAGACCTATCGGCGGGCGGGTCGGCTTCGGACCATGGCACTGCCCGGTGGGGACGCCGCGGCGGTCGAGACGCATCGCCCCGCGGCAGCGGCGGTGTGGGAGGCGTTCGGCCCGGACTGGCCGGACCAGGCAAAGCAATGCTTCGCGCACGTCGACGCCGGGGCCTTGACGTTGGTCCGCCGGCTGCTGGGCAACCCTCCGTCCGGGGCGTTGCGGACGAGCAGCACGGGTCGGCTGTTCGATGCGTCGGCGTTTCTGCTGGGGCTTTGCGACCGCAACGACACCGAAGCGGCTGCTCCGATCTCGCTGCAGCAGGCGGCCCAGCGGTCCGACGACGACGTTGACCCGCTGCCGTTCGAACTGCGTCAAACGGACGATCTGTTGGAGTTGGACTGGCGGCCGACGGTGCGGGCGCTGGTTGCGGGACGGGCCGAGGGACGGGATGTGGCCGACCTCGCCCAGGCGTTCCACGAAACCATGGCGGCGATGTTCGCCGAGGCTGCCCTGCGGGTCGGGCGGCAAGAAGGCTGCGACCGCGTCGCCCTGACCGGGGGGTGCATGGTCAATCCCCTGCTGGCCGGTGGAGTGCGGGGTCGGCTTCAGAAGGAAGGGATCACGGTCTTTGCCCACGAAACGCTCAGTCCGGGTGATGCCTCCGTTGCCTTCGGCCAGGCCGTCGTCGCCGCAAGCCGAACGTCCACATGAAGCATGTGGCGTGCAATCCATCGCACATCTTGCGATCTGAGATTCCGCGTGCGGATGAGGGAACGAACCGCGTGGGTGCAAGCACTCAGCCTCCGATTCCGTCGCTTCCGCGAATCCCGAAACCGACACGAACGGAACATGGACCCCGGGCATCTCCGGGGCTGATCCGGAGGTCTGCAGTCTGGCGACTTGCCTCTCGGAGCCTGTATTAAAGATGCGCCCCTCAAAAGTCGACGGAACGAAAAAGCAGGGCGATTCGTCAACGC
>CAYMAP010000065.1:0-12312 GCA_964388425.1 uncultured Planctomycetaceae bacterium
CCCTCTCGGCCGAAAGTCTCTGTTCCGAAGAGAGAACTTGTAGGCTCTGGTTATGAGGGGGTTGTGACCTCTGGGCTGGACAAACGGGTATTCCCACGACCTCAGCATCACGCCTTCGGTGTCGGCGATTCGGTTACTATCTTCGAGGCATCCACCAAGGCGTCTTCCAGCACCTTCACGCATTCCGCGTCAACCTTGTGGTGCTTGAAGAACCGCTCACAGGCCTCCTTGAGCAGGACACAGGCCGTGAGTGGCAGGAACGGGTTGTAGACCCTTCGCCCGAAAGCTGGCAACAGGTGGCAGTTGTGCAGAGGGTTCTCGCAGGGCACCATGTTCCATCTCGCCACGGAGATGAACTGCGAGTGCACGTCGGCGCTGCATAGCGAGAACACGAGGTCATAGTAGACCTTGGTGTTTCCTTCCTCAGCCATCTTCCTCGTGTCAGTGTCAGCCCAGCTCCCGAGGTTGATCGTGCGCATCTGGGCTTCCCATGAGTCCTTCGCCATCTCGTCCGCCAGTTCCTCATCGCCGAGGCGCAACGCTTGAAAAGCCTCGTGATAGCCTTCGTACCCCTCCAGCTTCAGCCCGTAGAGGTCTTGCTGTCCCAAGCTGTACTGAACGAATCGCTGGTAGAGTTCCTTTTCGTTCTTGTGCACCAGCCACGCCAGCAGGATCAACGTTTCACAAAGGCATCGTAACAAGATGCCTCCGATCTCTGCCTTCCAAAGGCTCTGTTCCGTGAGCATGTCCAAGCCGAGGGCACTGGCTCTCGCCAGCAAGCCAGAGAGAACCGATGTCTTCTCGAAGTCACTTGGGTCAGGGAAGCACTTCTGATGGTCTTGTCGGATAGCGTTGAGGAACGCTTCCGCGGCCACACCGTATCGCTCTACCAGGCGGGCGAGCACTCCGTCTTGGGCTCGCCGATCCTGCTGCTCCTTACCGCCGTCGTCAACCGTACACATGCTGATTCTCCCGTTGGTGCGCCAGAACGCATCTCCCCAAGAGAAGCTGTGAATAACTTCCCCAAACACCGTGTTGCTGCGCGCTCGGATGCTCGATTCAGTTTGACGACGGTTCTTGCATCGCGGATACGTCTCAAGTTCGTCGATCAACTCGTGATCAGGAATCTTCACTTTCCCAGCCTTGAGATACCTTGCGAACACTAAGGCTCGGTCCATGTTGGAATTCTCGCCCGTGCGATCCAGAAGGGATGCCGTCCATTTGCTCAAGGACGCCAATGCGGAATCCAGGTCGCACTGGAGCCCATCGCGGCCGTAGCAGTCCAACAGCCACTGCATCGGGCACTCTGTATGGAGCATCAGCACGGGCGCGAATGGCTTAATCACCATGGCCTCGACCGCATCCCGGTTGCTGTGCACGAAATCCGCCCGTTTATCTTCGGGCACGAACAAGAAGCTCTCCACCAAGCCGGACACAGGATCGGAGCCGGTCGTGCCGACGCCATCGACCAAATCCAGGAACCTATGAACCGCGCCTGGGGACTTGTCCTCGCCGTAGAAATCCAGAATGGACTCCAGCCAAAGCAGTTGGGGCAAGAGTTGCCGGTGGTAGTCCAGCGGCTTCAGATTTGGGTAGGCTGCTAACGGGGGCGCGAGCGTTTTACCTGTGCGTTTGTAAGCGTCGATCCACTTGCGCTTCTTCTTCGGCTTGCGGTTCTTCTTGCGCTTGCTCATGGCAGCCTCAAGTTTACTCACGCTCGACGCAGACTGCACGACGCTTTGGTTCGCAAACGGTGTGCACCTCTTGCATGGACGGCATAGGTAACCAATGTAGGCACAACGAACCTGCCCTTGGGAGCCTTGCCATGATCTCGAATGCCGATCCTGAAAGCATGACGGCCGAGGAGCGCCGCCGCGAGGTGGCCGCCATCCTCGCCAACGGCCTGCTGCGGCGTCTCCGCAAGCATCGCGGAGCAGCAGCCCGTGTTCTCGCTTTCCACGCCGCTGACCAGGGCCCACAACTCGACGCAGTACAACGAGGCGGGCGAGTCTGCTCTCTCATGACAGAGCAGAGCGAATTCCGCCCATCGCCAGACTATGTGCCTGCGTGGAATGTCTCGACCTGCCCGCTGAGCCAGTCCAGCCAGACCTCCAGGCCGGTGCCGGTTTTCGTGGACAGCTCGATCAACGGGGCGCGAGTATTGATGTTCTGGAGGTCCTGGCGAACGGTTTCGACGCGGAAGTCCAGGACCTCGGCGAGGTCCATCTTGTTCAGCAGGATCGCGTCGGCGGGCTGGAAGAGGGTGTTGTACTTGGCTGCCTTGTCGTCGCCCTCGGGGGTCGAGAGCATAGCGACGCGACGGTGTTCGCCGAGATCGAACCCGGCCGGGCAGACCATGTTGCCGACGTTCTCGATGAACAGGACCGACAGGGCGTCGAGGTCCAGGGCGTCGAGGGCGCTGGCGACCTGCGAGGCGGACAGATGGCAGCCGCCTTCGGTGTTGATCTGCACGACGGGGGCGTCCGTCGCGCCGAGGCGGTCGGCGTCGCGGGTGGTCTGGAGGTCCCCGACGATCACGCCCCCGGGCAGGTTTCGCTCGGCCAGGGCGGGCAGGGTCCGTTCCAGCAGGGTGGTCTTCCCACTGCCCGGCGCGGAGGTGACGTTGACGGCCAGCACGCCGGCGGCCTCCAGCCGACGGCGATTCGCCGCCGCCAGGGCGTCGTTGGCCTCGAGCACGTTGCGGACGACGTTGATCTTTTTCATGAGGGTAGTCAGGAGGCAAACTGTAGGATGCAGAACCCAAGAGACAGAATAACAGAAAAATAGGCTGCTACACCAATCCTGTTCGGCCCAAGGATTGCTATGCCGTGAAGACGGCTGGGCATGGGTTCGGTTAGGAAGGTCAGCAGCGATCCGTGGGGACGTGAGGAAAAGCGAGAGGCAGGAGCGGTCGGCACGAGGGCCCCCGCGTGGTTCAGGCATTCATGTTTTGAAGCTTGGCGATGTGCGTTTCCAACTCCTCGGCATCGGCCCAGCCGATGAAATCCGCGTGAACATGGCGTTAAGAAAAAGCAAACGCTGGGCCGAACAGGATTGGGATTGTCCCTATGATTTGTGGCTTACGGCTCGGTGGCGGGCTCGTACCCGGTGAGTATCAGGAACCGGTTGGTGTTGAGGATCGGAATTTTCAGCGACTCGGCTAGTTCGATGGCCTTGTTGTACTGGTTGTATTCCTGCAACTGGAGCTGGTAAGCCTTCTGGACGGAAGGCCCGGCGTCGGGGGCGGGTTCTTCAGGACGCTGCGGCTCGGCGCCCATGACGACGTAATCGGTCTGGATACCGATGGAGTCGCTGAGTTTCCCGCCGAACTTCTGAATGGCGGCCTTGACTTCCTCGGTTCCGTAGCGGGTGGGGTTGTTCGTTCCGTGCAGGTCGAACTCCCCGAAAACGGTGAACACGTAGGTCCGCACGGCGTGGAAGGCCAGGTTCGCCACCGTGTCCCCGACGGCGAGGGGATGGTCCTTGTCCTGTTGGAGAATACGGCACTCGCTGAAGTTTTCGCTGACGTTGCTGACGAGCATGCTTCCCTTGACCTCCTCGGCGTTGGCCGGATTCGGACCATAGACAGCGAAGGTCATGCCCGGCTGGACGCGGTCCTTGCTGCCGATGTCGATATAGCAGACGTCGGCGTTGGTGGCGATTTTCTCGATCCTGCCATCCGCCTCGTTGGCAACGGTGGCTTCCTGAGGATTGAGCTTGGCCTTGAGGTCGCGCATTTGCTTCATCAGTTCAGTGATATCCTCTTGCTTCTTCTGACGCTCCATCAGCAGTTCTTCGATCTTCTTTTCTTTGGCGAGGATGTCCTTTTCGAGTTTCTCCCGAAGTGCGGCCATCTCGCCCTTGATCTCGTTGATGGCTTCCTTGGCCGTCTGACGCTCGGTTTCTAGCTCATCAACAAGCGTGTCCTTGGCCGAGGTCAGTTCGCCCACTTTCCGCTCTATTGTCTCCTGGAGCTTGCTGATGGAGTCTTCCTTAGCCTGAAGCTGCTTGTTGAGCTGCTCGGTCTGTGCATTCCGTTCCTGGATGCCAGCCTGGAGGCCCTTGACCTTCTCCAGAAGGATCAGGACTTCCGGCGCGAGCCCGGGACGCTCGTCGAGCTGGGCGTAGACCTGCTCTGCCTGTTTACGGGCTGATACCGCCGTGCCGCTCCGACCGGTGACCAACTGGACGAGGTCCTCGTTGTTCTTCTCCAGCTCAGAGAGCCGGTTGTTCCGGTCGGCCAATTCGTCTTCTCTGGCGGCGCTGAGTTCCTTGGCCTCATCCCGCTGCATGAACCCCAGCACGGCCAATGCGGCCGCGATGACGAACAGGAAAACGAATACCACCAGCAGATAAGGCGTTCCACTACGCCGGGTGACCACACGTGCCATCTGTGACTCCTCGTTCGATTCCGCAGACGTTCCGGGGGAAAACCAGACAGGCCCAAAGGAACGTCTCCGGCGGGTCGGTCTCCAGCTTACCCCAGTACGGTTAGCAACTTGCAGATCATACAGTATGTCTTCTGTTTCGTCAAACGCAAAGAAAATCCTGAAGGGAAAGGCAAAAGGAAAGCAATCAGCCCCGGGCATGCCCGGGGGAACCGGGGAACGACGAAACGCAAGGCGGATTATCCCCCGGCATGCCGGGGGGTCGATATGCAGTAGCGGGTTGGTGCATCAGCCCCTCCGCGCCCCTCAGCTCTGGAGCTTCTGCTCCAGCAGTCGGCGGACCTCGGCGGGGTCGGCGGTGCCTTGCGAAGCCTGCATGACCTGGCCCATCAGGAATCCGAACGCCTTCTTCTGCTTCTTGCCCCCCGCGCGAACCTGTTCGACGGCTTCGGCGTTGGAGGCAATGGCGGCGTCGACCCAGGCCTCGATCTGTCCGACGTCCCGGACGGCGAGCAGGCCCTTGGCTTCGGCAATCTGCTTCGGGCTGCCCCCCTCGGAGAGCAGCACGTCGAGGACTTTCTGACCGGCGGTGGCGTTGATCTCGCCGGCTTCGAGCATCCCGACCAGTTCCGCCAGGGCCTCGGCGTCGATTCCGACCTCCGCAATCGCACAGCCGCGATCATTGGCCAGGGCGGCACAGCGACCCAGCAGGATATTGGCGCAGCGTTTCGGGTCGGCCCCGGCCTGGACGGCGGCGTCCAGCAGATCGCCCGTCGGCGGATCCTGCGTCAGGGCGTCGGCGTCCTTGAACGCCAGCCTCATCGACTCGACGTACCGCGCCCGCCTGGCCAGGGGCAACTCGCCGATGCGACCGGCGATCTCGCCACGCCACGCCTCGTCCACCACGACGGCCGGTAAGTCCGGGTCCGGAAAATATCGGTAGTCGTGGGCCTCTTCCTTCTCCCGCTGGAAAACCGTCTGGCCGAGGTCGTCGTCGTAGCCCCGGTTCTGCTTGCCGAGCTTCGCCAGCGTGAAGCCATCCGGGTCCTCGCGCCATTCCTTCTCCTGCCGGCGGATCTCGAAGTCGACCGCCCCGTGCAGCGAGCGGAAGCTGTTGAGGTTCTTGACCTCGACGATGGGCGTCTTGTGAACCGTCCCATCCGGCGCGGTGATGTGCAGGTTGACGTTCGGCTCGAAGCGCATGTGCCCCATCTGCATGTTGGCCTGACTCACGCCCAGCCAGCGAACCAACCGTTGCATCGCCCGTCCGTACGCGGCGGCCTCGTCGGCCGAGTGAATATCCGGCTCCGAGACGATCTCCAGCAGCGGCACGCCGGCGCGGTTGAGGTCCACGCCCGTTCCCCCGGGCGTGTCGTGGACGTTCTTGCCGGCGTCCTCCTCGAGGTGCGCCCGCAAAATCCGCACGGCCTTGACCGTTCCGTCGTCCATGGGAATCTCGATCCGCCCGTGCTCGGCCAGGGGCAGGTCGTACTGGCTGATCTGGTAGTTCTTCGGCAGGTCGGGGTAGTAGTAATTTTTCCGGTCCCACTTGGTGTACTCCGGGACCGTGCAGCCCAGGGCGAGCCCGACCTGGATGGCGAACTCGACGGCCTGTTTGTTCATCACCGGCAGCGCACCGGGCAGGCCCAGGCAGACCGGGCAGACGTGGCTGTTCGGCGCGTCCCCGAAGCGGTTGACGCATCGGCAGAACATCTTCGTCCGCGTCGCCAGCTCGACGTGAATCTCCAACCCGACGATCGGCTGAATGGTAACGGCGGTATCGATCATGGCCGATATGCTAACGCCGAGAGGCCAAAGAGGCAAAGCCTTCCCCGGTATTCGCGGATGAACCATCAAAGCGGTCATGCAGCCCGTACGTGACGAGACGGCCATGCCACGCGTTCATACAGGTTCTCAGAACGCGTCGGGGATATGGCGGATGCGGGGGTTGGCGCGGGGTTCGGGGGGCAGGACCACGGCCAGGACGTCGAACCGGACGGGGCTGTCGCCGGCGTCATGTCGGGACAGGTAATACCGAGCGACTTTGCGGTAGCGCTGCTGCTTGCGGGCGTCGACGTTGGCCTCGGGGGCGGCTTCGTCGGTGCGGGCGCGGGTTTTGACCTCGGCGAAGACGAGCGTCCGGCCGTCCAGGGCGATCAGGTCGGCCTCCCCGGCAGGGCAACGGTAGTTGCGGGCCAGCAGCTTGAACCCCGCGCGTCGAAGAAATCGTGCCGCCAGCTTTTCCCCGCGGGTTCCCAGCGGGAGATCGGCGTCCCCCCGAAACAGCCGACGGAGGAACGTCCGCAGCGGTCCGTCGTTCTCGCCCCGGCCGGTGGGCATGGGCGGGCTCAGGCCTCGCGGGCGGCTTGAGCCTCGGCCTGGGGCAGGTCCTGGTCGGCCTGGGCTGCGGTTGTTTCCGGAGCCGCGGTGGGGGCTTTATCCGCGGCGGTCGTCTCGGCTGCCCGCTCGACCGGAGCGGGTTCGTCCGCGGGCTGGGCCTTGGCCTTGCCCGGCGTGCGGATTTCCTTCAGCCTCGTCGCCTTGCCCACGCGGTCGCGGAGGTAGTAGAGTTTCGCCCGGCGGGTCTTGCCCCGACGGACGACTTCCACGTCGGCGACCTTCGGGCTGTGGACCGGGAAGACCCGCTCGACGCCCTGGTTGTTGACGATCCGGCGAACGGTGAAGGTCTCGGACATCCCCGCACCCTTCCGCGCGATCACCGTGCCGATGAACATCTGGATGCGTTCCTTGTCGCCCTCGACGATGCGGGTGTGGACCTTGACGGTATCGCCGATGTCGAACTGGGGGATGGTTTCTTTTCTGCTACCGGCGGCCGCGATGTTCAGCAGTTGGTCAGACACGGTCATACTCCTGCGCTCAGGGTTCGTTCGGTGGTTGTTGCTGGTTGTATTCGTCCCACAGGTCCGGCCGGCGGGTACGGGTGCGTTGTTCGGCCTGTTGGCGTCGCCAGGCGTCGATCCGCGCGTGGTCCCCGCTGAGGAGGACCTCCGGCACGCCCCAGCCGCGGTAGTCCCGCGGGCGGGTGTACTGGGGATACTCCAGCAGTCCCATGGTGAATGATTCTTCGGTTGTCGAGGCGTTCTTGCCCAGCGCGCCCGGCTGCAGGCGGGCGACGGCGTCGACCAGCGCCATGGCGGGCACTTCCCCGCCGGAGAGCACGAAGTCGCCAAGGCTGACTTCGCAGTCGGCGAGGTGCTCGCGGATGCGCTCGTCGAATCCTTCGTAATGGCCGGCCAGCAGGATCAATCTCTCCCGCCCGGCGAGGTCCTCGACCAGAGGCTGGGTGAGCCTCTGGCCCTGCGGACTCAGCAGGACGACCTGCCCCGGGGGGGCTGCCTGCCCGCGGACGTGCTCGACGGCGTCGAAGATCGGCTGGCACGTCAGGACCATGCCGGGCCCGCCGCCGAACGGCGCGTCGTCCACCGATCCGTACCGATCGGTGGCGAAGTCTCGGATGTTCGTCACCGCCAGGTCGATCAGGCCCTTGTCCGCGGCGCGTCCGACGATGCTGGTCCGCCCGAAGCTCTCGAAGAGTTCCGGGAAGAGCGTCAGGATGTCGACGCGCAGTCCCATCGACCGGCCGGGGTCACTTCGCCGCGATACCCTGCCGCTTGAGCAGGTCGCGGACCGTCTCGGTCGGCAGGGCGCCGACGCCCAGCCAGTATTCGATCCGCTCGCGGTTCAACGCCGAGGCGTTGTCGGCACTGCCGGCCTGCGGATCGTACCAGCCGAGTTCCTCGATCACGCGCCCATTGCGCGGATTGCGGGATTCCATCGCCGCGACGCGGAAAAAGGTCCTGTGCCGTCGGCCCATGCGTTTGAGTCTCAGCCGTACTGCCACGTGTTCGTCTCCCATGCCCAGCCCGGAAACCCAAGCCGGAGAGTCATTTCTGTACACTTGCGAGAATCGGATATTGTACCAGCAACCGCTGCCGCTGCAAGGGCTTTTTGTCGCCCGACGCGGACTTTTTGCCGAACCCGACCTGATCTGATGCGGAGGGGGGGGGCTTCCGCATCCGCTTTGGCGCTTCGACGTGGCAAGGAATCCCACGCCGTTTCTGGCCCGAAGCGGGCGATGTTGCCGATGTTCCCATGGGAACAATCACGGACCGTCCCTGTCCTCACGGAAGAGAACGCATGATCTACGCTGCATTTGCACTTTGGCTGCTGCTGGTCCTGCTGACCGGCATGGGCCTGTACCGCCTGTGGGCGAAGCTGCTGGGCGGAGCGACGACGGATTGGCTGATGCTCCCGGCGACGCTTCTGGGCGAAATCGCCTACTCCGCCGGTCGACTCATGACCGGCCGGCCGGCGTACGGGGGGCTCATCAGCCCGCGCGACGCCTCGACCGACCCCTGCCGAAGCCCCCTGACCGGCAAACACGGCCTGCTCGTGGCGATGCTGGCCTCGGCGCTGACGATCCTCTCCTGCTCCTCGGCCGTCCTGCTGCTGACGCGCTACCTCGGCGGGGAAGTCGTCCGCTCGATGGTCCTCGCCGACGGGCTGCACAGCCTCACGGCCCTGCCGAAGGAACTGCCCCGGGACTGGGCAGAGCTCTGGGCGACGCTGGCCGGGCAGGTCGATCTGCTCCGCCGGCTGCTGGAGGGCTGGGCGAACGTTGACTGGGCCAACTGGAAAGTCCCGCTCTACGTGCTGCTGACGGCGATGCTGGCGGTTCGGCTGGGCCCGGTCCGTCACGACGCACGGGGGACCCTGGCGGTCTGGGCGATCCTGGCCGGGCTGCTGGCCGCCCTGGCCGCGGCGTTCAAGCCGATCCGTGACGCCCTGACCGGCGATATCTGGTACGTCCTGACCTACCTCTGGGCGATGCTCCTGCTCCTGCTGGCCGGCACGCTCCTGGCCGCCGGGGCACTGACCCTCCTCCGCCTGGTCGTCCCCGCCAAAGAATAACGTCTCTTTGCCGCGAACCGGCGCAAACGGCCACGAAACGGAATGACTTTCTTTCCGCCTGGGTTCGCGATCGTTCGCGGCTGACGTTCCGTACCGTTCCCGGCGTCAAAGCGGTTCGATTCCGCTCCGGCGTTTCGCTACAATGTCTCCATGACCGACCTCCGCCCGTTCAACATCATGGCCAAGCCCGTCTGCGGCCGCTGCAACCTCGACTGCTCCTACTGCTACTACACCATGAAACCCGCCGAGCTGTACCCCGGCACGGAACGCTTCGAGATGACCGACGAATGTCTCGAAAGCTACACCCGCCAGTACTGCCAAACCCAGCCGCACAGGGTGACCTTCGGCTGGCAGGGCGGGGAGCCGACGCTGGCGGGTCTGGGCTTTTTCACACGGGCCGTCGAGTTGCAGAAGCAATATCAACAGCCTGGCCAGACCATCGAAAACGCGCTGCAGACCAACGGCACGCTACTGGACGAGGCGTGGTGCGAATTCCTGGCTGAACACGGCTTCCTGGTGGGCATCAGCATCGACGGGCCGCCGCAGTGGCACGACGCCTACCGCCGCGACCACGCCGGCAAGCCCACCTTCCACCGCGCCTGGGCCGGCCTGGAACGCCTCCGCGACCGCGGGGTCGAGTTCAACGTCCTGGTCACCCTCAACCGCGCCAACGCCCCCCACGCCGGCGACATCTACCGCTACTTCGTCAACCGCGGCGTGCGGTATCTCCAGTTCATCCCCATCCTCGAACGCGACGCCGACGGGAACCCGACGGACTACTCCTGCACGGCTGAGCAGTTCGGGCGGTTCTACCTCGACGTCTTCGAGCAGTGGTCGGCCCGCGACGTGGGGAAAGTCTCCGAGCGGTTCTTCGACAACGTCCTTCACCAGATCATCTTCGGGACGGCCTCGATGTGCTGCTACGACGAGACCTGCGCCAACGCCCACGTCCTGGAGTTCAACGGCGACCTCTACGCCTGCGACCACTTCGTCTACGACCGCTGGAAACTCGGCAACATCCTCGAAACCCCGCTGGTGGAGCTGGTGCAGTCCGAGAAGCTCGCGGAGTTCGCGAAACTCAAGACCGACCTGCCCGCAACCTGCCCGGACTGCGAATACGTCCGTTTCTGTCGCGGAGGCTGTCCCAAGCACCACCGCCCGCTCTATGCCGGCCCCGAGCGGGTCAACCACTTCTGCGAAGGCTACAAACAGTTCTTCGCCGCCGCCCTGCCCGAGATGCGACGGATCGCCGGTTACGTCAAGGACGGACGCATCCCTCCGCCGAAGGACGCCGAGCCCACCGCGCAAGACATGGCTCCTTGCCCTGCCATGCCCGGCCTGGAGCGACAGCGACCCGTCGAAACGATTATCCCCGACGCCGCCCGCGCCGCCGCCTTCGCCGCCGGCCCCGGGCCGGACGCGCCGCGACCGGTCCGCCCGACGAACAAGCCACCCGGCCGAAATGACCCATGTCCCTGCGGGTCAGGCCGAAAGTTCAAGCAGTGCTGCGGGCGACACTGATCGGGATTTTCGCTTGGGTTCACCCGCCGAACCTCTCCAAGACGCTGATGGACCATGCCGGCGAAAAACGACTTCACCCCGATCGTGACTGTCGGGTTCCGCCTGCTGTTTTGAACATCCGGCCGGTCTGGTTCCGGACGGGCGTTTGTGGTAGAACCCTCCGATCAGCCATGAACCACACGAAGACCAATGCGGTCCTGTTCTGTCTGGTCGATCGTCAAGGCGGGAGTTGTCCGCGCGACGAACTCTGCCGGCAGACGGGGCTGAATCCGGCGGAGCTGGATGCCGTCCTGCGCGAACTCGCCGGTCGGGGTCACGGCGTGCGAAGCGAACCCGGGGGCGTCTGGCTGTCTCGCCCGACGGCCCTGGACGCCGTGCTGGTCGAGCGTGATCTGCCGACATGTCGGCTGGGTCGCAGCGTGCTGCGGTTCGGGGAAGTCTCCAGCACGAACGACGTGGCGTGGGATGCGCTGCAGGCCGGCGAGTCCGACGGGCTGGTCGTGCTCGCCGAGGCCCAGCGGGCCGGGCGCGGCAGGCTGGGGCGGACCTGGCAGGCCGAGTCCGGTTCGGCGGTGCTGATGAGTGTGGTCCTGGCAGGCTGCGACCCGCTGCCGACCGAAGCGGTGACGATCTCGGCCGGTCTGGCGGTGGCCGAGGCCGTCGAGGACGTCGCCGGCCTGCACCCGGAGCTGAAATGGCCCAACGACGTCCTGCTGGACGGCGCGAAGCTCGCCGGCGTGCTCGTCGAGGCCCGGCGGGTCCGGCAGTGCGACGCGCGGGTCGTCGGAGTGGGGATCAACGTCACCGCCGCCCCGCCCGAAGAGACCGTCGACTCGCCCGCCTGCTGCCTGGCCGACCGGGCTGACGGAACCGTCGAGCGCATCGACCTCGTCCGGTCGGTGCTGGTTCGACTGGAGGCCCGGCTGGACGAGGTCGCCGCCGGGCAACTCGACGGTCTGCACGACGCCTGGCGGACCCGCTGTGCGATGCTGCACGACCGCCTGCGGGTCCGTAGCGACGGACGCGAACGGATCGGGCGGGTTCTGGACGTCGACCCGCTGGAGGGGCTGGTGCTCGTCGACGACCGGGGAACGCGCCACCACCTCCCGGCCGCGACGACGACCGTCCTGGGCTGAGTTGTTTGACGCTTGCACCCACGCGGATCCTCAGCCGGCGGAGGCTGAGCCACAACAGGTCATTCGTTGGAGTTTGCTGCCTTGAGTTGTTCGAGCTGATCGCGGAGGTGGGCGGCGTCTTCGTAACGTTCTTCGGCGATGGCCTGGCGAAGCTGTTTGCGGAGCTTGGTCGCCGGGTCGACCGGAACCCGGGACTTCACCTCCCGCGCCAGGGCCTTGAGCACCGCCAGCTCGGAGGACTCCTCGGCAGCCTCGGGAGCGTCATAGCTTTCGTAGAACGCGCGGATGGCGCGGATGGCCTCGCGGACGATGGCCAGGGCACGTTTGGGGCGGGT